>JAOZOF010000013.1:0-29162 GCA_029933425.1 Marinilabiliaceae bacterium
AACGAGATGTCGATAGGGTTTGTGAATTTATTTTGTTTTATCAGATTACCTGCGAGGTTGAAAATTTCATATTCTGAAAGTTTCATTTGACTGTCAATGTACAAAAGTGAGCTTACGGGATTAGGGTGTAGTTTGATATCCGTATTCAATTCATTTTGTTTGATACCTGTTGTTTTCACCCCTTTCAGAACAATGAAATTTGATGACAATGCCGGAATTACGAGAGTATCCCTGTTCGCAAACTTTTTTCCGTATGGCAGAATTTCATAGTAATTATCCGGTCCGCCACCTGTTGTAGTTCCTGTTTCTTCGTTTATGTAGAATTTTGTATTGCGATAATCAAAACTTCCTCTGACCTCGTACCAGTAAGCCTTTGTCAATTTGTAATGACCAACATTGTTCACCTGAAGCTTTATTGTAATATCATTTGCCGTAGGATTGACAACCGATATCCCGAACTCACCTGAAGCAAATCTTGATGCGTATGCATTCACATCGCTGCTGTTCGTAACAGAGGCTGCAAGCATATGGTCGCCAAACATCTTATCGTAAAAATAATATGACATAAAAACAGGATACGGCGTGTAGTCATCCTGATCGGGGTCGCCGATAGCCAATAAAGATTTCACCTGATCATCCGGATCATCGGCTTTATATTTCCATTCTCCCGTCCAGGTAGTGGACAGACCGACACCGGTTTTCATAACCTCTCCCAAAACCTGTGTAAAGAAAACACTGTTCAACATATTGGTATTATAGTTACCCCGGCTGTTGAATTCAGTAAGAGCAACAGGAAAATGGTCAAGAGTGTAATCTGTATTTTGTTCCACGGTTGTTCGCAGTAACTCCATATTATCTGATATAACACCAACCGAGTTAAGTATATTTTCAGGTGTTGCCTCCGCAAAAGATGTAAAATACTGATGAATGATAAAAAAATCGGCGTCATGCTGGACCTGCGATACAACCTCCGGGTTCCAATCTGTATCTTTCGTAAATAGCACAGCACCGACTTTAATGTCAGGATCAACCTTTTTCATTTCCCTCGCAAACACATTGAAATCCTCACCATACTCGGTTCCCGTAACATAACCAAGCCCCTCAACATTGAAACCTTTCTCCCATGATCCGTAACACTCATTCCCCACCTCCCAGTATTTAATTCCTGCATTGAGCTCCACATTCATCTTACGCACAAATTCAGCTGCATACTTTGCAGCCTGCAGAACCCTTGCTTCACGGGTTCCATCTGCGGTTATTCCGTAACGGGCATAAAAATAATTAACTACAACGATCGCTTCTCCGTTTACCTGCTGTACGAATTTTACGAAATTCTCCGGTTTCAAAGCCGTGCTCTTGGTTCCGTCAATAGGTTTCCACGATAAGGGATTCCCGTCTTTATCCAGGCAGGTCTGAAAAGAAGAAGGGTAATTCCCGTCAAAAAAGTAAGTATTACTACCACTTCCGGCAGGAAACCTGTATGCCTTCACCCCCGACCTCTTAAAAGTTGCAAGGCGGCCATTCTCGGTCAGTATCCCGTCTCCGCTTCTGAATGTAATAACAGCCCCGAACTGAACAGGCAAAACCTTATTTAAAGTATCAGCAGCATCAACAATTATATTGACCACATCGTCTGAAAACGATTCATCTTTATCCATATATTCAGTGGGTACCACAAAGTTACGAGGCTGCCATGTGTTCAGGAAAAAGTTCCTGTCTGTATCCGTTTGTGAAATAACCGGGAGAGAAAACGTGAACAGAATTAAGATCAGAGTATATATAGATTTCATAAGCAAGATGTTTATTTTACTGTTAATTTACTGATATGTCTGTTACTTTTGTCTGACAATACCTCAACTAGGTACACTCCTTTTTTCAGTGATGAGATATCTATTTTGTCATTTTTCAAAACAGATGATATCAACTTTTCGCCTTTCAGTGAATAGATATTCAATTCCGTCTTGTTTCTGAGATATTCTTTTTTCACATAAAAATATTTTTCTGCAGGATTGGGATAAATTTCAAGGGTCGTATCCGAAAAGTTTTTTTTAATGAAAGTGGAGGAGTCGTTGTTCAGAGAGTTTATTCTCACGTCATCGATATTGACCGTGCCTGACGCTTTGCCTAATAATACAGAGAGTTCCCAGTCTGCAGCTGATTCAGGAATTGTTACCCGGTAACCAAGTGAGTCATAACCTGACGTTAGAACCAATTCAGGTGAGATCAATTCTTCCTTTGAGCCGTCGAAATTCAGTACGTTCAACCTGATCTTTATGCTGCTTGACTGTGTAGACTTTGCCATTAACGATACAATAACTTCCTGCCCTCGAATCCCCGACAGACAGTTGTAATCACCGTTTATCAGCTGTCCGTCTGCAAAGTCACTGCCAGCGGATGATATTTCCAGCATTGCTGAGTTTGCTCCGCTGTGTGCATTCGACGAGGATGAAAGCGTGGCACTGAAATCACCTTTTTGCAGAAGATTCCAAGCCGAGGTTATCCCCTCTTCAAAATCAGGGTCATTCAAAAGGTAATTAAAATACGGAACGTATTTAGAATTCCTTCCTGTAGTGAAGAAATAGTGCTGCTCTTTCCACCAGCTGCCTGCAATTGCCAACAATGAATCTTTAACCTTACGGTAGGCTGTGTCTTTTACCAGATTCACTTTCTCAAGCGGATCAGCGATATAATCATACAACTCCATATCCTCTATTTTGCTCTCATCCCAGTCTATTTCAGTCGGGATATACGATGTCTTGTCCATCCATGCCGTGAATCTGTACCTTTCGGTACGGAACGAATATCCCATGTGACCGCCTGCCCTGAACTGAGAAACGGCACACGATTTAATTAATTTTCCCCCTTTAACAACAGGTGACAACAGATCTCCCTCAAGGTATTCGGGTACATCATAACCTGCCAGGTCGATCAGGGTAGGGTATATATCGTAGCTGTCTACTGGGCGGTAGCAAACTCCGTTTTTACCATTAGGTATTGCAATTATCAAAGGCAGGTGTGTCCCGTTCTCAAAGTTTGTGTGCTTACCCCATTGATTGTGGTCACCCAGATGGTAACCGTGATCGCCCCATAAAACAATAATGGTGTTTTTGGCAAGTCCCTTCTCCTCCAGCTTATCCAGCAACATACCTACCAGATCGTCGATATAGGAAGTACAGGCGTAATAAGCGTGAATTATACGTTTTTGTGTAGCTGTATCCATCTTATCCGTAACATCTTCATAATCCCAGTCGGAAGGAATATCAACGTATTTATCCGGGTTCGGCTCAGGTTTATAGTAAATATATGACGGAGCTCCTTTAACTACATCCTGAAACGGTGCAAGGCTGATCTCGTCACGATCATACAGGTCCCAGTATTTCTTTGGCGCAATAAACGGGATATGGGGCTTTTTAAAACCTACGGCAAGAAAAAAAGGCTTATCGGGATTTTGAGCAAACTCATCAATATAATCCAGAGCAAGAAGACAAGACTGCCCATCCAGGTAACCGTCAAAATCAACACCTTCAGGCCCTTCCTCCGTAACGGTGTTGGCTTCTACACGATTCTGCCCTTTAACAAAAGGGCCGTACTCCTCAGGATATGTATATTTGGTTGTTGGGATATACGGCCTTGTCCAGGACACGGCATCATGACCGTCATCCACGTTCCGGAAGTCATAAACCTTACCGATACCCACTGTCTCGTAACCACGGTTTTTAAAGAACTGAGGCAATGTGATCGCATCAGGTCTGACATCTCTCAACTGTGTGGTCAGGTTCTTGATCCCGGTGCCGTCAGGACTTAACCCGCTGAGCATGCTTGCCCTTGATGGTCCGCAAACCGACCATGCACAATAAGCATTGGTAAAAACAGTGCCTCTGCCGGCAAGCCGGTCGATGTTCGGTGATTTTATGTTTGAATCACCCCAGCAATTAAGCTGCGGCTTCAGATCATCTATTGCTATGAACAATATATTTTTTTGTTGTGCAAACAGTAATGTTGAAGTTACGAAGATCAACAGTGATGTACTTATTTTTTTTAGTCCGTTCATGGAAAAAATAATGAGGGTTGTTTTATAAAAGGTAAAAATAGAAGTAATCATTGTTATTAATCTTTATTATTGATCATAAATTCTTGAAAATTGTTATCCTGTATGAATGATTGCCGGCAATTCGTTGAAACAGGACTTGCCTGTCTGAAAACTGTAAAAGAAAGTCCTGAGTGGAGAGAATAAATGCAAAAGGGGGCTGCGGCTGTGATTAAGAGTATCTTTGTTAATGCCCGCAATAATTTATCCGGAACAAAAAAAGCCTCCGGTTGAAGAACCACCGAAGGCATCTTAAAATTTGACTTTAGTTCAGCGATTTTATCGCTTACGAATGATCAATATGAGTTTTAATTTACCGGGGGAATACTATTTCCTTAAAAAGATCTTGAAATATCCTGACTCGTCAAGTGTGCCGAGATATTCATATCCTTTTTTAGTACACCATTTAGGAATGTCTCTTCTGGTACCTTCGTCAGCCGAAAGTACTTCCATGATCTGTCCTTTGTCTATTTCGACGATGGCTTTTTTTGCTGCCAGAAGAGGTCCGGGGCATGATGTTCCACGGGCATCAACTGTTTTGTCAGCTGTCAATGTTGCTAATTCTTCCTGTGTCATGATCCTTAATTTTAATTGTTAAATGAACAGATTAATGTCAGATTCTTCGGCAGCGGTCATGTACTCGCCGATACCGCAGATGTCGTCAGCAAGATCGATGAAATCCTCGAGTTTTTCACCGTGCCATACTTTTCCGGCAAATCCGCAAATGTGGATCTTCACGTTGGTCATCTCTTTGGCATTACGGAATGCTTCTGTCCAGTGAGGTGCATTCAGACGTTTAAGAGAGGCCAGGAATTCATCCTGTTTGTCGGTTATTTCTGCTACTCTTTCGTTGGTCATTGCATTTTCTTTTTTAAATGCAAAAGCTGCCTGAAGCAATACGAAGATCTCAACATCCATATCTTCAGCAGCTGCACCGCCAAGAATTACTCCTGCAGCTGTCAGTTTATCTACGCTTCCTGAAAAAAGCGCCAATGTCATTTTTTTAGCCATTTTTTGTTCCTCCTAAATTTGTTACAAACCAAAAAAGAAAAATATCATTAACAAATTTGAGGACAGATCGGTCAAAATGTTTCGAATTTGCAGTGAGAAGCAGCAAACTAAAATGTGATATAGATCACATATCATAAAATAATTGTAAATTGCATTTAGAATAAAACCGGAATCACCTTTTGCGGAATGCAGTAACTTGTTTACAAAAGAACATTATTACTATGGAAATATGTAAATTTTGCAGTAAACGCTCTTCGGCGGCAAAGCATTTGGGCAACGATGAGTTGGAAAAGCTCGGTCACAGTTGTGTTGAAGTTTCTTTCGAGAAAGGAGATATCATCTTTAAGCAGAATGCGTTGTCGTCAAATATTATTTATGTCAGAGAAGGTCTGGTCAAAATACACATGGCAGGCCCGGAAAGGGAACAGATACTGAAAATAGCAAAAGGGCCTTCATATCTCGGCATTCCTACCACAATAGGCGATAAAGTGAATAACTACTCCGCCACTGCTCTTACCAAAACCGAAGTGTGTTTTATTGATATTCATATTTTCAAGGATTTCATCTCAACAAACAGTGAATTTGCTTACGAAATAATTGTAAATCTGTGTAAGAATGAGTTAGGGCATTTTCATCGCTGCGTAAATCAACTGCAAAAACAGAGTTCGGGCAGGGTTGCAGAGACATTGCTTTTCTTTGCCGATGAGATATTTAAGACTGACACATTTGACCTCCCTCTTTCCCGTCATGAATTGGGCGACCTGACCGGAAATTCGCGCGAGAATGTTTCACGGATATTAAGTGATTTCAATAATGAAGGACTAATAAATATAAGCGGTAAAAGTATTCAGATACTTAACAAGGAAAAATTGTTTATGATAAGCAGGAACGGATAGCAGTAATAAATTGTTACTTTTACTTCAAATTTTTCTGCATTAAAATGACGGGTAATTTATCGTTAAAAAGATTCAGACTGGATCTTGTTGATCGCATAACAATATTATATATCCTTCTCACTGCATTACTGTTGGTCACAGGCACCGGCATCTATGAAAATGTAGCCACCCATTACATGGTAAGGGCAGGCATGTTACTGTTTATTTTGTTAATGGCGTCAATTGCCAAAAGATATCCCGGCAAACTTACAAACACCCTTCATTATCTGTATCCTTTGATCTTTATCTCTTATTTTTTCAAGGAAACAGATTATTTAAATAACTTATTCATGGATGATCTGGATCCGGTTATCATCTCTTTTGAGAAGAGTTTTTTCGGGTTCATGCCGAGTGAGGCTTTCAGTGGATGCTGTCCGCAGGTCTGGTTTAGCGAGTTGATGCATTTAGGCTATTTTTCCTTTTATCTGTTGATGCTGTTCTTTATAGTTTACTATGCAATAAAGCTTCCGTCTTTGGCGGCAAAAAGGATCTTTGTTTTTTATCAGTCTTTCTATCTGTTTTATCTGATTTTCATTTTTTTTCCATCGGCAGGGCCTCAGTATTTTTTACCAGGATCAGAGACTGTTGTACCCGGAGGATATTTTTTTACTGATATCATGAATAAGATATTGTTTTACGGGGATGGTTCAACCGGGGCTTTCCCCAGTTCACATGTGGGTATGACATGGTTAATGATGTATTTCCTGTTCAGGGATAGCAGGAAAATGTTTTTTTTATGGCTTATACCTGCAATATTGTTAACCTTTTCCACTGTTTACATTAAAGCGCATTATGCTGTGGATGTTATTGCAGGTATTATCATCGTGCCTGGTCTTATCGTGTTAGGGAAATCTGTCTATGGGTATTTCAGGGTTTATAATGATCATGCAAAAAAATACTCATCGGCATAAAATTGTAAGTTTTGTTTGTTGTTCAAAAAAAAAATTAATTTTACTTCCTTAAATCAATTAAGATAAAACATTATGGAAGTTTCCATACAGCCTGTTAAAACTAAATCGGATCTTAAGAAATTCATTTATCTTCCTGCAGAAATCCATAAAAATCATAAAACCTGGCTTCCACCAATTTACAAGGATGAATGGGCCTTCTATAATCCTGAAAAGAATAAGGCTTTTTTATATTCCGATACTGTGCTTTATCTTGCATACAGGGGAAAAAAAGCAGTAGGACGTATCATGGGAATAATCCATAACAAGTACAATGAGATACATAATGAGAAAAATGGTCGTTTCTTTTCAATGGAGTGTTATGAAGATGATGAGGTTGCTCATGCGTTGATCACTGCGGTGGAGGAGTGGGCCCGTGAAAAAGGAATGGAGAAGCTGATAGGCCCGCTTGGATTTTCCGATAAAGATCCTCAGGGTTTTCAGATATCCGGATTTGAGCATCAGACTGTTGTGGCAACTGTGGGGAATTATGATTATATGCCCCGGCTTATCGAAAATGAGGGCTACACTAAGAAGGTTGACCTTCATGATTATATTATCTCAATACCGGACGAACTGCCCATATTATACAAAAAAGTTTACGACCGCATTTCGAGCAGGAATTCTCACCGGTACGAGATGGTGGAGTTTGGATCGAAAAAGGAACTTAAGAAATATATTATTCCTGTATTTCGGCTGATAAATGAAATATATGAACCTATTTATGGGTTTATTCCTCTTACGGAAAAAGAGATGTATGAACTGGCCGATCAATATCTGCCTATTCTGGAACCGGAATTCGTTAAAGCGGTGTTTGTTGAAGGTGAACTGGTGGCGTTCGTAATAGCAATGCCTGAAATAAGTGAGGGAATAAAAAGATCGAAAGGACATCTTTTCCCGTTCGGCTTTATCCATATTTTACGTTCGATGAAGAAGTCGAAAGGAATAGTTCTGCTTTTGGGTGGTATAAAGCCGGAATACAGAAAAAACGGCGTGGATGTTCTGATGGGTATAAAAATGATGGAATCCGCTTCGAAAAGAGAAATGGTAACACTTGAAAGTCATCTTATTCTCGAAACAAATAAACCTATGATTGGAGAGGTGCAAAAGATCGGAGGGAAACTCTATAAGAAGTTCAGGATATTTCAAAAAGATCTTTGATCTTTCCTGTTATACTCTTCCTGTACTGATTATTTTTAATACTGAAAAATCTTCAGTTAAAATCCTTTAACGTTGTCATTTTGACTTGATTACAGTATTTTTTGTGACATATTTTCTTTAGATCCTTATTGGAACAGATTTTGGTTTTAGCTGAAATGAAAAGAAATTATGTCTAACAAAAAAATTATTGCTATGAAAAGATTAAGTTATTTATTGATTGGAATGACAGTTGTCGCATTAAGTGCATGCAATAACAACTCTTTAAAAAAAGAAATTAATTCTCCGGTACCTCAAAAGGAGAAGACGGTGGAAATGAACCTTGACACTCTTAATGCCAGGATATATGCTGATATTTTGGATGAGATAGTCAAAAGACGTTCTGAAATACCCGAAGAGGCATTAAGCGTAGTAGGTGAAACTCAAAACTTTTTACAGCTGATCGAAGCCGATAAAAAAGATAAAGCCATTGAATATGGTCATAAGTTGATCGGCAAACTTGAAGTTCTGCTCACAAAAGATCCGTCATTAAGTTTCATACCTATCGATGCTAATTTCACTACTGATGAACTGGTTACTGACATTGAAACTGTCAGGGCTATTGTGAAGGCTGCACAAAAAGCTATGGACGACGGTTACTATCAGGTGGCTGAAAGGTTATTGGGAGATCTAAGAAGTGAAGTGATCATAAATAGTTATTACCTGCCAACAGTAACGTATCCCGATGCCGTAAAAGTGGCTGTTGCTCTGCTCGAAGAAAATAAACCGGATGAAGCTAAGGCTGTACTTCAACAGGTAATATCTTCAATTGTTGTTGAGAAAACTGTTATGCCTTTACCGATCCTCAAAGCAGAACAATTAATAATTGAAGCTGCAAGAATCGATGCTAAAGACCACGAAAATGCAAACAAGGTTTTAAACCTGCTTAAAAATGCAAATTATCAATTGTTGCTCGCTGAAGAGATGGGATACGGAAAACAAGATAAAGATTATAAAATCCTGGAAGCTGCAATAAAAGAGATACAAAAATCAGTTGAAGAGAAATCTGACAGTAAGAGTGCATTCGATACACTTGAAAATCATATCAGGAAATTCAAGGAGAGACTTTTCCCGAGAGGAGAAGCAGAGAACAGGACAGAAAAGACCAAAGGAACAAATAACACCGAAAGCAAATAACTTCTCTCATTTCGCAGTTTTTATGTAAAACCCTCACTGAGTTCATTTTCAGTGGGGGTTATTTTTGCTCAATGTTCAGGCCGGCGTATTTATCTTGTAATGCCGATAAATTTATAATCAATCTAATTAAGCGAAAATCTTACTGTAAAATGCTAAGGTCATCCAGTGTTAATGCCTTCGTTATTTACAGATTGACAAACGTTTAGCGAAGTAGTGCGGGGTGTGAGAAGTAATTCAATATGGGCGTGTCTTAATTTTTTTTCAATTTTTGTTGAGAAAATTCATGTTTTTTAACCTGTACTCTTTTCTCTGTTTTTTTTACTTTTGAATTGTTGAAATCATTCCAAACGCATTTAAATTATTATATCATGGATTTGTCAGTCAATTATTTAGGACTTAAGTTGAAGTCCCCGATAGTGGTAGGTAGTTCAGGCCTGACCTTTTCGTTGGACAGATTAAAGCAGATAGAGCAGGCCGGAGCCGGAGCTGTCGTTCTCAAATCCATCTTTGAAGAGGAGATACAACACGAATATAATCATATCTTAGAGCAGGAGTCCAGAGATGATGAAGCCAATCTTGAATATCTTGATTACTATGATTTCAAGATCAAGGAAGATAATGTAAATAAGTATATTGAATTTATTAAGAAAGCGAAGAAAGAGATAAGCATTCCTCTGATCGCAAGCGTTAACTGCAAATCATCACACGAGTGGACCTTCTTTGCAAAGAAATTACAGGATGCAGGGGTCGATGCAGTTGAGATAAATCTGTTCACTTTACCTTCCGATTTTTCTTTGACCTGTGAGAAAGTTGAGCAAACATACATTGATGTAATAAAGAAAGTAAAAGAAAAGGTTACTATTCCGGTTTCGGTTAAGATCAGTTGTCATTTTGCCGATATGGGAGCTTTTGTAAAACGTATCTCACAGGCCGGTATTGACGGATTGGTACTTTTTAACCGTTTCTTTCAACCAGATTTCGATGTGGAGAATTTCAAGGTTATCCCGACAAATGTTTTGAGCAGTGCCTCTGATGTTGCCCACACTTTACGTTGGATGTCTATTTTTTATGGACGCCTTGATTGCGGTTTGATAGCTTCTACTGGTGTGCACGACGGTCTTTCACTCATAAAAGTGCTTCTTGCCGGTGCCGATGCGGCACAGGTTGTGTCAACCCTGTATAAGAACGGAGTCGGTCATATCTCTACCATGTTAAGTGATCTTGAAGAATGGATGGGAAAACACGGGTTTAACTCCATTGATGAGTTCAGGGGCAGGATGAGCCAGAAGAACAGTCCGAATCCTGCCGAATACGAGAGAGTTCAGTTCATGAAGTATTTTCAGGATAAAAAATATGACCTTGATTAATAACGCTTTTATCAAATAAACAAATAATCAAATCAACATAAATGAAAAGCCTTACATTTAATGAAAAACTGGCACGTTTTTTTATCAACTGGCTCTTTTTAATGATAGTGTGGATCGCTTTTACCACATCTTTTAACAAGCAGGAGGTTATTGCAGGAGTGTTTGTGACAATGCTGATCTCTTTTTTCTCCATACCGCTTTTTACCTGTTGTACGTTTAAGATCCTGGCACCAAAGCGTATATTTTACATGGTATATTATCTGTTGATATTTATTCGTGAACTGATAAAATCAAACCTTGATGTGGCCCGCAGGGTGCTTACGCCTTCATTGCCTATAAATCCGGGTATTGTTAAGTTCAAATCGAAACTACCTACCGATTACTCAAAAATGGTTCTTGCAAACAGCATAACCTTAACCCCGGGAACTTTATCAATCGACATAATCGACGATACTTTCTACATTCACTGGATCGATGTGAAAACCACTGATCCGGAAGAAGCCTATACCGAAATTGCTGAAACTTTTGAAAAAATATTACTTAAAATATTTGTGTAATGACCTATATATTTTACATAACCATTGTATTACTTTCATTAGGAATGATATTTTCCATCATTCGTTTCATTAAGGGGCCTACGGCAGGTGACCGCACTCTGGCACTTGATACTATGACCACTTTGATGGTGGCAGGATTGGTCCTTTTGTCTGCTGTATTCAATCGTTTCATCTATGTTGATGTTGCACTGATATACGGAGTGCTCGGTTTTATCGGAGTGATAGTAATTGCAAGATATCTGGAGGGTGCGTTATGAGTATTTATGAGATTATCGGAGGAATATTGATCCTTATCGGTGCTGTTTTCCTGTTTCTCGGCGGATTGGGTATCTACCGTATGCCTGATGTGTACAACAGACTTCAGGCAGGAACAAAAGCAACCACCCTGGGTGCAATGAGTCTGATACTTGGTGTTGGTGTTGTGAAGATGGAGGACAGCTGGACATGGATAGTAAAGATGGCGATCATCATAATTTTTATTGCTTTCTCGAACCCGATCAGTTCACATGCTTTAGCCCGTGCAATGTATCATCGAAAGAGATATCCCTATATCAAAGGAGATGCAAAGGATATGGATGCGTACCGGGAGGTTGCGGGGAAAGATGATCCCTCTGACACATCCCCTGATGAGGGAGAAAATATTTAAAGAGGTGAAAAGAAAATATTCAATAAACTCTTTTTTGTTCTCTTATCAGTAAAGTAAAATGAACAAGGAGAGATAAAATATTTTGAACATGAATTATTTGTTATTTATCATAGGTTTCTTACTTCTGGTGCTGATAGGGACTGCTGTGTATGCGGTTCGTCAGCGTGACCTGTTGTATGCCGTTATCGCGACCGGGGTGATCAGTCTTGCACTTACAGCCCTGTTCCTAGTATTGCAGGCACCTGATGTAGCCCTTACCGAAGCAGCAATAGGTGTGGCTCTTACAACGATCATCTTCATTATTACCATCAGAAATACGGTGAGATACGAGGATGAGAAGGATAAGAAGTAGAAAGTTGTTGATTTGTTTAACTGTTGAATTTTGATTAAAAGCTAAAGGCTACAAGCTAACAGCTAAAAGCTATAATGATATGAAAAAAGCAATTGTAATATTTCTTCTCGCTGTTTTCGGTTTCTTTCTGGCCGTAACATTTCTTGACCCTGATTTTGAGGCAGAGAGAAACCATAACGGAGTTAAGAACTTTTATCTTGACAAAACGGTATCGCAGCTGAAAACAGCCAACACAGTTACAGCGATAGTTGTGAACTTCAGGGGATTTGATACACTTGGTGAGGTAACGGTACTGTTTCTTGCTGCAACGGCATTGGGAAGTATTCTTTTCAAGAAAAGGCACCATATCGGGGACAGGACAGTTCTTATGCCTGCCAGTTCGATTGTGAGTGCAGGTTCAAAACTTATTTTCCCTGCCATCATTCTTCTTGGAGCTTATGTTTTTATTCACGGACATCTGACACCGGGCGGTGGTTTCCAGGGAGGTACCATAATTGCGACAGGCTTTTTGCTGATGCTTATTGCTTATCGTGATTTTTCGATCAGCCACAATGTTTTATCGGTTATTGAATCTTTTGCGGGAATAGGCTTTGTTACATTCGGGTTGCTGGGATTCATGAACGGCGGTACGTTCCTGCAGAATTTTATGGGAACGGGTGTTCTGAATGATCTGATAAGCGGTGGTGTGATACCCGTAATTTATATTTTGGTAGGTTTTAAGGTAGCAGCAGAATTAACAGGTTTGATATATACAATTTTGCACGAAAAAGGATAAAACGATATTGCAGGAACGCACAGCCTGCCCCGATAAATTCGGGGGCCGTGCGTTCCTACAATTCGTTATCAAAATATTTAAAATAAAATATGGACACAACAGAACTAATACGGATCGGAGTTTACGGAACATCAATATTGCTGATATTGATAGGTCTGTATGCCGTTTTGACAAAAAGGTCATTGATAAAGATAATTATAGGTCTATCCATAATCGACGGAGGCATACACCTGTTGTTGATAGGCATAGGATATATTAAGGACGGTACAGCGCCTATATTTTCTCCCGGTTCGGAAAATGCCGTTGCACGTATGGTCGATCCTGTTCCGCAGGCTTTGGTGCTTACGGCTATCGTGATCGGGTTTGGTGTTACTGCCGTAGCCCTTTCATTGGTTATCAGACTTTACAGACATCACAATACATTGAAAATTGACGAAATAAAGAATTTAAAATGGTAGGAAGTCCGGTATTATTAATTGCAATTCCTTTACTGGCGGCATTTCTGATACCGCTGTTTGGAATGGTTTGGAAAGAATCGGTAAGGATTGTCCCCGGTCTGGTTCTTGCTTATCTGACATATTTGTCGGCAAGCCTTTACATCGAAGTAATAAATACAGATACAATAGTTGAAATAATTGCCGGATGGAGGCCTCCATGGGGGATTAACCTTGTTTTCAGCCCTCTTACCGGATTCCTTACGACCATAATGACCTTTATGGGATTTATTGTGTGGCTTTACAGTTATCGTTTCAAGCGTAACGTAGAGTTTGAGGCTGCAAAGAAATATTTTATATTCCTGATGTTGCTGGTTGCCGGTTCAGTAGGTATTGTGATAACAGGTGATATCTTCAACCAGTTTGTGTTCATCGAGATCGTTGGTATCTCAGCTTATGCTCTTACCGCATTTTATACAGGACGTGATTCAGCCGAGGCTGCTTTCAAATATCTGATCATGGGCTCGCTTTCAGCATCAGCTTTGCTTATTGCAATCATCATAATTTATTCACAGCTCGGGACACTGAATATGGCTGAGATAGCTGCGAACATTGATAATATGAATCCATATTACCGGATTATTGCAATGATCTTTTTCATCATCGGTATTGGTGTTGAGGCTGAAATATTCCCGCTTAACGGTTGGGCTCCCGATGCATATACCGAGGCTCCCGGTCCTGTAGGCGGAGCATTCTCGGGTATTGTTGCAAAGGCAGGTATCTACGCAATGGTCCGGATGATGTTCACGCTGTTCGATATTGCCGGTCCGATGAAGATACTGATCGTGATAGGATTGATAACACTCATTGTTGCTGAAACATCGGCATTGCGTCAGGAGAAACTGAAGCGTATGCTGGCATATTCAAGTATCGGTCAGATGGGGCTTGTGTTGGTCGCCTTCGGGATGGGAACAAAAGCCGGTGTTTTTGCTGCTCTCTTCCTGATGCTGAACCATGCAATAACAAAACCTATGCTTTTCTTAAGCGGAAGTTTCCTGACCTTTAACACCACTGAAAAATACATAAAACAGATTACCGGAATGGCAAAGAAGATGCCTGTGGTATCAATAATATTTGTGCTTGGAGCTTTGGCCATAACAGGATTTCCTCCATTTTCGGGTTTCTGGAGTAAGATGGCTTTTCTCAGTGCCGCTGCCGATGAGAACCTTTTATTTATCATGGCCACGATACTGATCATAAGCATCTTTGAAGTTGTGTATTATTTCCGTGTCATTAACAGGTTGTTCTTTTTTGAATATGACGATAAAATTTCGGTTGAACCACACAAACCGGGTTTCAATGGAATGATAGCTCTGTTCGTGTTGGCATTTATCGTTTTGATGATAGGATTCTATCCTTCGTCGGTAACAGGCTTTATTGATCTTGCCGCCGATGACCTGCTTAATACACATCAATACATAGATAAGGTTTTACAACTGGGACAAACAATAATTCAATAAGTTGACATAATGGAAACGATACTGACCATATTCATTATATTTATTGCAGGAGCAACAGGTACATATTTCCTTGGAAAACTTAGCGGTATACTTCGAAGCGTAATATTCATTACCACCTTATTAGTTACTTCATGGCTGTTTTTTACCGCTGTATCGCCTGACGTAATAATTGAGTTTGAGATAATGGGGATTCTGATGAGCTGGGGGCTTACACCTTTGGCTTATGTTTTTGCCATTATTGTTTTCGGACTGGCGATCATCATCGGTATTTATGCCATTAAAGCCATGGAAGGACAAAGAAGCCTGAACTTCTTTTTTGCCAACTTCCTTCTTTCGGTAATGGCAATGTTCGGAATACTTATTTCAAATGACCTTATCTCTTTCTTTATTTTCTGGGAAATAATGAGTTGGTCATCATATTTCATGGTAGTTCTGAATCATAAGGATGTTCAACGTTCGGGAATAACCTACATCATCTTTTGCGTGATAGGTGCTTATGCCATGATGATGGCTATTATGATAATTTATTCCTATTCAGGAAGTGTGATGATCGGTGACTTTATTTCTAACTTCCATGCCTTTTCGCTGGGTATGAAGTGGCTGTTACCGATATTGCTACTCATTGGTTTTGCATCGAAAGCTGCTCTTATGCCTCTGCATGTATGGGCGCCCGGTGCATACAGTAATTCGCCGATGTCTTACACAGCATTGTTTTCAGGAGCGTTGTCGAAAATGGGAGTTTACGGGATGGTCATCGTGATGATAATGATCGTTCAGCAGATACCGGATGGATACTGGATAAAAGAGGTCATTGCCTGGTTGGGAGGTATTACATCGGCAATTGGTACTCTTTGGGCGATCAAACAGGATGATGCCAAGAGGATGCTTGCTTACTCATCGGTTGCCCAGCTTGGTTACATTATTGTGGGTGTAGCAATCGGCACACCACTGGCAATGATGTCAGGTTTATTCCTTGCTGTGATGCACGGAATTTTTAAAAGTACACTCTTTATGGTTGTGGGTGCTATTGAGCGTCAGACAGGCACATCAAACTTTACCGAAGTTACAGGCCTTATCCGTAAGATGCCGTGGACATTTCTTGCTGCTCTGATGTCGATAATTGCACTCGCCGGTATTCCTCCTCTTGGTGGTTTTATCGGCAAATGGATGCTTTATGAGTCGCTTATGGGAAGCAATCACTATCTTTTGATAATCGTGATATTCTTCTCAAGTACTGCAGCATTCCTGTATTGTTACAAGTTCCTTTTCGGATTTTTCCTCGGGCAGGAAGAGAAAGAGTGGAGTCATGTTAAGGAAGCCCCTGCCATGATGGTTGTACCCATGATAATTATGGCAATCCTGACTTTCGTACTCGGAGTATTTCCGGGATTGATACTTAAACCTATAAACGACGGGATGCAGTTTCTGGGATATGTTTCAACCGATAACAGATTCTGGGAAATGTCAACCATTTTTAACGACTGGGGAAATCAAGTGGTTATGGAACCTATTGTTTATACCATTTTCGCTATTTTCCTGTTCTTCCTTATTTTCCTTACACTGAAAGGATACAAGAATACACGTTACGTTACAACAAAAGATATTAGTTCATCGGGTGAAATACCTCGTGAGGATGAGAACCTTACCTTCATAACAGGTTTCATGCAGCCGTTTTTCCGTGCTGTTGCCCCTGTGATGAAAAGGCAGATCGATAAATATTACACAAGTTTCGGAAAAGGGCTGGAAGCCCTGTTCGATTTCACAAGGCGTATTTACACTGGTAACGGTCAGACCTACGCATTGTACTTTGTGATTTTTGTGATATTATTATTGATGTTCAGAGACAGCTTGTTTTAATTGAATATAGATATTTAGGAATTGATCAGATTAATGATCGATCGCCCGTTAGAAATATAAAAAACTAAATAGATGGAATCAGTCGGATATTATATTCTCGGGGTAATTGTTACCATAATAGTTGCCTTCATGGTAGGAATGACCTACATGGGATTGAGCCGTAAAATTACGGCCAGGGTTCAGAACCGGAAAGGGCCTCCGTTCTATCAGAACTTTATCGATGCTTTTAAACTTGCCTCCAAGGAGACGGCAATACATCACGGTTTCATGCATCATGCAGGACCTGCTTTTCTTATGGTTGCATCCATAATGTCGGTTTTGATAATCCCTGTTCTTAATGATGGTAAATGGTTCCCTAATCTTAATTTTGACGGTGATCTGATCTTCCTTCTTTACATCATGGTGTTCGGGCCTTTGGGAATGGCACTCGGTGCCGGTCAGACAGGTAACCCGAACTCGGCAATTGGTGTAACCCGTGGATTGAGCCAGATGGTTGGATTCGAAATCCCCTGGGTAATGGCTCTTGTGGCTCTGATGATGCAGTATCAGACAACCTCACTGGTAGATCTTATGGCTGTTCAGCAAACAACGGGCTGGTTGATGTTCTCATCACCGTTCGCTTTTCTGGCAGCTGTTCTTGCGATGCTTGGCATGTTCCGCTATTCACCTTTCGATATTGTAGGAGCACCTACAGAGCTGGCTTCAGGTCCTGTGTCGGAGAACGGCGGTAAGTATCTTTTTACGATGATGTCATCAGGTTCGATATTCGCATTTGCCAAGCTTACACTTTATGTTGACCTTTTTATGGGCGGTGCTGACAACCTGATCGAATTACTTATAAAAACATTTACGATATATCTGATACCGATGTTGTACGGAATGGTAAGTCCGCGATACAGAACAGAGCAGGCAATCCGTTATTTCTGGGGATGGCCGCTGTTTTTCGGCTTCCTTGCACTTGTACATGCAATGGTGTTTTAGATTAGTAGAAAGTTCAATGAGGACTTGATTTTTGGGAGCGTAAGCGAAGCAAAAAACATAGCCGAATTAATCCCGATGAACGAAGTAATATCGGGAGAAAATTAAAAGAATAAAGTTTGTGTAATTAGTTTGTATGAAATATTCCTTCGAAAGTCTCCCTTAGGGGGATTCAGGGGGCCAAACATAAAACAATGATCAACGATAAGAATTCACAAAAGATAGCAGATTTCATTAAGAACTGGGCACGCAAGCACTCAATATGGGTTCTTGCTTACGGTACCGGTTGCGGAGCGATTGAGATACCTCCCACAATGACATCACGTTACGATGCCGAGCGACTTGGTGTCCGCGGGGCAGCAACTCCCCGTCAGGCTGATGTTTTGCTCATTACCGGATATCTGACCACAAAGACATTGAAAAGGGTTATTCGTGTTTATGAGCAGATGCAGGATCCCAAGTATGTCATTGGTTTTGGTTCGTGTACCATTAACGGCGGTATGTACTACGATTCGTATAATACGATCAAAGTTCTTGACAAGTATCTGCCTGTGGATGTTTACATCAACGGATGTATGCCTCGTCCTGAAGCAGTGCTCGCAGGTTTTGGCAAACTGCAACAACTGATAGCTGAAGGAAAAGCCAACGGTGCACAAAAGTACAAGGATGATCACGAGTATTACAGAGGTAATCTCAGGAAGATAATAGGCAATAAGTACGAAATGCCGCTTTACAACTGGTAATGGCCCCTACCGGCCTCCCCAAAGGGAAGGAGATAGAATGAAAAAAGTCCCGTAGGGACGAAATACTATAACCCGGGATGTCAATCCCGGGACACACAGAAAACAAAAGGCAATGAAAGAAATAAAAGCCGATCTGATATCAAAAATAAAAGCGTCATTCGATAACGTGACGGAGAAAGACTACGACGGAAACCGTCTTGACTTTCATGTTGAGACCAGGATCATTCCGCAGATACTTACATATCTGAAGGTAAATCTTGGTTATATCCATCTTTCGCATATTTCATGTGTTGACTGGTTAGAGGATGGTGAGTTTGAGATCGTTTACATCGTATGGTCGCCTGAGGATAAACTGAAGGTTTTCATAAAAACACGTATCGACAGGGAAACAGGCGTATTGCCAAATATCGATATGATATGGCGTCAGGCAAATACTTACGAAAGAGAGTTGAAGGAGATGTTTGGCATAGAGGTTGACGGTCTGGTGGCAGCTGACGAATTTCTGCTTGAAGATTGGGAAGGACTGCCTCCGATGCGTCGTGATTTTGATACGGAAGCATATGCGGATGAAACTTTCTGGCATCGTCCGGGACGCGAAGATGCAATGGATGTGCGTGAAGCTATCATTGAGCGTTCAAGAGAAGAAATACCTGATTTTGCTAAAAAATACTCAAGATAATGAGAGAAAAAGCAACAACATTATATATTGGACCTCAGCACCCCGGTATCACCGGAAACATGATGGTGCGCCTGAAAATAGAAGGAGATACCATTGTTAAGGCAACCACTGAAGTGGGTTACCTTCACAGGGCATTTGAGAAGTTGCAGGAAAAACGGAACTGGCTGCAGAGTTTTACGCTCATGTGCCGTTTCTGTGTTCCGGAAACAGACCCGATGGAGGAGTTGTATGCAAGAGCTGTAGAAACCATTGAAGGTAGAGAGGTACCTGAAAGAGCCAAGTACATCCGTGTGATGGTACTTGAGCTTGCACGTCTGGCATCGTTCATGCTTTGGTACGGAGGTCAGAACGGAAGTCTTGGACTTTACACTATGGGACAGTGGAGTGTTGGTGACCGTAACTACATTCTCGATCTTTTCGAAGAACTGACAGGTGGTCGTGTTTATCACATGTATATATGGCCGGGCGGTGTCCGCCGTGACCTGCCCAAAGGTTTCGAGCAGAAAGTGCTTAAAACAATGGACTATCTCGAAAAGCGCCTCGATGATTACGATGATCTGATGTTTGATAATGCCATTTTCAAGAAACGTACAAAAGGTGTCGGTATCGTTGATAAAGAAACAGCAATTGAGCATGGAGTTGTAGGACCTGTTCTTCGTGGATGCGGGATCAGGAGCGATATTCGTATTGATGATCCTTATGAGGTTTATGACAAACTTGATTTCATTGTTCCCACACAGGAAGGTGCTGACATATGGGCTCGTGCGTTGGTGCGTCGTCAGGAGGCAAGGCAATCGATACGTATTATTCGTCAGGTGATCGACATGATGCCGGGAGGCCCTGTTTACAACAAAATACCTAACCCGCAAAAATGGACGTTGCCCAAAGGCGATGCATACGTACGTGTCGAATCGGTACGAGGTGAAGTAGGATTGTATGCTGCAAGTGACGGAGGTTTGAATCCAAGACGAATACATGTCAGAGGTGCAGCATATGTTCATGCCATCACCCTGCTTGAAGATGTTCTTGTAGGGGAGAACATTGCTGATGTGTCAGCTATCATGAACAGTCTCGGTACTTGTCCGCCGGAGATAGAGAGGTAACCCCCTCGGTCCCCTAAAAGGGGATGAAAATTGGAAGATTAAAGAGCAGAAAGAAGTCCCGTAGGGACGAAATACTATAACCCGGGATGTCAACCCCGGGAAAAAAAGACGAGCAACAGGCAAAAACATAAAAACATGAGTTTTTTCGATTTAAAAGGCACACTGAAACCACTGACTGCATTGAAGCAGTTTGGCAAAAAGCCGCACACCATATCGTACCCGAAGGAATCGATCGAAGCTGCGGAGCGTTACCGTGGGTTCCATTACAACGATCTTGAGGAGTGTATCGGTTGCGGAAACTGTTCTACTATTTGTCAGAACAAGGCCATCGACATGATCAAGATTGAAGGTATTGAGGGTGATAAAGGCGACAGCGGGTTACGGCCGAGGGTTGACAACGGAAGATGTTGTTGGTGTGCATTGTGCGTAGAGGTTTGTCCTACAGGGAGTCTGAGTCTTACAAGGGATTACCTGTATGTAAGTGATGATCCGGATACATTCCTGTTCGTTCCGGGAGTTGACAATCCTGAAGGAAAAGATAATCTTTCATTCACAACAAGTACAGAGCAGTCACTTAACGTATTCAACCGTGTACCGATGCCGGAGCTTGAGGGTATGGAGCGTGTTAAGTCGTTTGCTGAGGTTGTGCTTGGATACAATGAGGAGATGGCCCGTGAAGAGGCTTCGCGCTGTATTAGTTGCGGACTCTGTACCGAGGTTTGTCCCGATCACATGCATATTCCCGAATACATCAATGCCATTGCAACAGGTAATGATGAGGATGCTGTTCGTATCATTTACGATAACAACCCGCTGCCTGAGATGTGCGGTAAGGTTTGTACCCGTCGTTGTGAGGATGTTTGTGCCATTGCTGTTCGCGGCGAGGCGGTTGCCATTCGCTGGCTGAAACGTTATGCTACCGAAACCGCAATGACTTCTGACATTACAAAAGAGATCGTCAATCCTGAAATAAAAGAACCTAACGGTTACAAAGTAAGTATTGTTGGAGCAGGGCCTTCAGGTCTGACTGCCGGATATTATCTTGCTCTTCGCGGTTATGATGTTACCATTTACGAGGCAAATGCCAAAGCCGGTGGTATGACTATGTATGGAATACCTAAATACCGTTTCCCGATCGACAGTCTGGATAAACAGATAGAGTACATTGAGAAGATAGGTGTTAAGATCAAATACAATACGAAAGTTGGTAAGGATATTTCGTTCGAGAAACTGTACAAGGAGAGTGATGCCGTGTTTATGGGTGTAGGATTCCCGCAGCCGTGGACTTTGGGAATTGATGGAGAAGATGCTAAAGGTTCTATGCAGGCGGTTAACTTCCTGCACATGGTGAACTCAGGTGAAAAGGTAGATATAGGTAAGAAAGTAGCTGTTATCGGAGGTGGTAATGTGGCCATTGATGCAGCACGGGTAAGTGCCCGTCTCGGAGCCGAGGTTACCATTCTTTACCGTCGTCGAGTTCAGGATATGCCTGCCGACTGGGAAGAGATAGAAGGAGCAGAGCAGGAGGGCATTGATATTGTTCCGCAAACAATACCTGTCAAAATACATACTGACGATAAAGGAAAAGTCAAAGCTATTGAATATCTGATGGCTGAGATGGTGCCTGACGAAAAAGGCGGACGACCAAAACCTGTGGCAATCGAAGGAAGTAATAAAATTATGGAGGTTGACTCTGTTATGGGAGCTATCGGTCAGCAAGGCGATTACAGCTTCCTTGAAGGTGAGTATGCAGAGAAGATACAGGTCGAACGAGGACGCTTCGTTGTCAACGAAAATCAGCAGACTACCGATCCTAAAGTTTATGCCGGTGGTGATGCTGTTAACCGAACTGCCGATGCTATTAGCGCCATTGCTGACGGTTTCAGAGCCTGTAAAGCCATTGATGCAACTTTGGCAGGTAAGAAAAGTTAATTTATTCATCAGATGAATACCAAATACTATAACGGGGTGATCATGAACGATCATCCCGTTTTTTTGCAAATTATTTTATCTTTGTATAAATAGTTTGTTATGCAAGAAGAGATAAAAAATAAGATTGAAGAAGTAAAAAGGCTCTGTTCCACGTTAGGAGTCAATCGTCTTTATGTTTTTGGTTCTGCCACTACGAAGGATTTCAATGAGAATAGTGATGTGGATTTCCTGATCTCTTTTGATGAGAATCTCACAATAGAAGAGTACACTAATAATTTTTTTCTATTGCACGAAGAATTGAATAAGCTGTTTGGTCGTCACATAGATCTTGTCACTGAAAGAACTCTTTCTAATCCCTATTTCATAAAGAGTGTAAATGAAACTAAACAGTTGATTTATGAAGTATGATATAAAGAAATATCTTTTTGACATTAAAACTTCAATAGAATCTGTTAACGAGTATCTGGAGGGAAAGAAAGATTTTTTTGAGTATCAGAATAACAAACTGTTACGCAGAGCAGTTGAAAGAGAGGTTGAAATCATTGGTGAGGCGATGAACAAAATTCTATTACTCGACCCCGACATTCAGATAGAAAATGCAAGGCAGATTGTTAATACTCGAAACTGGGTAATTCATGGCTACGACAAAGTAGATGATGTTATAATCTGGGGAATAGTAATAAATCATTTACCAAAGCTGTTAAAGGAGGTTATTGATTTATTGAATGAGTAAATAGCCATATTGATGCAGCATTGACAGGTAAAGAAGGTTAATTTATCTATTCATCAGATGACTTCGAGTCATCTGATGAATATAAGATACTATAAAGGGGTTATACCCATAAAAACTTTTATTTTATTCTCAACTTTAGGCCATCATAAATTATAACTTAATCTTTAAAAGATATTATGCTGATATACTTTATAGGTTACCTAGCTGCCGGTAAAGCTAAATGGGGTAAAAAACTTGCCAAAGAGCTGGGATATGATTTTGTTGATACCCGTGAGATGATGATGGAGGTATCGGGGTTTACGTTTGTTGAACTTCTGAGGAATAAAGAGCTGTTCATTAAGCTTGAGCAGGTGGCTATGGATGAGGTGTTGAAAATGAAGAATACTGTGGTAGCCACAAGTGAACTATTGCCTTGTCGCGGGAATAACATGGAAATAATGAACAAAACAGGTCTTACATTTTATCTTAGGGCCGGCCTTGGTTGCATAATGATGCGGGTAGGTAAGAACACAAACAAATATCCGATGTTGCGTGGCATTGATCCTGATTTTATACCCGACTTTATCAGAATGGAGCTTGAGAATCGCAAGCCTTTTTACGAAAAGGCCAAGATAGAGTATCTGGCAAGGGAACTAAATATGGAAAAGTTATTGAAGTTAATAAAAGATCATTCCTGATACAGATACTTTTCTGTTCTCATCTGCAAATAATCGTAATCTTTCCCGTTATTGAAAATGTCGTGATCATTGATCAAACATATACTTCTGAAACGGTAGCTCCGTATCATTATCTTTTGAGTGATTTTTAAACCCAAATTGGTCGTTAGGAAGCGATAAAATCGCTGAACTAAAGACCCCGCGGGTTAACCCTCCCGATAAAATCGGGACAGGCTGATTTTTAGATTCACTGTTTTGGCGAATGACAAAACTGATGAATGTCTTAATCGATAGGCAATTAGAATTGTTTAGCAATTCTAATGACTATTCTGGGTTAGATAATAAAACACAAAATATTGCAGATTTTAATTGATGGACGTAACATTTTTGCTGTTATTCAGTATAATGCAGTAAGAATTAATCTATTAGCAATTAAGTTGAGTTAAGATGTTTTTGGGATAATTTTGAACATCTGAACAATGAACCGAAGAACTCGGTACAGGGAAGAATATTGTTAACAGATAATTCTTTTTAGGTTTTAGTGTAAGCAACACAATGGTTTTTTAGTTTATGAAAACAAATTGTGAATGTCTTACAGAACTGATCTAAAATAAGGGGTTTCAGACATAATCATGGGTGTTAAAGGGATTTGGGTATTATTTATAAGTATGATCTTATCATCACAGTTGGCAGGATCGCAGTCGTTGAAGATTGCAGGTCTTAACAGCTCGTTATATATGACAAGATCCTGCATTACTGTACCCATGTTTTCCGGAAGAGATCGTACTGATGTTTTAAGAAAGAAAGCCATAACTGAATTATCAGTTGATAATGAGAACAGTTTGGTCGTTCTTGTACATAGTCTTGCAGGACTGATATTCGTCGTAATAGCTGTTTCCCTTTGGCGGATATTAAGGATAAAAAATAAGAACAATGAACTGCTTGAGGAGAAGAACAAGGAGATACTGAAAAAGAACAGACTCATTTCGGAGCAGAAAGAAGAGCTCCTTACTCAGGCCGAAGAACTCATCAGGCATCAGGAAAATCTTGAAAAACTTGTAGAAGAACGAACTGATGATTTGATAAGGGCCAAAGAAAAAGCGGAGGGGAGTGATAAGCTGAAAACGGAATTTTTCAATAACCTTTCTCATGAAATAAGAACTCCTTTAAATGCCATTGTTGGTTTTACAAATATTCTTACAACATACCATGTCACACAGGAGGAAAAGGATATGTATGCAGGTATTGTACAGGAAAGCAGTGATAAACTTTTACAGATACTTAATGATGTAATTGAGATATCGGAACTCAACACAAAGCAGTGCCGTATATTTAACAATAAGGTAAACCTGAAAGTAGTTTTCACAAACCTGAAAAATAAATATTCTGAACAAGCCCGTGTGAAGAACCTTGAATTATCTCTCAGTGAAAATCTTCCGGAGGATGAAATTATTATTTTAACTGATAAGTACCGTCTGAAAAGGATCCTTGGAAGATTGATCGAAAATGCAATTAAATTTACGGAAGCAGGTTATGTAGAGATAGGTTACAGAAGAATAGACAAAGAGATAGAATTATATGTTAAGGATACCGGGATAGGAATTGACAACGAGAAAAAGGAAAAGATATTTGATTCTTTTTCTCAGGAGAATATTCAGATAAGCCGCGATTTCGGTGGATTGGGCATAGGACTTGCAATAGCCAAAGAGAACGTAAAACTACTGGGTGGCAGAATAGGCTTTGACTCTGAAAAGGGCAAAGGAACTACTTTCTATTTCTATTTGCCACTTACACTTTATGTTGGTCAAAAGACTGAATTGTCATTTGAGGATCACTGACCGGCGGGCTCATTTTATTGTGTCAGGCTTCTGTTCTGAAGGAATATATCCTAGAGATCTTAAAAAATCTTCTGTCTCTTTTATCGTGGCATAGTATATCTCCCTGTTCCTGTAATTAAAGAATCCGTGCCCCTGACCTTCGTATAAATGCAGGTCACACCGGCTGCCTACCTTTTCCATCACCATTTTGTAATATTCGGCCGTTACTACAGGAATAAGTTTATCTTTTTTGCCAAGAAAGAAAATAGTCGGAGGAGCCCCTTTATGGATGTTGTGCAAAGGAGAGAAGTTCTTGTAAGCCTCACCTATCCTGTCATAGCCGTAGCCTCCGGGACCATTGTCGATAACAGGATTGAAAAGGACAAGGGCATCAGGAATACAACTTACAGTTGTGTCATCTGTAACCTCGTTGTAATCTTTTATCAAAGCTGTTGCTGCGGCAAGATGCCCGCCTGCTGAACCTCCCGACGCAATTATTTTTTCCGGATCTACTCCTAAGTTATCGGCATTTGCCCTTATATACCGTATTGCCGACTTTGCATCTTTCAGCGATTCAAACGGGGTGGTCCCGTTACGCCTTTTCACCCGGTAATCAACAAGAAAACAGACAATACCTTTCTTTGAAAAATATTCCGCATGATGTATGAACTGGTGTAGATTGCCACCATTCCAGCCTCCGCCGAAGAAAAAGATCATGGCCGGATATTTTTCGGCTGCATCCATATTTTCAGGATAGAATACTTCAAGATACAGTTTTGTGGTATCGATCTGTTTGTACAAAAATTTCTCCTGAGAGAAAACGGATAGTGAAACAAACAACAACAGAAATGAGGTGAAGAGCTTCTTTTTCATTTTTTTTGATTCATTTATTTATCAGTACTTGTCGCGCAAATGTTTAAAATGTTCCCTGATATCTTCAAATAAAATATCGTTGGCATTTTGTACAGTTAGCGAGTCTATCAGCTTTTCATCAACTTTAAGACATTTTAAGTACTCCTTCAGGTCTGCAATATTATCTTTGGTTATAAAATCCGTCTCCATAGTTACAGGTGTGTAGTCAATTATCCTTCCTTGATAGATATAGCCATCGCAATACTTGTCGAGTGTAAAATCAGGATATCCGAGAGCATAGTATGAATTACTGCTTGTAAGCTTACCGAACGGCGTACCCACAACATCAAAACCAACCGGACGGTAGGAAAACAGAGCCATTACAGAATCTATTGCCCCGTTAACAGGCAAAACAGACGGATCATCCCATCCTTCAGCCGAAACCCAGGCGGCATGCAGGTAAATATTGAAAACCCGGTTTTTCAAGGAATCATAAATAACATTACCAAGTCTTGTAGTTGTAAAACCAACCAGTGTATCTTTTGAGAAATTGTAAAGCGGTTGATGATACCTGGTGAATGCATGATGATTTCCCGAATAAACAAGTGCCTTTTCACCTTTTGATATCACCTCTTTAAAAAGCACTTCAGCCATATATTTGTCAGGGTCAATATCTTTCCATGCCCCGCCTTTCTTACAAGGATCGTAATGAGCAGAAAGATTTACAACCCTGAACAACGGCTCACCCTTACCTGAGTTTTTATTGTTCACAGCCCAGGCAGTCTGATAAATATCGATATACTCCTTGTACCCCCACAGCGGATCATTGCTATACATTATTTTTTTGGCAAGCTCCCTGTCAAATTCGGGAAGTGTAATAAGAGAATCAACCAAATACTGGTCTTTTGCATCACCGAATTCAATGGCAAGAGTATAAATGCCGTTTTTGTATAACTCCGGTATCAGCTTTAGCACCAGATCAACATTCTGTTTTATTCTGTGATATTCTCCTAGGAAAACATAGTCATGATCTTTAAACTTGCTGATGACATATTCTTCGGGAGATTGCCAATGTTCTTCCAAATAAAGAACAGCATCATTCTTTTGTTTTTTCTCTTTACATCCGGCAGGCAAAATGCTTATTAAAAGAATAGTCAACGATGTATAAAAAAGTATTTTCATATGTTGATGATTTATCAAACAACTAACACAGAGCCACTAAGGCACAGAGTATTATTTTTTTGCATTCGTGAATTAGCCGCAATATAATCATTTCGCCTGTGTGTCCGCCTGACATCGGGTCTGCCTGGCAGTTAGACAGGCAGGTCTAATTTGTTAGTAATCAAAGATATTATTTTCTTTATTCCTTCACTCCGCCCGGAATGACGACTTTTTGGACGTCCGCATCCGGTTTTAATTATTACTTATCTGTTATTTATCGCCAAGCACCTTGAATTGCCATCGTGGATTCGGTGATTCTGTGTGTTGTTCTTTAACTATCCTTTTTATCTTTTCAATAATATCGGGATGTTCAGAAGCAATATCTTTTGTCTCCCCGATGTCATTATCCAGATCGTACAGTTCGAAAGTGAAGTTATCCTTTTTTCTCATATTCCGGCAAACGGCTTTCCATTTTCCCATACGGATGGCAAGCTGACCTCCGTATTCGGGGAATTCCCAGTAAAGGAATTCATGCTTCTTTTGTTTTTCTCCCAACAGAACAGGTAAGAAACTGATTCCGTCAATATCTTTGGGCTTAACAACACCTGCAACATCGCACAATGTGGGAAGAACATCGTAAAATGCAGAGATATGACCTGTTTCGCTTCCCGGTTTTATCTGTCCCGGCCATTCAGCTATCATAGGTACTCTGATTCCTCCTTCGTAAACAAAACCCTTGCCGCGTCCGTACACACTTTTAAACGGACCTCCGCTGTCAAACCACGGTGAATCAGTCCCTCCGTTGTAGGTAGGTCCGTTATCAGATGTGAAAATTATCAGTGTATTGTCGTACAATCCAAGGTCTTTAAGCTGTTTTATGAGTTTGCCGATATTTTCGTCAAGATACGAGATCATAGCAGCATAGGTGGCATGAGGGTACCGACACAGGAAATACCCTCTGTTTCCTGTGTAAGGCTCTTCATCTCCGAACTTTTTATGATAATAGTCTACCCATCTTTGCGGGGCCTGCAGCGGCACATGAGGTATGGTAGTTGCCCAGTACAAAAAAAATGGTTGGTCCTTGTTCTCATTAACAAACCGGGTAATGCGATCGAACATCAGATCAGGTGAATACTCTTTCAGGTGAAAAGGAGCATAGCTTTTCAGGTCATAAGGATCGGCACCTTTGTCAAGTTTTGTATT
Organism: Marinilabiliaceae bacterium; assembly: GCA_029933425.1. Taxonomy (GTDB): domain Bacteria; phylum Bacteroidota; class Bacteroidia; order Bacteroidales; family Marinilabiliaceae; genus JAADEM01. Next base: position 28,680 of record JAOZOF010000013.1, read on the forward strand.
AGGGGCAACGGTGTCATTGTCAAGATGAACTTTGTGCATGTTTTCCCATAAATGAACAGGGTAATAGGTGTGAGCCATCCTCTGGCAGTTGTAACCAAAAAAGTAATCAAAACCCTGCTTGTTCGGTACTCCGTCGGTTTGAGGTGCTCCGAGACCCCATTTCCCTACAACGGCAGTTTTATATCCTGCCTGCTGCAACAGGCGACCTATGGTTTTTGTGCCTGCATGTATCGGCCGTTGGCCTTCCAGAGTAGAGTCGGCTATCATTGCCCGGTAATCCCAGACTTTTCCTCTTTCACCCCACTCGTCGTTACCTCTTACCTGCGAATGTCCGAGATGTTTGCCTGTAAGTAATACACAACGCGACGGTGCACATACCGGAGCGCCTGCATAGTGCTGAGTGAACTTCATCCCGTCTTGGGCCAGCCTGTCAATGTTTGGTGTTTCTATCTTTTTCTGGCCATAGGCACCGATATCGCCGTA
>JAOZOF010000013.1:29262-32451 GCA_029933425.1 Marinilabiliaceae bacterium
TGAAAATGCAATTTAATCAATTTTGTACATACTTTCTTATCTTTGATGCAAGACATAAAACAAGGATTGAAAAAGATCATAAAATATATCATACCTGTTTATCTGATTCTGGTTAATAATTTTACTCTTTATCCGCGTAAGATTGATGAAGGAGCAGAAATTAAATACACCATCAGCGGATATATAAAAGATGCTGAGACCGGGGAGAATCTGACAGGTGCCACTATCTATGTCAGAGAAAAAAGTTTAGGGACCACATCGAACTCATACGGATTTTACAGTATCTCATTAAAACCCGGCTTTTATCACATTACTTATGCTTTTTTAGGGTACATGGCAAAAGAGATGACAATCAATGTCAAAGGGAATGTGACAATTAACATATCGCTCAGTCCCGGTACTGAAGAACTACATGAAGTGACCGTCAGTTCGATAAAGAAGAACAGGAATATTGTTTCAACCCAAATGGGGAAGGAGAGGCTTTTGAGCAAGGATATAAAAAAAGTTCCTGTGCTTATGGGCGAGGCTGACCTGATAAAGGTTCTTCAGTTAATGCCAGGTGTTCAGGCAACGAGTGAAGGTTCCAGTGGTTTCAGTGTGAGGGGAGGTAATCCCGATCAGAACCTCATCCTTCTTGATGAGGCTACAGTATACAATGCCGGTCATTTTTTAGGGTTTTTCTCTGTTTTTAATAATGATGCCATTAAAAATGTAGAACTTTACAAGGGTGATATCCCTGCAAGAAGCGGAGGGCGTATATCTTCTCTGCTCGATATCCGGATGAAAGACGGGAATAATAAAAGGTTTTCGGCAACAGGCGGTATCGGGACCATTGCATCAAGGCTTACTCTTGAAGGTCCGATTATCAAGAACCGTACTTCTTTTATTGTAAGTGGCCGTCGCACCTATCTTGACATGTTCATTCCTCTTTTAGGTAAAAAAGATATGAAAGGCAGCCGCATCTATTTTTATGATCTGAATGCAAAAGTGAATCATACCTTTAACGAGAACAATCATGTGTACATCAGCGGATATTTCGGGCGCGATGTATTCAAAAACGAATTTTCGGAGATGAATTTCGGGAACCGTACTTTTACAGCACGTTGGAATCATGTTTATAACCCGAAATTGTTTTCTAATATCACTCTCATAAATTCAAAGTATAATTACGGTCTGGGAACGGTTGACAAAGGACCAAACTCGTTTGAATGGAAATCGAATCTGACCGATTGGAGCATGAAGGCTGATTTCAATTTCTATGTTGATCCGTCAAATACGATCAATTTCGGAGGCCAGGCAACCTATCATGACATAATGCCCGGGAGTGCCTATGGTAAGGATGAAGAAGAGTCAACGAACGAAGTAATACTTCCCAATACAAATTCGCTCGAATATGCCTTATACATTTCCAATATTCAAAAAATAACAAACAGGTTTACTTTGAAATACGGTTTGCGCTATTCGATATTTCAGAACATAGGGCCGGGTGTATTGTATCATTATGATGACAACTACGAAGTAGACGGAAACGAGGATATTCCCAAAGGTGAGATATATAATACATATCAGGGATTAGAACCGCGTCTGGGGGCAATTTATGTTCTGACACCTACTTCATCGCTAAAGGCTGGATATTCCCGAACCCGTCAGTATCTGAATATGGCTTCAAATTCAACTTCATCATCACCTCTTGATATCTGGTTCCCTTCATCTCCCAATGTAAAACCGCAGATTTCGGATCAGTATTCTATGGGATTCTTTAAGAATTTTTTATCGGACAAACTGGAAACCTCGATCGAGGTTTTTTATAAGAACATGAGAAACACCATCGATTTTAAAGACCATGCCCAGTTATTGCTGAATGAATATCTTGAAGGAGAATTAAGGTTCGGGAAATCGTGGTCCTACGGTGTAGAGCTTTATGTCAAGTTCAATCTGGGAGTCTGGAACGGATGGGTGGGATACACATGGCTGAAGGCAGAACGTAAGATAAACGGGGTAAATAACGGAAATACCTACCTTTCGCCATACGATCATACCAATGATTTCAGTGTTGTTGTGAACAGACAGATCAACAAACGATCATTTATTGCAATGAACTGGATATTCTATACAGGGACTCCGGTTACGTATCCCATTGGACGTTATGAATCGGGCGGTGTTGTTGTTCCGTTCTACTCGCAAAGAAATGCGGAAAGAATGCCTGCATACAACAGGCTGGACCTATCATATACACTTAAAGGGAAAAACAGGAAGAACCGCAGATGGCACGGGGAGTGGGTATTCTCAGTTTACAATGCCTATTACCGGAAAAATGCCTGGATGATAAATTTTGTTCAGGATGAGGATAATCCTTACGTGATGCATGCCGAGATGACCTATCTTTTTTCCATCATCCCTGCGATCACTTATAATTTTAAATATTAATGAAAGAATGAAAAAAATAAATTTCATATTGGCTGTATTTGTATCGACAGTAATAGTATGGAGCTGTACCGAGGAAATAGACCTTAAACTCAGCGGTACGGGACCAAGATTGGTTGTTGAAGGTATAATAACTTCAGATACAATGTTTCAATATGTCAAACTTTCCAAGTCAGGAGATTTTTTTGCAGATGAAAAGTTACCCGGGGTTCAGGATGCTAAAGTTACTTTATCAGACGGGATAAAGGTTATTGAGCTGAAGGAAACAGAAGGGAATAACGGATATTACATTACATCAAATGATTTTTATGGTGTGCCGGGAAGAACATATACTCTGAATATTGAAAATGTAGATATAAACAATGACGGAATTAAGGAATCGTACAAGGCCGAAAGCTATATGAATCCTGTAACCGATGTGGATTCAATACGTATTGTTTATGAGGAGAGCCTTGATTTATGGAAAGTACTTTTGTATGCCTATGAGCCGCCGGGATACAACACTGACTACTACATGTTCTCGCTGATCGTGAATGACACTCTTTATACTGATCAGTTGACTGAAGTGACAGCTTTTGATGACCGTTTTATCAACGGTGAATATGCAAACGGAGTATGGGTTCACAGTTTTTACAACGATGATGAGGACTATGCCCTGATCGTAGGTGATACAGTTACCCTGGTGATGAGTGGCATAACAGAAGGCTTTTTCAATTATATAATTGCTTTACAGGATGAAACAAGGGAAAATATACCCCTGTTCAG
>JAOZOF010000399.1 GCA_029933425.1 Marinilabiliaceae bacterium
CTGTCGATCCTGAACTGGTCCGGAATGGCAGTGTTGTATGTGGGATACATTTTTGAAGTTCTTTCAAAAATGGGTTGGGGAACAGGAAAATTTATGTATTGTTTGATACCGGTATTGGTAAAGTTCTTTCGGTAGAGGGCAGGTTCGAACATTATGCTGAACCCGAAATTGTAAAAGTCGATGTCGTTTCTTTCAAGGTGGTCCCACATCGATCCGGCTTCGTTGTAATCTTCAGGATAGATCGCCCCAGCTGCACCGTTCATGGCAAAAACGCCCGGAGCTTTCGATTTCTCTCTGAATTTACGGTTGCCTCCGTAACTTGCTGCAGTGGCAGTTTCACACCATTCGTTCGGATAAGTATTCACAAGCCACCGGTGACCGTCAGCCGAAACATCGGAGTCGACGTAGAAGTTGTCGGAAAAGGCAAATCTTTGTGCGAGGTTAAGGTGATTGGGCATTACTGTTGCATTTTCAACAGAGTCGGTTCTTTTCTTGTTCCTGAAGGATGCTCCGTATCCGTATCTTGCAAGTGAAGGATCGCCCTCGGCATTTTTCAACTGTCCCAAAACTTCGTCATAAGTTCTGTTCTCTTTTGAGATGAAAACTATGTGCTTTATGGGGCTTTCTTTTTCTCCCGGATAAAGAGGGATAGGATTGTCTTTTCGGTTTGCAAGCTGTGGGTCATCTGACTTGAGGAATCTGAAATTGTTGGAAATAACCGTTTGCGTCATTTTTTTCAGATCGCCTGCATCCGGTATATCCACTATCTGTAATGTGCCTTTCATCAGCGAGCCTATGTAACTTCCTTCGGGACCGTGTTTGAAGTTCTTGCCTCCATTAGGTCCGCTGCCATATCCTTTGGCATTTGTGATGAAGAGTTTTTTCCTGTCCCTGCTGACCTCTATCTTTGAAGGGAACCATCCCGCAGGAATATGTCCGAGGACTTTAAAACTGTTTGCATCGATCACAGCCACGGCATTTATCCCTGATTCTGCTACGTAAAGGTATTTCTGGTCAGGACTGAGAGCAAGGCCGAAAGGTATCACTCCTCTGAAATGTTTAACCCGCGGATCTGGTATCAATGGAATAGTAGCAACAACAGTGTCTTTTTTGTAGGATATCACGGAAATATTATCGTTGTTGCCGTTACTGACGAAAATGTAATCGTCGGAAGCTACAATGGAATTAGGGCTTGAACCGCCCACGGCAGGAAAGTCTTCAACCATTTCACCTACGAGGTGTCCTGTCTTGATCCTTGCTTTTACAACAGGTGTCTTTTCAATATCGACAACAAATACTGAAAAAGACTCCGGGACATTGGGCTTGCCGAGTCCGGGAATGTAGATAGTATCGTTCTTAATTCCTTCAATCATTTCCTTCGATCCGTAAGCAAACGCAGGAAAACTGATCGGTTTCACCCTCGCATCCTTATCCGGTGAAGCTTTAATGTATGCGTACTGGAACATTCCCACATTGGCAACATAAGCCTTCTTCTCATCCGGTGACAGGCAGATGCCGAAAGGATATCTTCCAACAGGAACAGAGTATTTCAATGTTTTACTTTTGGTGTCGACAACAACCATACGAAAGCCTATCTGATCGACTGCATAGAGGATCTTACCGTCTTTGGTCAGCTTCAGGTCGCCGATGTAACCATGCGAATAGTCAACATCATCAGAAACAAAAGAGCAGTCTATTTCTCCTGTCTTTTTACCGGTCAGGGCATCGAAAAGGAATATTTTGTTTTCCTGTCCGCCCGAAACATAGATAGTTTTATTGTCAGGCGCAATCGCTAATCCCATGAATACTGATGCCAGCACTCCTTCGTCTGTGGATGCTCCGGGAGGCACCTGCTGTACTTCAGGGTTATTTGACAAGATATTCCGTATAATTGTAATGGATAATGGCCGTATCCCGGAATTTGCAGTTACTGCAATGTTTCCGTCAGGGCTCAGTGTCAAACCGTAAGGGTGAGGAGCAGTAACAATGGTCTTTCCTGCAGGAGAAACAAATCTTCCGTTTGGTATGACAGTCTTCCCTGTTTTGTCAATATGCGTGAAGTCGCTGCCGGCGGGTGCCGTTATTAGCCATACATTTTCTTTATCGGTACATTTAACAAAAAGAAAGAAAAGCAATAAAGGCAACAGAACTTTTTTCATGATCTTATATTTTACAATGTGAAGTTACATAATTCTTTTAATTAGAAGATGCCCGGAATGACCTTGTAAGGAACACGCTTACAGTACTCATCCCAATATTTTCCATATTTCATTCTGCATTTTACATCGTCGCGCTGTGCCCGGTGAAATAACAGAACAGTTAAATATACAACATAAAAATAAGGCATAAAGTTTTCGAACAACGCAGGTAACGACCAGCATAATGCACCAAGTATTTCGCCAACATAATGAAAGTGCCGAGCTATCTTCCACCATCCGTCAACAAGCAGGATGCTTTCTCTCTTTTTACCTTTGTCATCGGTGTATTCGGCTCTTATTATTTTTGCTTTGTGTCCCCATATTTTATAGTTTCCGTTGTTTTTACGGACATTGATCCTTTGCCTGTTCATAGCTGTCTTACTGTAAAACGAGAGTATTCCGACAATGATCAACGCTGCTGAGAATATGTTGCTAAGATCTATCGGATGTTTTACCAGATAGTGAGCCGTAAGAGTGTAAACAGATGGCACCCAAACCATGACACCCCACACTATGTAATAGCCTGCCCTGTCTTCCTGAATGTCCATTGTGTTGAAATACCCTGACTCATAGTAGAAGAAAATGGCTACATAGATAAG
>JAOZOF010000400.1 GCA_029933425.1 Marinilabiliaceae bacterium
TGACGGATTTGGGAGTTGATCAATGATCCCGACAGTTCGTGACCATCCTGTCGTTAAACAAAACTAGGAGATGATATGACACTTACCAATTATTTTCCTGTACCGGAAAATGTCTTTCTTTTTCCTCTTTTGTTTTTGCAGGGTTTTTCGGACTAATGTTTTAATAAAATAAATTGTCATGGCAAAAGCTGTTGTATTGCTTTCAGGTGGATTGGATTCCGCTGTTGCTTTGTATGTTGCAAAAAATAGAGGGTTTGATGTCATAGCACTTTCTTTTGATTATGGACAACGTCATTCGCGTGAGTTAAGGGCGGCACGTGAAATCGCTGTAAAGGCCGGAGTAACAGATCATCAGATGGTGTCACTCAATATGAATTCATGGGGAGGTTCTTCTTTAACTGATAAAAATATTGAAGTTGAAAATGGTGATCTTGATCGCTCCGATATTCCCGTAACTTACGTTCCTGCCCGTAACATGATTTTTTTATCCATTGCAGCATCGGTTGCTGAAGCCAATGAGGCACAGAATATCTTTATTGGTGTCAGTCAGGTTGATTATTCGGGGTACGTTGATTGCAGGCAGGAGTTCATCGATGCTATGGAAAAGGCGATCAACCTTGGAACTGTTATGGGGGCAGAAAGGAATATGCCGATTAAGGTTCATGCACCTTTTGTCAACATGACCAAAGCAGAAGAGATCAAACTCGGCATGGAACTTAGGGTTGATTTCAGCCTTACATGGAGTTGTTACAGGGGAGGAGAGAAGCCTTGCGGAACTTGTGACAGTTGTTTGCTCCGGGCTAAAGCTTTTGCCGAAGCAGGTTTTGAAGATCCGGCATTATTGTAAGGTAAAAGGAGAAAGGTAAAAGAGTAAATGAAGTTATTGTTATCAGAAGAGGGAGTTTTCCCGGTAACGAGAAATGATAAAGGGGAGTTGCTGAAAAATCTTCCCAACACCGGCATGTCTGTTTCCGGAACGGTTCAGGGCGAAGGCAGACTTACAGGCACACCATCTCTTTTTATCCGTTTGGCGGGTTGTAATCTGAGATGTATATGGAACAAAGGGAATGGGGAATACAGTATATGTGATACCCCTCATTCTGTTTTTGGAAAAGTGAACTCGAAACCGTTTTCTGTTGATTCTATTATTTCTGTGATCAGAAATAATATTGGTAATATCAGACATATTGTAATTACAGGTGGTGAGCCTGTACTTCAGGCAAAACAGCTGACACTACTTTGTAGAAGGATCAAAGAGAACTTTGATGTGCACCTGACACTGGAGACCAACGGTACTATCTTTGATGATGATCTTTCAGGGTTTATCGATCTGTTCAGTATATCTCCAAAATTATCAGCAACAAATCCGGATCGTGAGAAATTAAGAAAGTTTGGTCTTACAGAGACAGATGTTCACCGGAATCATAATTCAAGAAGAATAAATTTAAGCAGTTTGCAGTCTTACATTGATTTTGCCGGTATGAACGGGAAATCATTCCAGTTAAAGTTTGTGGTTACAGAACTTCAGGATGTTGATGAAATACGAACTGATATTCTAAATAAACTGACTGGATGGACCCGGGATGATATTTTCATTATGCCGCTTGGAGCAACAAAAGAAGAGTTGAGACAATTTACTCCGGTAGCATTGGAAATGGCTATTGCAAACGGCTGGAGATTCAGTCCGAGGATGCACATTGATCTGTTCAACGAAAATACAGGGGTTTAGAAAATGAGTGAATCAAAGTTTTTAGGAAAACAGGTTGAATATCCGCAACACTATGCACCCGAAATGCTTGTTGCAGTTCCGCGTGAATTGAACCGTAAGGAGTACAATATTGACGGGTCCGATCTGCCCTTTACGGGGGTGGATGTCTGGCATGCCTACGAGTTAAGTTTTCTTACGAATAAAGGCCTTCCTGTTACTGGTGTTTTAAAGCTGATCTACCCCTGCAATAATCCTGTTATTGTCGAAAGCAAGTCGCTGAAGCTGTATCTGAACTCATTCAATATGGAGCAATACGGGGATACCCCTGAGGAAGGAATCGCTGTTGTGAGTAAGATCATTAAGAAAGATCTTTCAGATCTTCTGAAAACTGAAGTGAAAATAAAAATCTTCACAAAACAACAGGATATTCAGCTTTTTGATTATAATGAGTATCCCCTGCTTGAAGAATTGCCCGGAGCAGCAGAAATGGAGTTTGACACGTTCAAAGAATCACCAGGTGTTTTACAGGTTGAGAAACAAGGCTCTTTTGAGCTCAGAACAGCTACCCATCTTTTACGCAGTAACTGTAAAGTGACTTTCCAACCTGATTGGGGATCTGCTTTCATTTACATGAAGGGAGAACGAAAGCCGGATGAAAGTTCATTGCTTAAGTATCTGGTATCTTTCCGAAATGAGAATCATTTTCATGAAGAGGTGTGTGAGATGATCTACAAACGGTTGTGGGATATCTTTCAGCCCGTGGAGCTTGCCGTAACATGCGTTTACACAAGAAGGGGCGGGATCGACATTACTCCTGTAAGGGTAAGCCATGAATACCTTTTACCTGAAAGTCTGACGAATATTGATATTTTGTCTGAAAAGCTTTTACGACAATAACGCGAAAAACCATCCGTTTACAACCAGAACATCTCTTTCCATAGTTTCTCAAACTGCCCGGATAATTGCTTTACGATGTCGAAGTTTGTTGTAACGATAAGATTCTCCTGGTTGTGTTTGTTTGCTGTATAGGTCCAGTTGTAGCTTCCGGTAAAAGCAATGCGTTCGTCAATAATGCCAAATTTA
>JAOZOF010000104.1 GCA_029933425.1 Marinilabiliaceae bacterium
CCAATCCCAATGGCATCACCTTTTTCATTCAGTATTCTCAGCAGATCGCCTTTCAGAAAATCACCATTAAAATCAATAACTCCCGGTAACAGCAAACTTGTGGCTTTTTCTGAGCAGAGAGCCTCGTAAGCCCCTATATTGATGGTTACTTCAGCCTTTGCAAATCCATCGGAATAAGCCATCCATTTTTTCACAGCAGGTCGTTTCTCACCCGGAAGGAAACGAGTATGAACCAACTCTTTCTTCCCGTTGAGTCTGAGAATAATATCATCTGATCTGCCGTTCGCGATATGCACCGATACTCCTGACTCCGCAGTCTTCTGAGCAATCCTGAACTTAGTCAGCATTCCTCCCCTGCCAAAGTCGGACCTCGCAGAAGATATGAATGAAAAAACGTCCACGGTATCATCATTTCTGATCTCCCGGATTACTTCACTTTCCTTTTCCGACGGATCACCATTATAAATACCGTCAACATTACTCAGGATGTAAAGATAATCACAGCTCATCATTGAAGCCATCAATCCGGCCAGCTCATCGTTGTCCGTAAACATCAATGCAGTTACCGATATGGCATCATTTTCATTCACTATAGGAATGATACCGCTGTGCCACAATCCTGAGATACAGTTTTTCATATTCAGATAGTGTTCTCTGGTCCTGAAATCCTGTTTTGTTACCAGTACCTGAGCAACAGGAACATTTTTCTTTTCAAACAACCGGGAATAGATACTCATCAGTTTCACCTGACCTGTTGATGAAAGCACCTGACGCTCGGTTACGGGATCCGCTTTTTTCCCGAATGTTATCATGCTTCGTCCTGCCGCCACTGCACCGGATGATACCAGAACGATCTGTTTACCCGCATTATGCAATTCAGCTATCTGCTCAACAAGATGCTCAATCCGATGCATATCGAGTTGTCCATCCTCTGCAGTTAACACATTGGAACCTATTTTAATGGTAAGCTTTTCCGACATCCCGAAGATCCTATTTCCCTTTTTCAATTTTGTTGTACGAAGTAAGAAGCCCTTTGATCAAAGATGAGCTGAAGCCACGATGTTCCATCTCGTTAAGTCCTGAAATAGTTACACCTCTCGGAGTGGTTACTTTATCGATCTCGTCCTCCGGATGATTTCCTTTCTGGATAAGAAGTTCGGCTGCACCTTTCACGGTCTGCGCTGCTATCTGAAGTGCAAGCTGCGACCCGAAACCTATCTCAACGCCCCCCTGCGTTGATGCCCTTATGTAACGAAGCGCATAAGCAATACCACATGCTGCAAGTACCGTTGCGGATGACATCAGTTCTTCCGGTATGATGATGGCTTTACCAAGATGGCTGAACAGATCAACAATGTCGTTCTCCTGTTCTTCAGTAGCATTCAACGAAGATACGCAAGTCATCGATTCGCCGATCTCAATGGCTGTATTTGGCATTGCCCTGAAAACAGGCAATTCAACACTGCACATCTCCTGTATCTTTTCAGAAGCAACACCTGTAGCAACAGAAACAATAACTTTGTCAGGAGTAAGACAAGGCTTTATCCCGTTTATCACCTCTTCGATCTGATACGGTTTAAGCCCTAATATGATAATGTCGGAATTCTTTGCAGCTTCGCAATTGTCAGTAGTGACAACTACGCCCTGGTCGGACAGTTCTTTGAGTAATGAGATCCTGCGCCGGGTAACGGTCATATTCGAAGGTTTGACAATACCTTTCGAAATCAGCCCTCTTGCTATGGCGGTCCCAAGATTACCGCCTCCAATTATGGCAATACGTTTCTCTTTCATAGAATAATTATTGAGCCTTGAAATTAACACTTCTTTCCGGTCAATTTCAAGTTGCTACTCAAAAACTACCAGAAAGATCTAATCATCATTATTTTCTTCGGAGACTTTTATGTGCCCCCAGTTCTCACCCGATTTAATACGGTAAAGCTGCATCTCACTTATCCCAAACTGCTTGGCTATCAGCTTAAGACGAGTTTTCCTGTTCGGGTCTAATATCTTTTTCTTCAATCGAATAACCTGAGTGGCCGTAAGTTTGTGACCTTTCACCGTTTTTCTTCCTTTCTGCTTCTCACGAGCCTCCAGAACCACAGGATTCTTTTGCTGATGAGCAAACATTTCATCCTTGTTTGCCCACTTCAGGTTTTCGATAAAGTTATTCTCCTTGTTATAGTCAAGATGAATAACATATTTATGATCGTCATCTTCCTTTTTAAGAAAATACTCAGCTACCAGCTTATGAACATAAAAGGTCTTTGATTTTCCGAACGGACGAACAGGCAGGGTTTTGTACCCTCTCAGCGTTCCGCCTCGTACCAAAGTACCGTTTTCCAGCTTATCGATGTAGCTGACTATACGTCCGTAATTAGATATAGCATATTTTTTTCTTAATGCTCCCTTCTCAAAATTTAAATCTTTCCACTCTTCGTTCCAAAATGATTTGATCATAATTTAGCAAAAATATCGTTTATGAACTGTTTTTAAGCACATCAAGACTGCCTGTAAAGCTGTCGGATTGCTCAATAGAAAGGGTCAGGGGAGGCAATAACCTCAGGGTATTAGTGCCGGAAATGCCGGTAAAAATACATTTTTCCTTTAATAATTGAAATCTTATTGAAGAAATTTTTTCCTCAAATTCAATTCCAATCATCAATCCCCTGCCTCTCAGCTCTTTATGCGATATGTTTGCTTCTATGTTTTTTAATAAATATTCACCTGTTTCTTTAGCTTTACTGATAAGATCTTCTTCTTTCATAACTTCCAGCACTGCTAACCCTGCTGCACATGCAAGGTAGTTTCCGCCAAAGGTTGTTCCCAGCATACCCTTCTCTGCCTTAATTTCGGGAGAAATAAGGACACCCCCTATCGGGAAACCGTTACCCATACCTTTTGCCATTGTTACAATATCAGGATCAATCCCCGAATACTGAAACGCAAAAAACTTTCCACTCCTGCCGTATCCGCTCTGAATCTCATCGAGTATGAGCAGTGTTCCGTACTTCCTGCACAACTTCTGCAATGAAATCAGAAAATCTTCTTCCGGGATATTCACACCACCCACTCCCTGAATACCTTCGATGATTACCGCTGCAACATCCTTTTTGCTCAATGTGCGCTCAACAGCTTCAACGTTGTTAAAAGGAAGAAACTCCACCTGATGAAAACTGTTCACCGGAGCAACTATCTTTTTATTGTCTGTTGCAGCCACAGAAGCGGAAGTACGTCCGTGAAAAGCTTTTTCAAATGCCACTATCTTACTTCTTCCGGTGTGAAATGAAGCAAGCTTAAAAGCATTTTCATTAGCCTCCGCACCGGAATTACACAGAAAAAGAGCATAATCGTCCATGCCACTCAGTTCGCCAAGCTTATCAGCAAGTTCTTTTTGTTGCGGATTGACCACCGAGTTGGAATAAAATCCTATCTTTTTAAGCTGTGACGATATCCTGTCGACATAGTGAGGGTGGCTGTGACCTATCGAAATCACGGCATGTCCTCCGTAAAGGTCAAGGTACTTGTTACCTTTGTCATCCCAAATGTAACAACCTTCTGCCTTTACCGGCACAATGTCGAATAATGAATATACGTCAAACAGTTCCACGATAAATATTTTTTGGCCTCATCCCCTTGATGAACTGAACGTTTCGCTTAATCTTTACGTTCCTCCCCCTCCAAGTATAGAGGTGGATAGAGAGGATGAGGTGTTATTTTAAAAAAGAATGTGAGAATAACGATATAAAAGGGAATCTTAATGCATTGTTCAATTACTCCTTAATTATATTGTATCCGCATTCCCACATTCCTGCACTCAATCATTTTTAAATGATCGGATGTGATACCGTGACAGCCGTTGCTGCCGCCGGTATCTTAATTAACATTCTTCTTTAAACACCTAATATTAAACCAAAATTACAACAACCTTCGAGATCTTTTAAAACGCCAAAGGTTTGAGATGAAGACCTGTTAATTCATCCAATCCAAAAATTAAATTCATATTCTGAACAGCCTGACCTGATGCTCCTTTGAGCAAATTATCGATCATGCTGATAATATGCAATTTCTTGCCATACTTTTTTACATACAATACTGCCTTATTTGTGTTTACAACCATTTTAAGATCCGGATTCCTATCTGTCACATGAGTAAACGGATGTTTGGAATAATAGTTGCTAAACAATTTAGTTGCCATCTCTTCTGTTATGGATGCATCCAGATAAACAGAAGCCATTATGCCTCTCGGGAAATCGCCCCTAACAGGAACAAAGTTCACATCCTCTTCAAATCCGGGCTGGAGTTGTTTCAATGTTTCGCCAATCTCACCCAAATGCTGATGCGAAAATGCCTTATAAACAGACATATTATTGTTTCTCCAGCTGAAATGCGTTGTTGAACCCAATGACTGACCTGCTCCTGTTGATCCTGTTACTGCATGAATATGAACTTCGTTAAGCATCTTTGCTGCCGCAATGGGCAACAATGCCAGTTGAATTGCCGTTGCAAAACATCCCGGATTAGCAATGCGTGAAGCTTTCTTGATCTTCTCTTTTTGTAACTCGGGCAGACCGTAAACAAAATCTCCGGCATTTTTTTTCAATCTGAAATCGTTACTCAGATCAATTATCTTTCCCCGGTATGTAGCAGGCAGGCTTTCAACAAACGACTTCGATCGTCCGTGCCCCATGCAAAGGAAAAGCACATCAGCCTCATGCAGGTCAGGTGATTCCTCAAACTGCAAATCAGTCTCCCCCAAAAGATCGGCATGAACATCGGTCACAGCGTTACCCGCATTGCTTGAACTCTGCACAAATGCGATCTCAGCACCGGGATGATTGATCAATATCCTGATCAACTCACCTGCGGTGTATCCTGCTCCTCCTATTATTCCTGCTTTGATCATAGTGCCCCCTCCGGCTCCCCCCAAGGGGGAGTGACTTTCACCTCTCCCATCTCCCTCCCCAAATGGGGAGAGTTGGGGAGGGGCTGTTTTAAATAAAATTCAACTTGCCTTTATTAACCGTATTGTAAATCTTCAACGAATTTGACATTATCTTTGTGAAGCCCTCAACATCACGTCCATCCCAGGCCTTGTTTACCTCGCCATACTCGCCGAAACCGCTGTTCATCAGGTCATGCTCCGATTCGATGCCAACTACAAAAAATCTGTACGGACTTAATCTTACAATTACCTTTCCCGTGACCATCTCCTGCGAATTATCAAGAAAAGCCTCAATGTCACGCATAACAGGCTCCAGGTACTGGGCTTCGTGAAGCAACATCCCGTACCAGTTGGCAAGCTGCTCTTTCCAGTACATCTGCCATTTGGTGAGGACATGCTTTTCAAGCACCTCATGAGCTTTTATCAGGATAAGAGGAGCTGCAGCTTCAAACCCAACACGCCCCTTTATCCCGATAATTGTATCGCCAATGTGCATATCGCGACCGATTCCGTACACTTTGGCTTTTGTCTCAATATCGATTATGGCATCGGTCTTATTCTCGAACTCTTTTCCGTCAACGCTCTTAATTTCGCCCTTCTCAAATTCGATCACAAGCTCTGTCTCTTCAGTTTTTTCCACCTGACTCGGATAAGCCTCTTCAGGAAGAGTCTGATCCGAGGTAAGGGTTTCCTTTCCACCGATACTTGTTCCCCACAATCCTTTATTGATGGAATACTCCATCTTCGACCAGTCACGAACAACACCGAACTTTTTCAGGTAATCAATCTCCTCGTCACGCGAAAGTGTCAAATCCCGGATCGGGGTCAGTATTTCTATCTCAGGAGCAAGTATCTGGAAGGTCAGATCGAAACGGATCTGATCGTTCCCTGCTCCTGTGCTTCCGTGAGCAATGTATTTAGCGCCTATCTCCCTGGCATAATTAACAATGGCTATGGCCTGAAAGATACGCTCCGAACTTACTGACAACGGGTATGTATGATTTTTAAGTATGTTACCATAGATCATGTAACGAATGCACCTGTCGTAGTAGGTTTGTGTCACATCAAGCGCCGTATGCGACACCACACCAAGCTCGTAAGCTTTTTTCTCTATATCATCCAACTCTTCTTTTGAAAAACCACCTGTGTTTGCAATTGCCGAATGTATCTCCAGATCTTTCTCAACCGACAGGTATTTCACACAAAACGATGTGTCCAATCCTCCACTGTACGCAAGTACTACCTTTTCTTTCATTTTTCTTTTAAATTAATTCTAAATTGAAAACAACAAACTAAGAATACTTTTCTTTTTCCCTTCTGTTTTCTTTGTTTCGTTACTTTTTTGCAACAACACAAACTGTTTGAACTTCACCCATCTGCTAACCACGTCAAGGTTTTCGGTATGATGATGTTTCCTCTCCCCTCCGTCGTTCCCGGTTTTATCCTCTTCCTCAGGCGGACTGTAAAGCATTCCCGTACACAAGCAGTGTTTTCTGTTCGTCCGAACCAGAATGTCGTAATTCACACAGCTCTGACAACCTTTCCAGAACTCATCATCATCGGTAAGCTCAGAAAATGTAACAGGTTTGTAACCCAGGTCCGAGTTTATCTTCATCACTGCCAATCCCGTTGTCAGACCAAATATCTTTGAATGAGGGAACAATTCCCTCGAAAGTTCAAAAGCCTTCTTCTTAATCTCTTTTGCAAGTCCGTGACCTCTGAATTTATCAACAACGATAAGGCCTGAGTTTGCAACAAATTTTTTCCCACCCCACGACTCTATGTAACAAAAACCCGCAAACTCATCTTCTTTAAGAGCAATGATAGCTTTTCCTTCTTCTATCTTTTTTGTCAGGTAATCAGGTGTCCGCTTTGCAATACCTGTACCTCTGACTTTTGCCGCACCTTCAATGGTTTTAAGGATCACATCAACATAAGGAAGATGTTCTTTTGTTGCTTTTATTATTTTAAAATCCTCCATAATATTAATTACAGAATTTTATTTTTCAATCCGGGAAGAATAAGGTCCAACGCATTCACAACGTCAGTTTTGGAAACCCCTTCACGATTTATCAGTAAAATAGTATCATCACCCGCTATTGTCCCCAACACCTCAAAAATACCGTAACTGTCGATCACAGACGCTATGCTGTTTGCAAAACCGGGCTTAGTCTTCATCACTGCAAGCTGCCCTGAAAACTCTATGGAATCGATCCTGTTCAGCGGAAAACCTTCCATTGTGTATTCATCCTCATGCCTTATGCCCCCTGAATCCGGCACCTCGTATCTGTATCCGGTCTCACTGTCCGCAACCTTTGCCACTTTCAGATATTTAAGGTCACGCGACAACGTTGCCTGAGTAACCTGATATCCCTGTCCGTTCAACAGTGTCAACAGCTCATCCTGATTACTGATCTTATTTTCAGTAATAATCTGACGTATTGCTATCAATCTTTGCGTTTTACTCTTCATCTTGCATATTTATGCATTTACGGTGCAAATTTATGCAATTTTTCTTTTGAACAAAACTTTTTTTACAAAAAATTAGTACTTTTGCCCCGATACAAAAATTAAGCTCAGAAATAATAAAGCCGTAAAATGAAGAAAGACGTTAAAAAGGTTGTGATCCTGGGATCAGGAGCATTAAAGATCGGAGAAGCGGGTGAATTTGACTATTCAGGATCTCAGGCATTAAAGGCATTAAAGGAGGAAGGGATAGAGACAATTCTTATAAATCCTAACATTGCCACAGTGCAAACATCAGAAGGCATTGCCGACAAAATATATTTTCTTCCTGTAACCCCGTTCTTTGTGGAGGAAGTAATTAAAAAGGAACAACCTGAAGGAATTCTTCTGGCTTTCGGAGGACAAACAGCATTGAACTGCGGAATTCAGTTATACGAAGGAGGCATCCTTGAAAAATACAATGTTGAGGTTCTTGGGACTCCCATACAAGCAATAATCGATACAGAAGATCGTGAGATATTTTCAAACAAACTTAAAGAAATAGATGTAAAAACACCGATTAGTATTGCGGTCACATCTGCCGAAGAAGCACTGAAAGCCGCCGATGAGATAGGCTATCCTATAATCGTGAGGGCGGCCTACACTCTAGGTGGAATGGGAAGTGGATTCTGCAACAACCGTGAAGAGCTTGTCGACAGAGCGAATAATGCATTTTCATATTCAAACCAGATACTTGTTGAAGAATCGATAAAAGGATGGAAAGAGGTTGAATACGAAGTAGTGCGTGATGCCTACAACAACTGCATCACAGTTTGTAACATGGAGAATTTCGATCCGCTTGGCATTCATACAGGAGAAAGCATTGTAGTTGCTCCGTCACAGACACTTTCCA
This sequence comes from Marinilabiliaceae bacterium, assembly GCA_029933425.1. GTDB lineage: Bacteria > Bacteroidota > Bacteroidia > Bacteroidales > Marinilabiliaceae > JAADEM01. Next base: position 8,301 of record JAOZOF010000104.1, read on the forward strand.
ACTCAGAATATCACAAACTGCGCGAACTGGCGATAAAGATCATTCGTCATATCGGAGTTGTTGGCGAGTGTAACGTTCAGTATGCCCTTGATCCTCATTCGGAAGATTACAGGGTAATAGAGGTCAACGCACGTCTTTCGCGCTCAAGTGCCCTGGCATCGAAAGCAACAGGTTATCCGCTGGCTTTTGTGGCTGCCAAACTTGGTCTCGGTTACGGACTACATCAGATACAAAACTCGGTTACGAAGGTGACATCTGCTTTCTTTGAGCCGGCACTCGACTACATTGTTTGTAAGATACCCCGTTGGGACCTCAGTAAGTTTACCGGGGTTTCGAAGCAGATAGGATCGAGTATGAAAAGTGTGGGAGAGATCATGTCGATAGGGAGGAGCTTTGAAGAGGTTATCCAGAAAGGTCTGAGAATGGTTGGTCAGGGGATGCACGGTTTTGTGGCAAACCAGCCCATCAAGGTTGACAACATCCGGAAAGAACTTGAAGAACCTACCGACCAGCGTATTTTTGCTATTTCAGAGGCGTTGCAGAGCGGTTACACAGTGGATGAGATATACGATCTGACAAAGATCGACAGGTGGTTCCTCGAAAAGCTTAAAAACATAACAGACCTTGAAGAGGACCTGAAAAAATACAATTCTCTTGACGAGCTTCCCGACAACATTCTGCTTGATGCCAAGAAGATGGGATACAGTGATTTCCAGATCGCACGTTTGGTGCTGGATTCTCCTTCAGGTGAGATGGAAAAGAACCTTCTTGCAGTTCGCGATCACAGAAAGGAAAAAGGAATTTTGCCTGTCGTGAAGCAGATCGACACCCTTGCAGGGGAGTTTCCTGCGATGATCAACTACCTGTACCTGACCTACAACGGAAAGGTTAACGACATCGATTACGAAAATGACAACAAGTCGGTTGTGGTTCTCGGATCGGGAGCCTATCGTATCGGTTCTAGTGTGGAATTCGACTGGTGTAGCGTAAATGCGCTGAACACTGTGAACGATCAGGATTACCGTTCCATCATGATCAACTACAATCCCGAAACGGTGAGTACTGATTACGACATGTGCGACAGACTTTACTTCGATGAGCTTACCCTGGAGCGCGTGCTCGACATCATCGACCTGGAAACGCCTAAAGGCGTGATCGTCTCAGTAGGCGGGCAGATACCCAACAACCTTGCCATTAAGCTCAATCGTCAGAATGTGCCCATTCTCGGGACATCCCCTGTCGATATCGACCGTGCCGAGAACCGTCAGAAATTTTCCGCACTGCTTGATGACCTTGAGGTTGACCAGCCAAGGTGGAGCGAACTAACATCTGTTGATGACATCTTTAAGTTCGTTGATAAAGTTGGGTTCCCTGTTCTTGTGCGTCCGTCATACGTGTTATCAGGTGCAGCAATGAACGTAGTTTCGAACAAGGATGAACTTGAGCATTTCCTTACTCTGGCAGCGAATGTTTCGAAAGAGTTCCCGGTTGTGGTATCGGAATTCATCGAACAGGCAAAAGAGATCGAGATAGATGCCGTTGCAAGAGACGGTGAAATGATCGCTTATGCCATCTCGGAACACATTGAATTTGCAGGTGTTCACTCCGGTGATGCAACCATTGTTTTCCCACCGCAAAAACTTTATGTGGAGACAATCAGAAGGGTTAAGAAGATCGCACGTGAGATAGCAAAAGGACTTAACATTTCAGGGCCGTTCAACATGCAGCTTCTGGCAAAAGACAACGACATAAAAGTTATAGAGTGTAACCTGCGGGCATCACGAAGCTTCCCGTTCGTATCAAAAGTACTTAAGGTAAACCTCATCGACATTGCCACAAAAGTGATGCTTGGCCTTCCTGTTGAAAAACCAGAGAAGAGCCTTTTCGAACTTGATTACGTAGGAATAAAAGCTCCCCAGTTCTCTTTTGCACGACTTCTGAAAGCTGACCCTGTACTCGGAGTTGACATGTCATCAACAGGTGAGGTAGGATGTATCGGAGAGAATTACTACGATGCCGTTCTTCAGTCGATGCTTGCCGTGGGATACAAGATTCCCGAAAAAAACATCCTGATATCATCTGGTCCGCTTCGTTCGAAAATGGAACTGCTGAACAGTGCACGAATGTTGAAAGAGCGCGGGTACAACCTGTATGCGACCGGCGGAACACATAAGTTCTTTGCAGAGAACGGAGTAGAAACAACGTTGCTTTATTGGCCAAACGAGAACAAGTCGCCCAACACACTTGAATACATCAGGAACAAAAAGATCGACATGGTGATCAACATCCCGAAGAACTTGAGCAAAGATGAACTGAAGAACGGTTACCGTATCCGCCGTGATGCCATCGACTTCAACATTCCATTGATCACAAATGCCCGGCTTGCCAGTGCATTCATATACTCATTCTGCAAGTATGACCTTACAGACCTGCCGATAAAAAGCTGGG
>JAOZOF010000105.1 GCA_029933425.1 Marinilabiliaceae bacterium
GGTATTCGTAGTAAACTGCATCCCTGGGATGGTATCCTTTTACGTTACCGTAAGTCACCCTGAGAGTGAAGTTCGCATCGGGATAGAAATCCTTGTCCTTTTCAAACTCCATTTGGGCTGCCATGTATTTTCTGTTCAGTTCATTTAACTGGAGCTGAAGCTTGTTGAGTTCCGGTTTTATTGCCGTCATGTATTCTTTTCTGAAACTGTTGTATAGAATTAAGGCAGGATCCTTATCTAACTTTTTAATTGTTTTTTTGTCGATGTTGTTCAGTAGTTCGTTAACACTGCTTTCATTTGTGAAAACTGTTTTCTTGAAAAGGTGCTCTGTGTATTTGTCAATATCGCCTTTAAAATGTTTATCGATGTAACTGTAAATACCGGGATGAAATTCTGCCGGAACATTTTGTTTGTACATTTTAAGCAGCATTGCCGTCATGTCTTTATCGAGCGGTATGTAATAATCCTTGTAAAAACTTTTTACCCTTTTTCTGAGAGCTTCAATGATCTTTTCTTTTTTCGGATCTTCAGGCAGGTTCTTTAAAACGTTAAGGGCTCCTGCAATGGATGCTGTTTCAATCCCGTTGCGGAAAATAAGCTCAGAAGTGTAGTAGTAAGCAAGTCTGTAAGGTGCGTACTTGTCGTAAACCTTTTTGTATTCAGTCAACAGATTACCGTATTTCTCTTCTCTTTGAGTGTTTTGTTTACACCATTCATTAAACCTATTTTCGAACTTCTCTTTCTTTTCAACAGCATTTAATTTGGCCAGACCTTTGTCTTCTCCTATCCAGCGTTTCCATGAGTTTGAGACACCTGCATTTTTGGCGGCATACTGGATACGTACCTTAGGATCTTTATCCTGATAGCTATTCATGATATCCAGTTTCTTTGTCCTTACATCTATCAGTTTAGGATTGATGTATTCGGTCAGCATTTTGATGTGATACGAAGGGACATATTCATAGGTGCTTCCCGGGTATCCGAAAACCATTGTAAAATCACCTTCTTTCACTTTTTTGAGCGAAATGGTGAAATGCTTTACCGGTTTGTAAGGGACATTATCCTTTGAATATTTTGCAGGTTTGTTATCCTTGTTTGCATAAATGCGGAAAACCGAAAAATCACCTGTATGACGGGGCCACATCCAGTTGTCCGTGTCTCCGCCGAATTTACCGATAGCTGACGGAGGTGCCCCTACAAGGCGTACATCTTTGAATATCTCGTTCAGAAAAAGAAAGTATTGATTACCGTAAAAGAATGGTTTTACAACAGCCTGATAATTGTTGTCTTTTGTTGCTTCCTTTTTTATTTCAGCAATGTTCTTTTTAATTATCTCTTCTCTTTCCTTCTCGGGTGTGTTGTCGGTAACTCCTTCTAAAACTTTATCGGTCACATCTTCCATCCGTTTCAGGAAAGTGACGGTCAATCCCGGGTTTGGTAATTCCTCATCTTTCGACATGGCCCAGAAGCCGTCGGTGAGGTAATCATGTTCAATGCTGCTGTGTTTTTGAATGGAACGATAACCGCAATGATAGTTTGTGATAAGCAATCCCTGGTCAGATATCAGTTCGCCGGTACAGCCGCCGCCGAAAATCATTACGGCGTCTTTCAGACTGGCTTTGTTAATACTGTAAACATCTTCAGCAGTAAGTTTGAAGCCTTTGGCCTGCATCTGCTCGATGTTGTATTTCTTCAGCAGTAAAGGGATCCACATGCCTTCATCGGCAAATGCTTTAATGCTGATTATGGAAAATAACAGTACGGGAATTAAAAATCGCTTGATCATGAGGCAGTATTATTTTGAACCATTAACACATTTATTGATTCAAAAATACTACTTTTTTTATGTCTTCTTTCAAAATTTTATCAACTCTGAGTAAAGCTTTTGAACAGGTAGGCCTACGACATTGAAATATGAGCCTTCGATCTTTGTTATCCCGATCATCCCTATCCACTCCTGAATGCCGTATGCACCTGCTTTATCGAACGGTTTGAAGTGCTTTATGTAATGATCTATTTCGTTGTTAGTAAGATCTTTAAAATATACTTTTGTTATCGAATCAAACGCTGTTTGTTTTTCTTGAGATGTTATTGCCACACCGGTAATTACTTTATGTGCTTTCCCGGATAGTGACCTGAGCATATCGAATGCTTCCTTATATCCTGACGGTTTTCCAAGTATCTTATCGTCGTTCAGAACTATGGTGTCAGCTGTGATGAGTATTGTGTTTTTCTGTTGTATTACATCATTGTAAAAAGAGGCCTTTTTTTTTGCAAGAAATCTTGCTGCATCTTCTGTTTTGATATCATCCGGTAAAGATTCATCAAGATCATCCTTTACAATGACCTTGAACGGTATTTTAAGGTTTGTTAAAAGTTCTTTTCTACGGGGTGAATTACTTGCCAGGATTACCTCTTTGTTAAACATAATTTTAAGAGTTTTTTGGTCTGTTCTATCTTTTGACAAAAGTAACTATTTCTTACTTGAATGAAATATTTTTATCTTTGAACGTAAGAAAATGGACAAAAACTATAACCATTTTAAGTTTGTTTCGTATCAAGGAACAAACAACCTATTTCAATCAGTATGAAACGTATTTTGAGTGTAGTGGCGACACTGGTCGCATGGGGAGGAATTGTGCAGTCTCAAAGCCTTGATTTAACGGCTGGTACGATGGATTTGAATCTATTGGAAGGGCAAAAAATTGAGGTTGTGGACAGCTTTTATTATCGCTTGGATTCAGCATATACATACATCAGCAACGGGGGAGGCTGGGTACTTGATTCCAGGTCTGATTATAAATATGACGAGAATAATAATCTTGTCAATTACGTTTTTCAGTTTTATGAGTCAGGAGCATGGAAAAACGGCAAAAAGGTAGAGTATACTTACTCTCAGGGCAGTTCTATGCTTAATACCCGGACATTAAAATGGGATGATGAGAAGAGTGATTGGGAGTATGTCTGGAGGAAAAGTTATCAACAAGATATTAACAATTCCAGTCTGGTAGTTGTTTATTCCGAATGGGAAACATTAAGTGGAAAATGGGTGGATAGATGGCAGCAGTTACAGGAGTATAATCTTGCAGGAAGATTGACCGGTTACAATACCATGAATTGGGATAAGGACCGCAATCTATGGGAAAATTACTGGAATTACGAATGTCTTTACGACGAAGACGGAAACCTGTTGGAGTTGATGAATAAATCATTCGACAAAACAGTCTCAGCCTGGGGTGACGAATGGCAATGTATTTACGAATATGATGCAGATGGAAATCTGACGACACATCAGATAATTGATTGGGATGCTGAAAATAATGCATGGAAAAATGTGAGATCATTTTCTGTTTCTGAACTTGATAATGCCCCGGGTACTGTCGAGGTTCGTGAAGACTGGGATGTCGAAGCGGATGACTGGAGGAAAGCTGTCAAACATTCAAAGGTTCTTGATACTAAAGGTAATCTGATCAAAGATGTTTATGAAAGATGGAACGAAAACAGTAGTAACTGGGAGGAGAACCGTCTTGATACTTACACATACAATGAAGACGGAATAAAAACTGAAGAGGAGACCTTGTATTGGGATGAAACGATAAATCAGTACAGCAACCATCTTAAAACGGTTTATTTTTATACTATTATCAGTATTGCTCAGCCTATTGATCCGGAATTTCCGAATGGAGACTTCTATCTGTATCCGAACCCGGCTACAACCTATGTATATATAAGCAATCTTTACGAGGAGTCAGTGTTGACTATTTACAGTACAGATGGAAAGGCTTTGATGCAGAAAAAGATTGTTAGTGCAAATGAGCCTATCAATGTGAGTTCACTGACTAAAGGAGTTTATGTTGTAACACTGAAGAGTGAAAGTGGAGTTCAGACAACTAAACTTGTAAAGCAATAGGATTAGGATATTCAAAAATTTAATATTGCCACCCTCTCATGAATTTATCATGAGGGGGCGTTTTCATTTGAAATGGAATCGTACTGAGAAACACCTCTCTCGATTTTCAATGATGAATTCCGAGTATGGTGTTTTGTTTTATAAATGAACAGTAACTCTTTTTGTATCTATTCTTTCAGCTTCAGCATGTAATTTTTTCTCTGTAAAACTTTCCTTTTGATCTTGTTTTTTGTATATTATAAGAGCCTGTATCAGAAAGTTAACTATAATTAAATACTCATGCTATGAAAAAACTTTTACTTTTATTTCTGGGATTCTTTATTGGTTTTAGTATTAATGCCCAGACCACAGAGGTTGTAGGGAAAGGAATGAACAATTCTTTGTCACAAAATTTGTTATTAAATGATGATGATCTGAATGATATTGATTCCGTTATGTTGGTAGTAACATACAAAGGCACTACACAGAACAACGGAAATATTCTTATTTGGGATTCTGATGAAGCTGACACATGTAAATTTGAACAAGCCGTCATACACACCGGTGATTCAAGTGATCATTATCCTTATACAGGATTTTTTAAAACTACATTTTACAGCATTGATTCAGCAGGGGTGAACGCTGAGGTACTCTATCCGGCAGATAGTTCAAGTGTTCAGTCTTTTTATGCAGTTATTTATTTTTCTGATAAAGATTCTTTCAATTATGGAGTTGCAGATGTTCAAAATGTATTTATATACAACACCGGACCTGATGATCCGTATGTTTACAAATTACCATTGACAAAAACATTTTATAGTAAAGATGTTAAGATCACAGTCCCGGTTTCGGGATTGAATTCTGAATACAAAGACAGGAATGCAGTAATAAAGGTTACTGCCGGAAACATGAGAGACTCTATGGTGGTCTCCGATAATAATAAAGGTGATTTTTTCAATATTGAAGATCTTGAGTTAAAAGATGTAGATGGTAGTGTTGATACCGTTTACGTAGGCGTTTATTCTCCTCTTACAACTGATAAGGGTGGTTCCTTTATAACCGGGGGAGCTTTTGTTGATGTTGATCTGAAAGAGTGTGGTGAGTGCGAAGGTCAGATCACTTCACTTGATCTGCAGTATCTGGGAAATGAAACAGATGCCACTATTAAAATATATTCCGGTAAAGTTAAACATGGGAAACCGCTTGCTGTTTTTACCGGGGTTAATTATGGTGATACTCTTTCATTTACAGGAGATCCTGACAGAGATTATAAAATGGGTGCCAAGATCCGCTTAATATTGAATGATGGAGATGCCTACACTGAAATCCATACCAGTTGCTCACAACCCATTTACGTTGGTATGATAAAGGGGGATTATCTTATTATTGGAGGGACCAGTCATGAAGGAGGACCACTCTGCGAGAATCCTGATTACGAGGAAGGTGAATGCGGCGAGTGTGATGGAGGTATAACTTCATTGTCTCTTGAGTATCTTGGAGAAGAGGATAGCGTTACCATCAAGGTATACAGCAAAAAAGGACATGAGCAAATATTGCTTGGCACATTCGATGATGTAAATACAGGTGATACAATTTCCTTTACAGGGAATAACTGTAAAGATGGAAAGATGGGACCTGAAATAAAGATCTATGTAAATGACAGTACTGTAACATCTATCCATACAAGTTGTTCACAACCCATTTATGTAGGCATGGTCTATGATGATCTGTTTGAGATCACAGCCGGAATGAGCAGAAACGGGGGGCCACTGTGTGAAGTTCCCGACTATGAAGAAGGCGAATGTGGCGAGTGTGACGGCGGAATAACATCACTGTCACTTGAGTATCTTGGAGAGGAGGACAGCGTGAGCATCAGAGTATATAGCCGAAAAGGACCAAAGGAAATATTACTTGCCACTTTCGACAAAGTGAATACCGGTGATACCATCTCCTTTACGGGAAATAACTGCAAGGATGGAAAGATGGGGCCTGAAATAAAGATCTATGTAAACGACAGTACTGTTACATCTATTCATACTAGCTGTTCACAACCTATCTATGTAGGTATGGTCTATGATGATCTGTTTGAGATCACAGCCGGAATGAGCAGATACGGCGGTCCTCTATGTGAAGTTCCCGACTATGAAGAAGGCGAATGCGGCGAGTGTGACGGCGGAATAACATCACTGTCACTTGAGTATCTTGGAGAAGCTGATAGTGTGAGTATCAAAGTTTACAGTAAAAAAGGACATGAGCAGATATTGCTTGCCACTTTCGATGAAGTAAGTACCGGAGATACGATTTCCTTTACAGGAATGAACTGTAAGGATGGAAAGATGGGGCCTGAAATAAAGATCTATATAAATGACAGTACCGGTTACACATCGATCCATACGAGTTGTTCACAACCCATTTTAATTGGTATGGTTTATAATGAACTGTTCAGGATAACTGCAGGTACAAGTAAATACGGCGGACCATTATGCGATAATCAGACCACATTGAATTCTGAAAGAGTTCAGGAAGGACAGGAACTGATGGTATTCCCTAATCCGTTAACAAATTCAGGAACGATCGAGTTTATTACTTCCGAGGATGGACTAACAACAGTAGAGTTGTTTGACATGTCGGGTAATAAAGTAGCAGTACTATTCAACGATTATGTGCAAAGTAATGTGAGGTATAAGGTACAACTTAATGCCAATGATTTGAAAAAAGGTCTTTACATTGTGTTCTTAAAGAACGGATCTAAAGTTTACAGACAAAAACTATCTGTTTTTAGATGATCTGATATTTGATCAGTAATAATTCAAAAATAATGGAGCCTGCGTTATTAATATTTTAACGGGGCTCCATTATTTTGGGGGTATCGAAAAATAAGGTTCATTATCACTTAACGATATGCTTAATTCCCGGATCTTTAATTGTGATCATCTGAAACTGTATCCTGCCATCGCGATAAAAAGAACTCCGAACAGCATGATCCATTTACAAATATTGCTTGCTTTTTTCATATCATGCGGTTCTTTAGCAGTAATTGTGATATAGGTGAGGTATAGATACGGTATAGTGATAAAAACTATCAGGTATGCTGTCGAATAAGGGATTGCTTTTAATTCTTTCACAAAAAAATATATAATCCATACGGCAATTAAAGAACCTATTGAAAGTATTGAAACCACTGCTTTTGAATAAGGGATACCCATCTCTATCGGTAATGTTTTACAGCCAACGGCTTTATCTCCGTTAATGTCCTGTATGTCTTTAATTATTTCCCGTGTAAGGTTTGTGATGAAGGCAAAAAATGCAAAACCTGTTGTCCAGAACCAGGCCAGGGAACATGCAGTTGTATTGACTATCTCTCTGCCATGAACACGTTGCAGTGCTGCGAATTCAAGAGAAACAACAAGGTAGGGCACAATCGCTGCCAATAATGCAATCGTGAGATTACCAATGAGAAATTGTTTTTTCAGCGTTGTGGAATATGCCCAAAGAATAGCCGGAATGAAAACGAACAGGAATACATAATTCTCTTTTCTTGTGATATAGGCAAGATACAATCCGATAAATACTCCCGTGAAAGAAAAAAGAACATGCAGGAGCAGGGCAACTCTTCTTTTTACTGATTTCCCCACAATTACATTTTCAGGTCTGTTTATCCTGTCTGTTCGCAGATCGAAATAGTCATTTATCACGTTACCTGAAGCAGCCAACAAAACTGTAGTAACAACGAGCAGAATAAAATTAAGCGTTGAAAGAGCCGGAGTGATATTGTATTTTTCCAAAATAGGAAGGATCAATCCATATCTCAACAAAACCTGTAACAGAATAATTATTGTCAGGTTCTTGTATCTTATTAATTTCAGATAGGCCATAATATTTATTTTAGGCATAAAGTTACGATCATTAGCAATATTTTACCACATTATGTCTGTAGACCATTTTCCCTGAACCCTTAAAACCTGTTCTATCACATCCCTTACACAACCTTCGCCTCCCCGTTTATCTGAAATATATTTACACAGCGGCTTTATCTCTTCTGCTGCATCAGCGGGTGCTACGGGTATTCCTACCTCTTTCATCACCGGGTAATCAGGAAGGTCATCACCCATGTACATTATCTCATCAGGATTCAGGTCATTTTTTTTTACCCACTCGTTAAACGGGTTTATCTTATCGAATGACCCCATGAAGATATCGGTAATGCCAAGTTTTTCAAATCTTTTTCTGACGTGCGGGCAATCTCCTCCGGTGATTATTGCAACAGGATATCCGTATTTAACGGCCTGATGAAGAGCAAAGCCGTCCTTTACGTTTGCGGTTCGCATAGGGTCACCATTAACATTCAGGTTCAAAACAGCTGTGGATAGTACGCCGTCTACGTCAAAAACAAAGGCTTTTACTTTTTTCAGATCTTCCTTGAAATTGCTCATCTCTTTTTTTTGCGAATATAACAAACTATTTTCTTTGGATACGTTCAAAATGCAATTCTGTTATGTCATCCGATATCTCTTTGTAAAGTAATGCTGATTTCTTTTTATTCATTTTCAGAAGCAGGTCAACGTGTTTTTGTATTGTTTTTTTGTCGTTTCTTGATGCCGGTCCGGTTTGTGCCTGAAGCGGGGAAGTAGTATGTACTTTTTTTGCAGTTTCATCTATTAATGGTAACAATAACTCAAAAGGCAGATCTGCTTCTTTCAGTATTGTTTCAGCAATGTGATAAAAATAATTTACAAAATTACATGCAAACACGGCAGATATGTGAAGCATTAACCTTTGACCCGTATTTACAGTGTAAACTTTGTTGGTTACAGATCCTGCCAGATCATTCAGTTTTAGTAATGTTTCTTCATTATTACCTTCGATCAGGATAGGTACTTTACTGAGATCAAGTTCTTTATCTTTTGAAAAGGTCTGGAAAGGATAAAATACACCGTGATCGGAAAATTTGTTTAGTGCTTCAATGGAAATACTCCCTGTGGTATGTACAACTACCCCATTTAACTGTGGCAGCTCATCAACAACACTTCTGATAGCATCGTCTTTTACGGCAATTATGTATATATCGGCTATTGCAGGTATTTCTATTATTTTATCAGTAGCTTTTGTTTTGATCTTGTGTGCCAGTTGTTCTGCATTATTCGGATTCCTGCTGTAAATGGTTAAAATATTATGTTGTCTGCTTAGTGTAAGTGCCAGATGGGTGGCAACATTACCGGAGCCTAGTATTACTATGTTCATGATAATTTGTATGATATTCAGGATATGAAGATAAAAAAAACCGGCGTAAAAGCCGGCTTTAATAAATTAAAAGGGATTAAGGATCACCTTAATTTATATGTAGTGGTGTTTATCAAATCAGAATTAAAACCTTTTCCCTGAATTTGATCATACTTATGGTATGAAAGATCTGTCATCCACCCTTGAACAGGAATCGGAGCCTCTTCTTCTTCAATAAGAAACCAAATAGTAGTGGGTTGTTCGTTGCAAGCCTGATTAATTTGTTTAAACCCGTCGATGTTTGTCATCCATGGTTCAATGACCATTTCAGGTTCTTCTGTTTCTTCAAGGATTACCGTATTTATTTTATTGTTTTCGGATGCTTTTGTAATTAATGAAAAGTTAAATAATCCAATGGTAATCAGAAAAATGAAAGTAGCTTTATTAATGTTTATAGTTTTCATGATATTTATATTTTATGTTTTTAAATTATTAACTGACTTATATCCTTCAATAGATGTGCCAATAGTTGTATTTTGTTGTTTAGCAATGATGTATGGGTGTTATACGATAGATGCCATAAATATTAAATGTTCGGTAATGAGACTTTTTTGTGTCCGTTTCCGTACAGGATGATAATTTCGGAACAACTTGTAATAATTGATGTTAGTTGATTTATTTGATTACGAAAAGTGTTAATCCACGCAAAATGTATCATTCGTCTATTTTAATTTATGCTTCGACAAACTTTTTTAACATTTTCGGATCATTAACGTAAATTTGGATGAGTTTAAAAAATAATTGTAACAAAATTAAACCTGTAATGGTCATGAAAGAAAGAATAAGGAACTTTATTGCGGAAACTACATTTACTGATCCGGAAGTAATAAAAGATGAAACAATGATATTCGATGAAGGTATCTTTGATTCAATGGGTTTGTTGGGGTTGATAAATTTTCTGGAGGAAGAGTTTGGAGTAGTTACCGATGATACTGAATTGATAGAAGAGAATTTTGGTAATGTTGAACGTATTGCAGCTTTTGTTGAACGCAAGAAAGCTGCCGTTGCCAGTTAAGATATGTGCGGGATCGCAGGCTTTATAGATCCTTCGGGAAGAAGGAAAGGGGAAAACGAAAACATTCTGAACAGAATGCTTTCACGAATTCAGCATCGCGGTCCCGATGAGACAGGTCTTTATGTTACCCCATCTGCCTGTATTGGAAACGTCAGATTAAGTATAATCGACCTTGCCGGAGGTCAGCAACCGATGTCAACTGCTGATGGTACAAAATGGATCGCATACAATGGTGAGGTTTTTAATTACCTTGAACTGCGTGAGGAGTTAATCTCTCTCGGACATAAATTCAAAACCAGAAGTGATACCGAAGTTGTTCTTCATCTTTATGAAGAATACGGTGAAAAATGTTTAAGCAAGCTGAACGGTCAGTTTGCTTTTGCTGTTTATGACGAGAAGAAAGACGAGCTTTTTCTTGCCCGTGACCGGGTCGGGATACGTCCGTTATACTACAGCCACTCTGGAGGTCGGTTGGTTTTCGGATCTGAGATAAAATCAATATTTGAATATCCCGGCGTTGAAAGAAAACTTTCGCCTCAGGGTTTACATCAGGT
>JAOZOF010000106.1 GCA_029933425.1 Marinilabiliaceae bacterium
CAGTGTTTTTAAACAATATCCGGGGATTAAAAAGGTAAAAGATTATCTTTATGAGTCGGGAGCGGTGTATGCATCGATGTCGGGCAGCGGATCGTCGGTATATGGTTTTTTCAGGGAAAAACCGGATCTGAAATTGAAAGATATGTTTGTCTGGGGTCAGGAGTTTTAAGTTTTTATGCGTTACCTTGCATTTAAAAAGCAAGATCTATGAGAATGTTGAAAAAAATAGTAACCGGTTTGTCACTCTTTTATTTTGCATATTCCGGAATAGCATTTTCTCAAAGCAATAAATTATTTTTAAATGCACCTGAGGTAATAAAATTGCCATTAAGATCAGATAAATATGATGTAAAAAAGAGAAAATTTACAGGAATTCCAAGTCTTGCGGTAAGTAAGGGTGGAATGATCTGGACTACATGGTATGCCGGAATAACACCTGATGAAGATGATAACAACTACGTTGTTGTTGCTTCCCGTAAGGATAGTGATGAAAGCTGGGTTGAAAAATTTATAATTGATCCGGATGGTGATGGCCCTGTAAGAGCATTCGATCCGGAGTTATGGATTGATCCTTCCGGTAAACTTTGGGTGTTTTGGGCACAAACCATCGGGCATGATGGTACAGTTGCAGGGGTTTGGTCAATGACCACGGAAAATCCTGATGCAGAGAATCCTGTTTGGTCTGAACCCGTAAGATTGACAGATGGCATTATGATGTGTAAACCTGTAGTGTTATCCAATGGTGACTGGATATTACCGGCTTCAACCTGGAGACAAACGGATTTCAGTGCTAAAGTTATTGTTTCAAAAGATAAGGGGATAAACTGGTTTGAGAGAGGAGCTGTAAATGTACCCAAAGATGTCAGAAGCTATGATGAGCATTCAATAGTTGAAAAGAAGGATGGCAGGTTATGGATGTTGGTACGTACAAAATACGGAATAGGGGAGAGTTTTTCGAAAGACAATGGCAGATCATGGAGTGAATTAGTTCCTTCCGGGATTAAACATCCAAGTGCAAGGTTTTTTATTACCAGACTTAATTCCGGAAATCTTTTACTCGTTAAACATGGTCCGATCGATGTAAAAACTGAACGATCTCACTTGATGGCATTTATTTCTAAAGATGATGGAGAAAGCTGGTCAAGGGGGTTACTGATCGACCAGAGAAAAGGTGTTTCATATCCTGATGGTCAGCAAACAAAAGACGGAAAGATATATATAGTTTACGATTATAATCGTACGGCAGATCAGAATATTTTATTTACAACTTTTACTGAGGATGATATTATGGCAAGCGATTACGACAGAAAGATTATAAAGATTTTTAATAGCAGGAAAACCGTGAGTAAAGGTGGTGAATAACAATAATTTATTATTCGAATTGTTCGATAAATTAACAATACAGATGAACGCTGATGACATAACGCGACTAAAGATATGAAGCAAATTTTTATTGTAATATTCCTTTGCGTTTCAGTGATGGTAAGGTCACAGGACAGTAACTACTGGTTGAGCCAGGTGGGAAATACTTCTGCCCTGCTCGGGGGAGCCTCCATAAACGGAACTTTCGATAACAGCGGGATATTCTACAATCCCGGCTCACTTGCTTTTGTTGAAAATACAGGTATTTCAATCTCAGGTAATGCATTTTATTTTAATGTTTACAACATCATAAACGGTGCAGGTAAAGGTCTGGACCTTAAAACTACCGGACTTACCGGTGCACCCTCTCTGGTATCGGGAGTTGTGAAAAACAAAAAGCACCCTGATTTTAGTATTACTTATGCAATTATTAACAAGGAGCTAAACTCAACACTGTTCACTGTTGAGAATAACATGTACTACGATGTGATATCAGACAATCCCGGTGATGAATATTACTCAGGAATTTACAAATATCAGAACAGGTACAGGGAAGACTGGGTCGGAATAGGTTTGGGACAGAAATTCTTTGATTCAAAATTTGGTATAGGTATTTCCCAGTTCGTCACCATGAGAACTCAGGACTTTCTTGATAATACATCTGCACAGGTGTTTGCTGATATTCCGGAAGCTCCGGATTATGATTCTCCTATGGCCTCTCATACTTTTTATGATGATTTTGTTTTCAGGAATATTGGTTTGGTCTGGAAGCTGGGAGTTAACTATCAATATAAAAAGTTCAGGATCGGCTTTGTGCTGACAACTCCTAAAGCAAATGTTTCTGTTTTGAACGGTAAACTGATCCGTAACGAATACATTGATATTCCTTCACAAGGTATAATTTCTTACCGGGCTTCTTTTCGCGAGAAGATAAAAACTATCCACCGGACTCCGTGGATGTTTGACTTCGGGGCTTCATTCATTCGGGAAAAACACATGATCTATGTACGTATGATGGCTGCAACAGGAGTAAAGCCATACAGTATGCTGAAATCAGGAACAGGAAATACCAAGTATATGAATTTACCTGACAGTGATGATCCGTTTAAAACAATGCAGGATGCCAAAAGACCTGTGGTAAATGTTTCAGTAGGATATTTTCTGACTGTAAAGGATAACCTGGCTTTTTTGGCAGGTTTAAGGACCGATTTTAATAATTTTGATGAAAAGGACCTTCCCAGGTCATCAAATTATGTTCCTTCAATCGGATATCTGAATTTATATCATGGATCCGCAGGGACAGTATGGTATGAAAAAAGATATCGACTTACGATCGGTTTTACCTACTCAATGGGATTTAGCCATGGTAATCTTCAACAGATCAACCTGACTTCTCCTACTGATGAAACAATGCTTTACGGTATCCCTGATCATTCAACTGTTACCAGGTTCAATCAAATAGGTTTTCATCTTGGATTCACATATCTTTTCTCTCTCATCGAAAGAGATTGAAAGAACGGATCAAAATAGCTCAAACTTTCAGCATCCCGGTTTTATTCTATCTGCTAAAATCTGCTTTGAAGAGAGGTATGTATTTAGCTCCTGACGGGGAAAGTCTGCTTTCGTAAAGTATTATCTCGTCAATGTTCAATTTTCCGAAAACAGTGTCTGAATAAGAGGTTTCTATCTCTTTGGTGATCTCCGTATTCCGGCATTGTTTGATCCTTGCAAGTGTAATATGTGGGGAATAGGGTCTGTTGTCTGTTTTGAAACCTGCCGTGCGAAGCAAGGCACCTGTCTTGTAATAGAGTTTTGTCAGTTCATCCTTTGGATCAACACCTGTCCATAATACTCTGGGGCGATCAGCTGACGGGAAAAATCCTATACCTGTTACAGATACTGAAAAAGTATGTGCAGCTTTTGCCGTTTCTGAAACTATCTCCTTTAATAATTCAATTTCATTTTTCTCCGCTTTGCCTATAAAATGTGATGTAACATGCCAGTAGAGGGGAGAGGCCCATTTTAATGAAGCATTGTTCAATTTTGATCTTAACTTGTCTGTAGTTGAGATGAGGTCAGGGAACGGTTCGCATTTATATCCAATAAAAACACGTTTCATAATTTCGGATTACTGATTTTTATGATCTTTTACGAAGCTTCTTTTTTGAAAAAAATGTAATTTAGTAAACAAATCATAAATCGTAATAAGATGGGAACAAAAAAAAATATTGCCGTAGTGCTTTCAGGTTGTGGCGTGTATGACGGCGCTGAGATTCATGAATCAGTCTTTACAATGCTTGCCATTGTCCGTAGCGGAGCAGAATACCAGGTTTTTGCACCTGACATCGAGCAGTATCATGTTATCGATCACCTGACAGGTCAGCCTGTGGACGAAAAACGGAATGTATTGGTTGAAGCGGCACGTATCGCCCGCGGGAATATCAAGCCTTTGTCGGAGTATGATCCGAATGAGTATGATGCATTGATGTTTCCGGGAGGTTTCGGAGTGGCTAAGAACTTCTCTACATTTGCCTTCGACGGGGCCGACTGTAAAGTGAACGAAGAGGTGAAGGATGTTATTTTAAACACTAACAGGGCAGGGAAACCGATAGGTGCCTTGTGTATCTCTCCCGTAATTGTTGCCAAAGTACTTGACGGGGCTGAGGTTACCATAGGTAATGACAAAGGAACGATAGAGGCCATCGAAGCCATGGGAGCCAAACACCGTTACACCACACACGGGGAAGTTGTGATTGATCATAAGTATAAAGTTGCTACAACTCCATGTTACATGCTTGATGCAACTATCGATCAGATAGCCACAGGCGCCGAGAATGTTGTGAAGGCTGTTTTAGATATGACAAAATAGAATAGTTCAGATATGTCTTTTATTTATGATGTAAGGATGTATGATTTATAAGTTGTTGCACTCCTAAATCTAATGTCCTTACATCTTTTTGTTTATTGTATACCCTGAGAAGTTAACAGAGAAGAGGAACTCATTATGCACTTTCGTATCTGAAAGGAGATAGGAGAATCGGTATCCGATATTGAAAGGGAAGATGAACCTGAGAAGATTAACTTCTGTTCTTAATTCAAAACCTGTGGATTGGTAATAGTTGGATGCATAATGCCAGTTTCCTGTATCGTTGCTCTGAACTTTGTAGGTGGCATGTGAAACATCATAAAAGAGGTCAAGACTGAATCTTTTAAAATATGCCAGACTTCCGAGACTTAGGTCGGGATAAAGAACCGGGAAAATGTAGTTGGTACGTAAAGTGTAAAGTTCATCATTGTATTGGGCAGAATATCCACGCGCGAATTTTATGTAATCGGAAAAACCTGAATTTATTATGTAACCGGAACCGCTAACTCCGCCGTAATCGCCTCTCTTCTTTTTATGCCAGTCATTATCTATCTTAATGGAGTGATGCCTCCAGATACCCGGGAAATAAACGCTTGAATGAATGCCTGTAAGCGATCCGAAATCATGGGTGCCGTAAGGAGTGTGTCTGTATATTACTTGTAATACCTGTCCCCACCGTGCAGTAATATCACGATAGCTTCTTTTTCTGATGTTATACATGAATAAACTGTAGTCAAGGGGGGTCAGAACGTATCCTTCGGCTGTTATGTCTTCGGTCTCACCTGTGTATTGCCATTCGCCGCTGATCTGTGTGATGTATGATTTTTTTGCCTCGTAATCGAATGCCTTGATGTAGCCCAGTCCGATGATAGGTTCAATGTGTCTTGACCATGCCCTTCGTGAAAAATTGAAAGGAAAACTGATGTCAAGTCCCAGTTCAAGGAAGTTCTGTTTTTTGATTGAGTTAACCACGAAAGTATCTGTTTGTGTAGAACCGTCGTAGTAAGCATCATCGTTACCGAACTTCATTTTGAAATTCAATTCGGGAAACCATCCGTTGTAGATGAAATTAAAATAGAATTTTTCGCGGGTGTATTGTTTATCGGCATTGTATCCGAATGTTGTAAATGCGTTGCCAAGCAGGTTCTGTGACAAAAGAGAAGCACCCCAATCGATCTGCTCATCATTGAAATTGATGTAAGCAGGTGCCCAGCTGTGAAAATTGAAGATATTCCACTTTGAGTATTTTTTTATGTTGAATGTATCCGTTGACAGATGGGGCAGGTCCGGTACTCCTTTTTCTTCTTTCAGCGGACGCTCCAGCAGTTTGTATTGAGGGGCTGCCTGCCTGAACTCAGTTATCACAGGCGTAATGCTATCCATCGAAAGTTCAGCCAGTCTGTATCCGTCGGAACTGTAATCGCTTAGGATTAGTTTTGATCCTTTGTCGTCAAGGGTTGCAGCTGTTGCCCCGAACCGGGATGAGGTGATCTGTTCGGTGATTCCTGAATTGAACTCTGTACGGTAAATATTTTCAGTGTTATCCCAGCTTCCCGAAAAATAAATATGATCATTGGTGACAAAAGGATGTCGGATGTTGGAGTAGGTTGTTGCGGTCACCTTATGCCATTTTTTGTCGGATAATGAAAGGTAGTATATCTGTTTGCCCTCCGGTGTGAAGATGATAGTGACGAGTTTACTCCCGTCGGGTGTCCAGACCGGGGTCATGGGAAACATATTGTCAGGTGTTCGTATGGTGTCTGTTGTTTTACCTGTATTCGGATCAATGAACATAATGTTGTATGACTCAGAATCCGATACATGAACCACTGAAATAGTTTTACCGTCGGGAGATATTGCCGGAGCGAAATACCTTTTTCCCCGTGTCAGGCGTTTTACCTTTCCTGAACTGAGGTCGTAGATCCAGACATTTGATTGTTCTGCATTGCTCCATCTGTAGTTTTGTTCCTGTTCTGTCCATGCCATTTTCCCTGCCATCAGCGAAAAGGGAACATCCTCTGTGTATCCCGGAGTGTACAGCGTACTTTCTTTATCGTTTTTTATGTTAATTGTCACAAAACGGGTTACCTCGCCCGGACCTGAGACTTTGGCAACTACTGTTGTGTCGTTTAAGAATTTCGGGAACAGATAGTTTTTGTATTTCGGATCTCTTGGAGTTATGTATTTGAATCTGCTGAAAGTTTTTGCCGAGTTTTTTTCAATCCAGAGTTTTTTCCAGTCATTAAATACCGATTTGTATAGCTGCGTTTTGTTCAGACCTGTTATCTCTTTTATTCCGTGATTGAACGGCGTTATGCTCCAGCTTCTTTTTCCCGTATTTTCCACAGCCCGTTCCCATATATCTTTTCCGTACCTGCTACGTGCTCCCATAACTAAGTGATACCCCATCACATAATAATTAGGAACATAGTCACGGTATGAGCCAAGGTAGGCTTTGTCGTACCGGTACATTTTTTTTTCGAGCAGTTGGGCTTTCAGCTCCTGCTCAAAGGAGGGGAGTCGACCTCTGCCTGAATGGGATAACAGGGTCTCGGTTGTAACTGCATCACCCTCCATAAACCACATAGGCAGGTAGATGCCCAGCACGGCTCCTACGGCCTGTTGTCCTGCAATGATGCTCAAGGCTTTTGTGAAGCCCGTATTCAGCTTATCGATCTGTACTACATGCCTGAATTCATGAATTGCCAGTTGTTGGAGATAATCCTGAGCAAAAATATCCTGGTCGGGTGTCGGATAGAGTTCAATGCGTTTGGGTGCCCACGAAACAAAACCGTTAGAATAAGCCGAGCGGGAATGGATAAGAACATCTATCTTTTTTGGCTTGTGTCCCAGAGTATATCCACCATACAGATAAACATTTTCAAAAATGGCCGCGGTTCTTTGGGCTTGTTCTTTGAACTCTTCAGGAAAAACAAATCTGAAATGTTCTGTTTTTATCTGATACCATTTGATGCCGGCAGGGTCAGGGCCTGATGAATAATATTGGCTGTATGTGGTGAATATTGTAACTAATGAGAAGAGAAAATATATGAGTAATTTTTTTGACATCTTATTTTCCGGTATTGAGTATTTGATTTAGTGTATCGTAAACATTCAAGCGTAAACAAATCCCGGTCATAAATGTAATAAATAATGTTTATATGATACTAAATATTATTTTTGACGGTTGATCATGAAAATCAAAAACTCAAATCAGAAAATGAAACCAATTATATACCAGGTATTGCCGCGTTTGTTTGGCAATTCAGAGGGAAGGAACATTAAGAACGGGACCATTTACGAAAATGGCAGCGGTAAGTTCAATCACTTTACGGAGAAAGCATTGAAGGGCATTAAAGAACTTGGGATCACTCATGTATGGTATACGGGCGTTATTGAGCATGCAACGCAGACCGACTATTCGGAATCTGGGATTATAAAAGATTTTCCGGAGGTGGTAAAAGGAAAAGCCGGTAGTCCGTATGCCATAAAGGATTACTACGATGTTGATCCCGATCTTGCTGAAAAAGTGCCCGACCGTATGAAAGAGTTTGAAGCACTCATTAAGCGTACTCATAAAGCCGGGATGAAAGTGATCATCGATTTTGTTCCTAATCATCTTGCCCGTCAGTATGTATCGGATGCAAAGCCTGAAGGTGTTACCGATTTTGGGGAGAGCGATGACAAAAGTGTTGCATTCAAAAGGGATAACAACTTTTATTACCTTCTGAATACCGAGTTTCAATCACCTGTGCCACCTGAAAACCCGGAGAGTAAATGGGAAGAAAAACCGGCGAAGGTAACAGGAAATGACTGTCTTACTGCTGCTCCCGATATTAATGACTGGTACGAAACAGTGAAACTGAATTACGGTATCGATCTTTTTGATAACCGTAAAGGCCATTTTTCGCCTGTACCTGATACCTGGAATAAGATGAAAGATGTGCTTCTGTACTGGGCAGGTAAGGATATTGACGGTTTTCGTTGTGATATGGCTGAGATGGTGCCGCTAGAATTTTGGAGCTGGGTAATTCCTCAGGTCAAAGAGAAATTTTCTGAGATCGTATTTGTGGGTGAAGTTTACAACCCTGATCTTTACAGGTCTTTCATAAAAGCCGGATTCGACTGGTTGTACGATAAGGTTGGTTTTTATGACACCCTTCGTGGTGTAATGACAGGTAAACGTCCTGCTTCAGATCTTTCAGGCTCACTTGACAGCATAGGAGACATAAAGGATAACATGCTTTTCTTTTTGGAGAACCATGATGAGCAGCGTATTGCCTCGGAGTTCTTTGCGAATGATGCACAAAAAGGTTTTGCGGCAACAGTACTGGCATCATCAGTTCATCGGAATCCTTTTATGTTATATTTCGGGCAGGAAACGGGTGAGAAAGGAATGGATGAGGAAGGTTTCAGTGGACGGGACGGTCGCACAACCATTTTTGATTATTGGAAGGTGAATTCAATAGATAACTGGATAAACGATCGTAAATTTAACGGAGGAAAGCTTACACATGAACAAAAAAAACTGAGAGGTGCATATAGTAAATTATTGTCATTGGCAAAAAATGATGAAGTTATCAACTCAAAAGGTTTTTACGATTTGATGTGGTATAATCGTGATAATCCTCATTTCGACAGTCACAGGCAGTATGCATGTATGAGGTTCTCAGACACCATGTGTTATCTTGTTGTTGTAAATTTTTCGGAAGAAGATGTCAGCATCCGTCTTCGCATACCCGAACATGCGTTTGAAGTGACAAATATGGGCACAAGAGGGTATTTTAAAGGTAAAGATCTGTTACATGGCAGAACTAAGGTTCAGTTTCCTTCGGCTGTTGCTGTTAATGGTGGATTGGGAATGGAGGTGGCTGCAAAAGCCGGGGTTATCATTCCTTTATGTAATCAGTGATAGTTTCTTATTGAAAATATGAGGGAGCGTAACCATTGATCACGCTCCCTTTATTTCAAAACTAAGATCTGTTTTTCCTTTATTTGCTCAGAATTACTTTAAACGTTTTTACCGGTTTTCCTTTAACTATCAACTGAAGATAGTAAAACCCTTTTTTATTGTTCCCGATATTTGTTTGTATCTCATCTGAACCCAAACCTGAAACTTCCAATGCTGTTCTTCTGCCACTGATATCTATTAAATAAAGTTTAATATCCGATTGTTTCTCAATTGATATATCACTGAACTTAATGTTGACCCTTCCGGTTGTCGGGTTTAGATAAACAACAAATGAACTTTTATCACTTACTTCCGGTATTGTTGTTGCAACGGCAACGACAAAGTTTGCGATTAAGGTTCTGTCTTTTGAAACTGTGAAACTGTAAGAAGCATCAACAGATATATAAATATTGCTTTAATGATTTAATTTACAATCAGAAGCTTCTCTTGTCAAGTGAAAAAAATAATGATTCGATCATTGGTGATACGCAAAATATCCCGGGCTAAAAGCAAGTGTTTAAAAAACCTGTTAAAGGGCATTAGTATTAGTTTTTAATAAAAGGGTGATGTTAAGAAAATCAGAACTTCTTACTTATGAGAAACTGAAGATTTTATATTAAGTTTGTTGAATAATTGATTGAACATATAAAATGATAGATACATCACAACTTACAATACAGGATCTTGTGATCCATCATATCGGAAACCGCACGCAGGGCGAGCAGGTCCGTTTTTCGAAAATGCCGGTTGTGCTTGAAGAGGATGATCCGGTAGCGGACTTTCTTATCCAGTATTTTTTCAAACCTTTTAAGATCGAAGCCTATTACAACTTTGTGGATGGAGAGAATGGGGAGCTCAATAAGATGTTTGAGCTTGTAACCCGTATTTTTGAGCAGCCCAGCACCTTTTATGAAACTTCGCTGGAGACATCAAATCTTTTGTATGAGAGTTCTAACCACCCAAGTATAAAAGCCGGTGAATTTTATATGGCATTTTTTAAAGATGTGGTAGTTGACGGTGAGGTTGTTGATGCTATCGGGATTTTCAAATCGGAGAATAAGGAAACTTTTCTGAAAGTGTATCTGAAAGATCAGAATTTTGAGATAGGGGCACAGGAGGGAATAAACATTAAAAAACTCGATAAAGGATGTCTGATATTCAATACTGAAAAAGAGGCCGGGTATAAGATTTGTTCGGTCGACAACATCAATAAAGGTAATGATGCCAAATTCTGGATGAATGATTTTCTCGGGCTTAAGCCTCGTGAGGATAATTACTACTTTACCAATAACTATCTCGATCTTTGTAAAAGTTTTGTGGGTGAGGTGTTCAATGAAGAGCATGATGTTCCACGTACCGAGCAGATAGATATGCTTAACCGTTCGATGGAGTTTTTCAGCAAGAATGACAATTTTAACGAGCAACGTTTCGAGAATGAAGTGATAATGGATCCCGAGGTAGTTGATGCATTCCGTGATTACAAAACATTCTTTGAAGA
>JAOZOF010000014.1:0-17920 GCA_029933425.1 Marinilabiliaceae bacterium
CCTGTAAAAATGAAAACCCCGATAAAGCTGATGATGTAATCGAATGATGCACTGTGCATGAACATATTCACAACCGAAGCGATTATCAGTCCTATGAGAGCCATTGTCAACATGGAACCCATCTTGCTGAGATCGGCCTTTGTAGTGTAACCTATAACAGCCATTGTGCCGAACATACCTGCAGTTACAATGAAAGTCTTAAATATTGAAGCTGAAGTGTAAGCCAGAAAAATAAAGCTTAAACTGATGCCCATGATCACCGAGAACAGGACAAACAGTAACTGTAAGGTGGCTGACGACAATTTCTGGAAACGGAAAGACATCATCAGAACAAACCCGAGAGGAGCTAACATCACGATCCATCCTAACATTGACATACCTCCTTCAGGCGTTACCAGTGAACTCATCAACGATGGAGTTGCCGCGAAATAATATGCCATTAAAGCAGTGATTCCCAACCCTAACGACATCCAAACAAAAACACCCGACACAAATGTACCTGAAACAGCTCCATAACGTTCTTGGGTTCTGCTTCTTTCATAAACACTCTTGTAATTATCCATTCTTATAAATTTAAATCTTTTAAAAAAAACACTGCAAAAATAGTTTAATTAGTTTGTAATACACTGCCTTTATTACTGATTTTAATAAAAATAGTCAGAAACACGATGACAATGAATTTTAAAACAGATTAGAAATAAGTGCCCCCAATGTTATAAGGAACAGCAACCGGATAATTTCTGTGATCCTGCAAATTGCAAGACAGGTAATTCGCTGGAATTTTTACAGCTTTCTTTTATGGCTTGATAATTACCAAAAACCCCACCAGCATAAACATAAAAAACCCTTCCCTTATCTGCAGTTTTATCCGCAGCCGGGAAGGGTATCGTTTTAAAGTTTGTGTCAGTTTATCCTTTTTTGTAATAATTGTTGTAATTCTCACCGGGTGATCGGTGTTTTAGTTTTCCCTTGTTGTGCTTGTACATTTTTTTAGCTTTCTTTTTATTACCTGAAGCATCATGCTTTACACGTTTGTATTTGTCATGATTGTTACGGGCTGCCTTGTAATTCCTTTTTGTAGCGCCCGGATTGTTATTTGCATCCCTTGCCACAACTCTTGCCTCATGCGGATGTCTGAATGAAGCAGAAGCTACATCCTTCGCCTGATGAGGATTTCGTTTTGCTGCTCTATAGGTTTTAACGGCTTTCTGTTTGATGCTGATCTGTGCAAATGCCGGTGCTGCTGTAATACTTACTGCAAAGGCTATTAAAACAAATACTCTTATTAAAGTTTTCATAGTAAAAAATTTAAGATTAACATTTCCTGTTTTCCCCGATCCGCAGACATGTCATTTTAAACGGAATTCATATCTATAGACTGAAATACGAACCGAAGGTTTAAACAAAAAACATCTTTTTTTTAAATTTTTATTTTACCAAAAACTTAAAGCCCTGTAATTAAAGAAGAAAAACAAGAACCCCGAATGTCCATTAATTTTTGAAGTCTCTGATATCAATACTTCGATAACCTTACCCGGGGCTAAAACCTACGACGGAATATTTGCTTTTTCTTTCTTCACTTTATTCCTCATCCGCACTGCAAAATTATACATCACAGGAGCAAATATCAGTGTAAGCACCGTTGATGTTGATAATCCGAATATCACTGTCCATGCCATCGGTGACCAGAAATCGGCGTTGTCTCCTCCGAAATAAACATGAGGATTAAGTTCTGTCAACAGTCCGAAGAAATCGAAGTTCAGTCCTATTGCCATTGGAATCAGTCCAAGAACCGTTGTGATAGCTGTAAGCAGAACAGGGCGCAGTCGGGTCTTGCCTCCACGTACAACAAGCTCTATCTCTTCCTCTTCCGGCAGACGGCCGTGCTCTTCTATGGCCAGTTCATGCTTCCTGCTCTTTCTTAACAGATCGATGTAGTCTATCAGAACGATTCCGTTATTCACAACAATACCTGCAAGTGAAACTATTCCCACTCCGGTCATCAGTATCACAAAGTTCATGTTGAAAGTGCCTAACCCCATGAACACACCGATCGTACTTAATCCTACCGTTCCAATAATAATGGCGGGTTTTACTCCTGAATTGAACTGAGTGATCAGTATCATTGATATCAGAGCTATTGCCAGCAGCATGGCAACGGCAAGAAAATCGGATGTCTCCTTCTGACTCTCCTGTTCTCCCGTTATCTTCCATCTGTATCCCGCAGGCATCTGATAAGTATCAAGCAATTCCCTGATCCTTTCGTTGATCGTATTCCCGTTGTATCCTTCAATAATGTTGGAGTAAACTGTTATCTCCCTTTTGTTGTCAATTCGCTGAACGGTTTCATAGGTCGATTCATATTCGTAAGAGGCAACTGCCGAAACAGGGATCAGCCCTTTTTTGCCGTTCTTGTCGATCTTTATCTTCTGGTTCATCAGGGTGGTTACGTCATTTCTGTATTTGTCCTTCAAACGCAGCATAATGTCGTATTCATCCTCTCCTGATTTGAATTTACTTACTTCGTTACCGTAAAGGGCAGTTCGCAGCTGCATCACCACATCGCGTGTAGAGAGACCTAAGCGACGCACCTTATCCCTGTTGATATGCAGAAGCATTTCGGGCTTGTTGGTGTTTATGTCAAGTTTAAGCTTTTCAATTCCGGGAATATGGTCATCCTCTATCAGTTGCTTGATATCTTTTGCAAGGGCGATAAGCTTTTCATAATTGTCACCCGAAACCTCTATGTTGATAGGCTTTCCTACCGGAGGACCATGAGTGTCCTTTTCTATGAAAACCTTGGCCCCGATAAAATTCTTGAAATTTTCGGAAAGTTTTTTCATTATCATTGCAGTGCTGATACCCGTACGGTCCTTGTAATCAACAAACGTTATGGTTGTCAGTGACTTGTTCGGCATTTTGCCGGATTCAAAAAATCCTCCTTTTCCGCTTCCTACAGTAACACCAATTGATTTTACAACGTGCATATAAGGTTTAAGAGTGGTATTGATGACATTCTCTGCTTCTTTGGTCAGCTTATCGGTGGTCTCAATATCTGACCCTAAAGGCAGTTCCATTGTTATGTAAACTGACTTGGGTTCATTTACCGGAAAATAGAAAACATTGGGATTGATCATTTTATAGAACGCCAGTGAAAAGAAAAATGCGAATATAGCACCTGCAAGAAGCCATGACGAGGTTCTCCTGCCCAATGCTTTTCGTAGTGTCCACTCATAACCGGCCTCTATCTTAGGCAGGACGCGATGCTGGAACTTGCGTGCCGAGGGTTTAAGGACAAAAAGGTTGACCAGGGTCATCAGCAGTGGCAGAACAAGCAGGTTACCTGCAAGCATGTCACCAAGTATGTATGATACAACGCCAAGAGTTGCCATTGCACCGGTAAAAATGAATACCTTGCGATTACTCTTCTTTTCATGAACATTTTCAAGTTTCATGAACTTTGCTGCAAATACGGGGTTGAGCACCAATGCAACAAAAAGCGATGATGAGAGAACGATGATAAGTGTTACGGGAAGGTATCTCATGAAACTTCCCACCATCCCGGGCCAGAATATAAGCGGGAAGAATGCCGCAAGCGTTGTGGCTGTTGATGAGATTATGGGTATAGCTATCTCGCTCGTTCCGTTCCTAACAGCCTTCTCCCTTTTTACCCCGTGTTCCATCATCCGGTACACATTCTCGATAACCACAATGGCATTGTCCACAAGCATTCCGAGCGCCAGTACCAGACTGAATAGCACCATACTGTTAATGGTATATCCTATCTGTTTCAAGACGAGGAATGAGATAAGCATCGACATAGGTATGGCAAGGCCTGAAAAGATGGCATTACGCAGACCCATGAAAAGGTAAAGAATGACCATTACAAGGAGCATACCCAAGAGGATGCTGTTC
This sequence comes from Marinilabiliaceae bacterium, assembly GCA_029933425.1. Taxonomy (GTDB): domain Bacteria; phylum Bacteroidota; class Bacteroidia; order Bacteroidales; family Marinilabiliaceae; genus JAADEM01. Next base: position 3,916 of record JAOZOF010000014.1, read on the forward strand.
TCCAGACTGCTGATCTGATCCCTTATGTAAACCGATTTGTCGTTTGTTACCGTGATATGAAGATCCTTAGGCAGGGCATTGCTGGCCTGCTTCTCATCAATGATCCTATATATCTTGTCTATTGCGTCAAGAAGGTTCTCGCCGCTCTTTTTCACAATGGCAAGTGTCACTACCGGCTTTCCGTTCAAACGCGAAATTGAGCTTTTCTCCTCAAATCCGTCGATCACCTCGGCCACGTCCTTGATATAAATTGCTTTCCCTTTAATGTCTTTGATGATAGTGTTCCTTATCTCATCCATGTTAATGTAGTCGGCCTGCACCCTTATGGAACGCCTTGTTCCGTCAACAACTATCTCGCCTGCTCCCATTGTTATGTTCTCGCCCTGAATAGCAAGTTCAATATCGCGGAACGACAGATCATAGGCTGCCATTTTATGCGGGTCTGCCTGTATCTTTATCTCCCTTTCGTCAACCCCTTTGAGCTGAGCTTCACGTATTTCACGCAGTGACTCGAAATCATCCTGCAGCTCTTCGGCAAATTTTTTCAAATCATAAATGCTGTAATCTCCCGAAAGGTTTACATTAAGAACAGGGAATTCAGAAAGGTCAATGTCCTTGACCATAGGATCCTCCTGGAGATCGTCGGGGAGTTCGCGCTTGGCATTATCCACCTTATCCTTAACATCCCATTTAGCTTGTTCAACCTCCACATCGGTCTCGAACTCGACAACTATCATGCTCATGTCCTGGTATGATGCCGATGTCATCTTCTTAACTCCGTTAAGGTCTTTCAGCTCTTTTTCTATGGGACGAGTTATCAGATTCTCGATATCGAGAGGGCTGTTACCCGGGTATGAGGTTGTTACCATGATGTAGGGCACCACTACTTCGGGGAACAACTCACGCTGCATGGTACGGTACGACCAGATACCCGCAATGAACAAGAAGAAAGTAAGAATGTAAACAGTATTCTTGTTCTCAATGGCCCATATCGTCGGCTTAAATTTTCGTGAAGAAACTTTCTCTTTCATATCGGTTGAATTAAGCCTCCTGTAAGCTGCTGAAGCAAGACGGGAGGTTTATTTTTTAGTTCTATTGATCAGTTTTTTTTCATTTCTATTTCCGATCCGTCAACGACCTGGGCATATCCTTTTGTTATCACCAGATCCCCCTCCTTCAATCCTTCCACTATTACGGTCTTGTTATTGTTGGTCATTCCTGTTTCCAGATACCGTTTACGGGCATACCATTTGCCTTCTTCTTTTTCGGCAATAAAAATAAACTCACCCGTAAAGTCCTTTTTAACGAGGATCGACGGAACAACAATGGAGTTGTCGTTCGAATAGATCAACAATTTCAAAACGGCCATCATGTTGGGTTTTATCATTTTATCCTTGTTGTCAAGATTTACCCTTACCCTGAAGGTACGTGAAGATGGGTCAATGACCGGAGATACCCGGTACACTTTTTTATTCACTTTTTTGTTTATCACCGGGAAATCTATCTCCACCTCATCACCCTGATTTATCTTTGTAAGGTACATCTCCGAAACATCGGCGATTAGGTATAGTTTGTCTATGTTTACTATCCTTGCAAATGGGACCTGAGGTCCTGCCATCTCTCCCACTTTCTGCATGATATCATCCACAACTCCGTTAATGGGTGATTTTATCAGAGCCATATCCATCTGGGCTTTCAGCGATTCAAGTTTTTGTTCCAGCGCCTCCTTTTTCGATTTTGCCTGAAGATACTCCATCTCGGAACCAATATTCTGATCCCACAGATTCTTACGGCGGTTGTAGGTTGTAACAGCAAGGTTGTAATTGATCTGAACCTCTTTCATGGTACGCTCAAGCATTTCGGTATTCAGTTTACCTAGGATCTGCCCTTTCTTCACATTTTCACCCTCTTTTACTTTGATGGAGATTATGTTGCCACCAGTCTCCGGACTTACTATGATGTTCTTGTCCGCCTTAACTGTTCCCGCAACATCCACATAGTGTCTGAACCGGGTAAGCTTTACCGGCTCGGTCACTACTCTCACAATGTTACTGCCTGATTCCTCGGCAAGCTCCTTCTCAAGCTTTGTGATCTCTTTTTTCAACCTGGTCAACTCTTGTTTATATTCATTAAGCTGTTCTTCTTTCGCTTTCTTGTCGTTCGACGAACATGAAAACAAAACGGCTATAAGAAGTATTGACAATATTTTTTTCATTGTATGGTATTTTTTCTGTTTCCTGTTTGTTAAAATATTTTTATGATTTTCCCGTCTCAATTAACATCAAATATCCCGTGACACTAAAGACTTCCCAAAGCTTTCCTGTACTGAATAAAGGCATCGAGAACCGTAAGTGTCGACTGAATGAAGCTTATCTGCGACTGAATGTACTGTCCTTCATTCTGCGACAGTTCAGTACTTGTTGATAATCCATTCATGAATTTTATTCTGGTTTTGTCGTAGATCCTTTTAGCCACATCTTCGCCAAACTTGTCGTTCTTGTAAGTTTCCCTTGCATTAAGCAGATTTGTTGAAGCAACAAGAAACTCTCGGCGGAGATTCTGCTCGGTCATTGTTTTCTGAGTCTGTGCTTTCAGAAGGTTTAACTGCTCTTTTCTGACCGTGGCATTACGTTTTCCCGAAGTGAATATCGGCATACTGAGTGTCAGTCCCAATGCCTGGCCTGTTGAGTTGTTCATTGAATTGAACTTGTCACCGAACTGAAAATAGTTGTAATCGTAGTAAGCTGACAGTTTAGGAAGATATCCTGCTTTTTCGTTCTTCACTTTTACCTCTTGAATAGCCACCTGCGTTTCGGAGATGGTATAATCCACGAGGTTATTCACACTAAAAGAGTCAAGCCTTACCCTTTCAGACAAAACAGGAACGATAAGATTGTCAAGATCATCGTTCAGGTTTATCGGATCGTCTATCGGCACTCCCATGGCAAATTTCAGAACGGTCTTGGCAACCATCAGCTGACGCTCGGCCTCCAATACCATATTCTTACTTTTGTTCACCATAAGCCGTATCTGATCAACATCCAGTTCTTCACGAAATCCGTTCTGAAATAATGCTTCGGTCTCCTTAAGTGTCTTATTATTTACTCTCAGGTTCTCCTTAAAAACATCCAGGTTGACCTTTGCGACCAATGCCACAAGATACGCTTTAGCCACGTTCTCACGAACATCGATCTGTGTCTTCTCCTTCTTTTGTTTCGACATCTCCACAAATATGCGGCTTGCCTTGACCCCGAGTATGTAAGAGCCGTCGAAGATCAGCTGTTCGGCATGTCCGCCCACATTCCATGAATACTGCGTACCGAACCGCACTTTGATCACCTGCTGATTCCCCTGTTCATCCTCCATAGTAATGTAATTCTCCTGAATTGACAGATTATCAGTCATACCTCCCGACATGTTCAATTGCGGAAAACCAAGTGCCAGATATTCCCAAACCTGCTTTTGCGCAGCATCAACATCATACCCCGCACTTTTGCTCATGTAAGCATTTTGCGTGGCATAACTCAGTGCTTCATTGAACGAGACCGTTAAGGTATCATTGGTTTGCTGCGCCTCTGCCTGTGCCACTACTACCCAGAATAATAATCCTGTCACACAGCTTTTTAATAATTTGCCTGATCTGTTCATTGCGTCAACGTTTATCGTTACTAAAAAGTTTGTCTACTTCTTTAAAACCTTTTTCTGTACATAACCCCCTCAGATGATACAGATAAAACTGTTCTACCACTTTAAGATCGACAATATCGGTGGTGTCAAATATCTTATTGGTGGGATCGAAAGTATAAACATGATGAGCCACAAGCAGTTTAGCGATTACTGTTGCATCAACATTTGCCCTGAAAAGACCTTCCTTCTTGCCTTTTTCAATATTTGAAATGTGGGCCTCTTCAATGACCTTTTTTCGCCAGTCGCTCAACTCCCGATACAGCTCCGGATAATATTTTCTCAGGTCGAAAGAGAATGTGGGATTGAAATGTCTGTGAAGCTCTTTCACTACTGCTCTCTGATGTACATGCTGTTCTATGGCATTCAGACTTTCGTCATGAAAAACTTCCCAGAACCGGTTTATCCAGTCTTTCACAAGTTCAATAACACCTGCAACAAGGTCATTCTTGTCTTTCACCACCTGATACAATGTCTTTTTCGACATTCCCATTTCCCGGGCTATATCATCCATACTGATACTTTTGATCCCGTATGTCCGGAACAGGTCCCAGGAAAGTTCTATTACTGTTTCTCGTTTATGTTCCATGGTGCAAAAATATAACACTTTTGAAACTATGGAAACTTTTTCTATGAAAAAAGTTTCTTACGGATTAATGTCTATAAATGAATAATTTTTAACAGGCATAAAGTATATTGAGGGAAAATCACTATTTTAAGGAAGTAAATTCGGGAAAAATACCTATCACGGTGGAAAAAATTTTAGTAAGTAAATTTTAAACAGATGAAGAAACAGAACAGAAGGGATTTTATTAAACTGTCAGCCCTCAGTGCAGGTTTTCTGGGATTGTCGGCAAAGAAGGCTCTTGCAAGAGATGAGATACATGAAAAGCTGGATGCTCTCACCGCTGCACCTGAAGCCACGGGAGATTCGGTAATGGGATTACGGCACGCTCCCATCGAACAGGTTCGCATTGGGATAATAGGGGTAGGAAACCGGGGATACGGCCATGTTAAAACCATAAATGCTCTTCAGCCAAAAGCAAAGATCGTTGCCATTTGTGATGCACGTGAGAGTCGTGCCAAAAGAGCCCTGGAAAGGCTGCATACCCTGAACGGGAAAAAGGAAAAGGTAAAACTTTATTACGGTAATGAGGATGTATGGAAAGAGATGGTAAAGCAGGATGATATCGACCTGGTGGTCATTGTTACTCCTGCGCCTGAACATGCTCATATGGCCGTTTATTCCATGCAACAGGGGAAGCATGTGGTATCTGAAGTACCTATAGCATTTTCCATTCAGGAGGCCTGGGATCTTGTGAACACTGCAGAAAAGACCCAAAAACATTGCATGATGCTTGAAAATGTCTGTTACGGCGAAGAGGAACTGTGGATACTCAACATGGTAAGGAACAATGTTTTCGGGACACTTACCTATGCCGAAGCGGCATACCTGCATCCTATACTTCAGAAGATGTTCATTAAAAGTAATGATCCAAAAACAGGAGCCTATTATAAACAGTGGCGATTAAGACTTCATGCGGAAAGGCATGGTAACCTTTATCCCACTCACGGCCTGGGACCTGTGGCCAATTACATGAAGGTTGGCCGCGGCGATAGATTCGAATATCTTGTTTCCATGGATTCCGTTGAAGCAAGTCTGCATGAATACAGCCCTCATTCGCCCCAAAACAATGATTTTTACGATCAAAAATATTTCAGTCACGGGGATATGAGCAACTCACTGATCAAAACTGCAAAAGGACGATCAATCTTACTCCAACACGATGTTGTCACTCCGCGTCCTTACAGCAGGATAAACGCCCTTGGAGGAACCAAAGCCTATCATGAAGGGTATCCGAGCAGACTTTCTCTTTATGATGAGGATTTTGGTCATAACTGGCTTGATGAAAAAAAATACAAGGAGATGAGAGAGAAATATCAGCATCCTATCTGGACAAAGATGAAAAAGGATGCTGAAAAGAACGGAGGTCACGGAGGCATGGACTTCATACTTTTTTACAGATTGATAAACAATCTCAACAAAGGTTTGCCTATGGATATGGATGTTTATGACGGCGTCAGCTGGTCTGTGGTATCTCCTTTGTCGAAGTTATCTGTTGAACTTGGCAGTATCCCCGTCAGATTTCCTGATTTCACACGTGGTGAATGGAAAAATGACAGAGAGCTGGATCTCTTCAAGAATATTTAATCAGAAAAAATCTTTTAACGGATAGCGATATCAAACCGGCATGAAAAAGACATCATCTTTATTTCTGATAATACTGTTCAGCTACACGTTGACAATCCTCGCTCAGGATCCTGATCATTCGGTGTTTCAGGTCAGCAACAGCAAGAACAGGAAATGGCTGTTGTATAAAAACAACGATCAGTTTCTCTACAAGACCATAACGTCGGAGGCTTTCAGGCTGCTTGAAGAGCGTGAGGCCAGAATTGCAAAACTTGAAACGGCAGATGACTGGAAAGAATACCGGGACAGTTTGAAGGCGAGATTCTTTTCTTCGATGAACAGGTTCTCAAAAACACCATTGAATGCAAAGATCACGGGAACAATAAAAAAAGATCATTTTAAAATTGAAAAGATACTTTTTGAGTCTCATCCGGGGTTTTATGTGACGGGCTGCCTGTTCATCCCTGAAAAGAGACAAAAGCCTGCACCCGCAGTTATTTATGTGTCGGGGCACTCTGATCTTGCCTTCCGGTCAGAAACATATCAGCATATAATTTTTAATTTTGTCGATAAAGGGTTCATTGTGTTTGCTTTTGATCCCATAGGACAAGGCGAGCGGTTGCAGTATGCAGACAAAAAAACAAACAGATCGAAGATCGGCGGGCCTACCACAGAGCACTCCTATGCGGGAGCACAAACATTGCTTTCAGGCACCGCTTTGTCCGACTATTTCATCTGGGACGGCGTAAGAACTGTTGATTATCTTTTTACCCGTAAAGAGGTTGACAAGGAACGCATTGGCATAACAGGCCGTTCCGGAGGCGGAACACAGACAGCCCTGATCGCCGCTTACGATGAACGTATCTATGCTGCAGCTCCTGAATGTTACATTACAAATTTCAAACGGTTGCTTCAGTCGATCGGTCCTCAGGATGCTGAACAAAACCCGTATCATGCTTTAGAACGGGGATTTGATTTTCCCGATTACTTTCATTTTCGTGCGCCAAAACCCTCATTGATCGTTACAACAACGCTTGATTTTTTTAGTCAGCAGGGAGCACGTGAAACATTTGCCGAAGCTGAAAGGTCTTACTCAGCCATGGGTTTTCCCGGCAATATCATGATGGTTGAGGATTTCGGTGTGCATGAATCAACAAAAAAGAACAGAGAAGCGGTCTATGCTTTCTTTCGGAAATATCTCAACCTGCCGGGAAGCAGTGAGGATGTTGAAGTTGATACTTTTAAGCCTGAAGACCTATGGGTAACAGAGACGGGACAGGTGACTACCTCACTGAGCGGTAAAACAGTCTTCGATCTCAACAGGAAATATTTCAAAAAAGAAGAGGTGCCAAGGGATAAGATGAAAGTATCCATTAAAGAGATCTCCGGAATAACTTTTAACAGGAAACTGACATCAGCTGTTGTTACGGGAAAGATACCCGGCGAAAAGTATGACATTGAAAAATACTTTTTAGAGAATGATCAGGATCACCTTGCATTACCTGTATGGGTTGTTAAAGCACCTGATTCCGACATTAAAAAAATAATGGTCTGGTTGAACCCCGACGGAAAAGAAAAGATACCGGAAAGTAAAATGCTTGTTGAGTTCATTAAAAAGGGATACACTGTAGTTTCTGCCGATATGCCGGGAACAGGCGAACTTTTCGATCCTGGATTCAGGGGTGACGGCTTTGTCAAAAAGGTACCTTTCAATTACACCTTCGGTGCTCAGCTTACAGGCAGGAGCATTACGGGAATAACGGCAGACAACATCGATCTGCTGATGCAGTTTGTTGAAGAATTGAACAAAGAAAATGTAAAGGTTGATGCATTTGTTGAAGGTGTGATGAATGAACCGTTATTGCACTACACAACATTCAAAGACCCGTTTTCAAAGATCATGTTTTCAGGTCCTTTAATGTCGGGCAAAAAACTGATAGAAGAAAAATATTACGATCCCGGTTTGGCATATTACGTTGTTCCGGGCAGTTTACCCTTTTACGATGTTGATGACATGATGTCTTTTTTACCTGAAGACTCATTTTTGATCATGGATCCGGCAGAGGCCGATTACGAGAGAATAATCAACTTTTTTTGAAAACTGACAGCATGAAGCAAAATCCGCTTTTAGGCAACGAGATAATAGTTCTAAACAAAAAATATGAGGTTGAAATCATAAAAAACAGAAAAATATGGAAAACGGATTTAACTGGTTAGATACTCTTGTAGTAGTAGTATATTTTCTCGGAATTACAGGATACGGACTATGGCTTACAAAAAAAGTGAAGAACAGCGACGGCTTTTTTCGGGGCAATAGGTCATTCAGCAAATGGATAATGATCGCACAGGGATTTGGAGCAGGTACGCACTCCGAAAATTTCGTGGCTCAGACAGGAGCAAGCTTTCAGATGGGTTTTGCATCTATCTGGTATCAATGGAAGAATATGGCAATAACGCCTTTCTACTGGCTGATAGCTCCCTGGTATCGCCGAAGTGAACGCACCACTGTGGGAGAGATCGTTGAAGACCGTTACGGTAAAGGAATGGCTCTCTTCTATACCATCTTTGCCATTCTGTTCTTCATCTTTGCGCAGGGGGCTATGTTAAAAGGTGCAGGTAAAGTGATATCCGTTGCCACAAGTAACATGATATCAACCGACGGCGTGGTCTATGCCATGACAATAGCTTTTATCGTTTACAGTTTCTTTGGCGGACTTGTATCATCGGCCTATGCCACATTTATTCAGGGTTTAATGATCATAATCCTTTCTATCATGCTGATACCTCTTGGGATCGGTGAGGTGGGAGGTGTTTCGGGAATGCGTGAGGTGCTTCCCTCTAATTTCTTTGATCTTTTCAGCCCTGAGCTGGGAATCGGAGCTTTTACCATTGCAATGCTTGCCCTGAACGGAGTGATAGGAATAACAGCACAACCTCACATGGTTTCGATGTGCGCCACCGGAAGAACGGAACGTGACGGCAGACTGGGACAGACTTACGGCTCATTTGTAAAACGTACTGTTACCATTGGTTGGGCATTTACGGGGCTTATCGTTGCAGCATTAGTGATAAAGAACGGACAGAACCTGCATGACCCCGAAATGGCATTTGGCTATGCCACACGGGAACTTCTTTTCCCGGGTCTTACAGGATTGATGGTTGCTTCCATACTCGCAGCCAACATGTCATCAGCATCAAACTTCATGGTTAACACAGGAGCTCTGTTTACTCAAAATATTTACAAAGGATATATCAAAAAGGCACCAACGGATAAGGAATTACTCTGGATAGGCAGAGTATCAAGCCTGCTTCTGACATTATTGGGCGTACTCTTTGCCTTGTATATCCATAGCGTGCTTCACGCTTTTTTGTTCATCGAGACCATCGCTGCTTTTATGGGAATAATGATATTCGGAGGAGTTGTGTGGAAACGTGCAAACCGTTACGGTGCGATAGCCGGGGTGCTTACTTCATACATACTCTATTATTGGTTGAACTACCTTCATTCAGGTTCGTTGGAGATAGTATACAAATGGCGGCCCGAACCTTTCGGGTGGGCTATGCTGGCAGGTTTTGCGATGCTGGTCATTGTTAGTTATATCACTAAGGCTGAACCGAAAGAGAAGATCGATAAATTCTTCGATAACATGCTGAGATTGTCTGATGAGGACAGGATTCAGAACGGGCAGAAACCGCTTGCTGCAAAAATGGGTCATGACCTTCTGTTACTCGATCTTCCTTCATGGTTTACGAAAGAACGCTGGAAAGGATTTCCGAAAAGATACAGAGAAGACCTGGTGGGATTCCTGTATGCATGGTTGTTTGTGGGAGGTCTGATACTTCTGGCATGGGCTATTTTACAAATTCACTGATAAAATGAAAAGAATAGAAGCTATACTTTATTCCGATAACAGCAGAGTTACTGTTGAGATTGAGAATGGAATTATCAGCAGGGTCACACCATCGAAAAAGGAATTATCAGATGTTCCGTACATTGCTCAGGCACTGTTCGATAATCAGGTGAACGGTTATGTGGGTATCGAATTTTCAAAGCCTGATCTGTCAACCGAGGATATGCTGAAAGTGGTCCGTGAACACAAGCGTAACGGGGTTGTAAGTTTCATCCCTACAGTTATTACAGCATCACACGATTCACTTTTAAGATCCTTCAGTAATCTTGCTGCATCCCTCGAAAACCCTGAGGTAGCATACTCTGTTCCGGGGTTTCATCTTGAAGGTCCCTACATCTCCCCTGTGAAAGGCTTTTATGGTGCACACAGGCTTGAGGATGTACGAAAACCTGACTGGGATGAGTTTCAAAGATTGAATGAAGCAGCCCGGGGAAAGATCATTCAAATCACGTTGGCTCCTGAGATCGAAGGAGCAGTTGATTTCATAAAAAAATGTGTAAATAATAACATTGTTGTGGCTTTGGGGCATCATAACGGAAGTGCGGAAGATATTGAGCGGGCAGTTGATGCAGGGGCAAAAACAGTTACCCACCTGGGCAATGGGATGGCAAACAGTATCAACCGGTTTGAAAATCCTTTGTGGATGCAGCTTGCCGATGATCGTCTTATGGCCAGCCTCATTCTCGACGGATTTCACCTGAGACCTGAGATGGTAAAAGTATTTTTACGTGCGAAAGGAGTTGAGCGCACCATCCTTACATCTGACATGACAATGCTTGCAGGAATGCCTCCCGGTAATTATGTCTGGGATGGGAATGATGTTGAACTAACCGAAGAGGGAATAATCATGTTCCCAAAAGCGAACTGTTTTGCCGGGGCATCACTTCCTTTAAAGGTTGGTGTTAGTAACATGATGAAATTTACCGGATGTAGCTTAAGCGAATCTATTGATATGGCCTCAAAAAACCCGGCAGGTTTGTATGGCCTGAATGATCGGGGAGTTATTAAGCCCGGTAAAAGAGCTGACCTGATCCTGTTCAAATTTGACGATGGTAAAATGAACATAATTTCAACAATTACAGGGATTGAATAAATGGAGTTCTATGAAAAATCAGTTATGATTCCTTGAACAGAGATAAGTTCAGTTAAGTTCCTGACTACTTTAAATAACCGGCACAAAACACAATAATTTGCGATCCTGATTGTTATACTACCATAATGATCTGTTTCTATCTATGGTAAAGTTGTCCGGCATATATCTTTTATTGGCACTGTTTCTGGTATCCGCAGGAATGGAAGCTCAAAGCGGTAAAAAGCCCAAACTGAACAAAAAAACGTCGAAAAGGGAAATAAAAAAAAGACAGGCAGAAGCAAGAAAGAAGAACAAGGATACAAATGCTTTCAATCCCCTTCAGGGAATGGGATCGACCGAAAGTCTCGAAAGGGATGACATATTCTGGAACAGTGAAACAGCTAATACGGTTTATGTCAAAGCAGGAAACATAAGCCTGTTGACTCCTTCACGCTATGGTATCAGGCAGGACCTTGAGATAGGAACAGTTTTAGCTTATGATTTTTGGGCACCTAATGTCTTTATCAAAAAAAGATGGAAGAACGATCGGTTAAAGATCGCTTCAAGGCACGGGCTTTACAGTGGTACGCCCGGATTTCACTGGGCTCAGAACCACGGGCATTACGATTATGTCGATTCCCTCGCTCAAATCCCTGTTGTGATCTCGATGAGAAACGAAGTGTTTTTTAGTTATGCTTTTTACCACGATGTAGGGTGTATCCAGCGTCAGCCTTACATAATTCTTACTTTAAGTGCAGGTCTCGATGCCAGTGTTCCCATCGGAGACAGTTCCCTGAATGAACTTCAACGTCATTTCCTCACCAACAGAAGCCCGGCACTTACAGGTCAAGGGGTAACAGGGTTTGCAAGAGCAAGGCTGGACAATAAATTTTACGATTATCTTTATTTTTTTACTTCTATGAATTTCTTTTTCGGAAGTTTCACCGGAGGTTTTGCCTTTGAAAACCAGACTGCGATACAAACATTTGTAACAAAAAACTTCTCAGTCTCGGCAGGGTTGTATCTTTCACTTGCGAACTACGGACTGGATTCAAAAGCAGGCATCCTGCCATTCTTTGATCTTTCATGGTATTTCGGACAGAAAGGGAGCCGCCAAAAAGGATTGTTCAATAAGAGGATGTTTTAACCGGCAAAGCTCCATTCATCCATTTGCCTCTGACCATTATTTTATCGTTAAACATTTATCAAGGGATGATTTCTCCGTGTCTTTAATGAAATAAAAGCCATATATTTGTTATAATAAACATTTAAAAAACGAAATTGAAATGAAAAAACAAGTATCCGTTGGTATCGATATAGGAGGTACGAACACAGCAATAGGTGTTGTTGATAAAGAAGGTAACATAATGGCAGAAGGCCATACTCCTACTCTCACAAGTGTTGATGTTAAAGAATATCTCGATGTTTTGGCAAAAACCATAAAAGATACCATTGCAAAAGCAGGTGATGATTTAGAGGTTATGGGTATCGGCATAGGAGCGCCTAGCTCAAATTATTACACAGGGGAGATAGTGGGTGCCGCAAACCTCGGATGGGGAGATGTTGTACCGTTTGTAAAACTTCTTCGTGAATATTTCGATTATCCTGCTATTGTTCTTACCAATGATGCAAACTCAGCTGTTGTGGGTGAATTGATGTACGGAGGGGCCAAAGGGATGAAAGATGTGATAATGATAACTCTTGGCACAGGTGTTGGCAGCGGTATCATCGTCAACGGAGAGCTGGTACTTGGCCATGACGGTTTTGCCGGAGAACTCGGGCATGTGGTCATGGACACTAATGGCAGAATGTGTGGTTGCGGACGTAAGGGCTGCCTTGAAACCTATGCCTCGGCAACAGGTATAGTTAGAACAGTTTCGGAACTAATAGCCGACACAAGAACACCTAGCGAGCTTAGAAATATTGCCCCTGAGAATATCACCTCAAAAATGATATACGACTATGCATTGAAAGGGGATGAAATTGCTCTTGAAGCATTTGAGGTCACAGGAAAATATCTTGGCAAAGCTATCTCCGACTTTGTAGCATTCTCAAGTCCTGAGGCAATATTTTTGTTTGGCGGACTGGCTCTGGCCGGAGACCTGATCTTTAAACCGACAAAAAAATACATGGAAGAGAATATGTGTTTCCTCTATTCACACAAGGTAAAACTCCTGCCTTCAGAGCTTGACGGTGCGAAAATAGCCGTTCTTGGTGCCAGCGCAGTGGTTTGGAAAGAGATAGAGAAAATGGCTAATTAGATCATAGCCGGAGAAATTATTGTTTTTGCAAATATTTCTCCGGCTTTTTTATTGCCCTACTCTGAAGATTGAAATATTAAAACTTTTAACCATGAAAACACTCCTGATACTTTTTGTTTTTATTCTATCTGTTTTCTTTACAAGCTGTAAAAACCCGATAAAACAAAAAACAGAAACAAGACTGACCAACTTTGTTGACCCGTTTATCGGGACCGGAGGGCACGGTCATGTTTTCCCCGGAGCAACAACACCGTTTGGCATGGTTCAGGTAAGTCCCAACAATGGAGTATCCGGCTGGGACTGGTGTTCCGGCTATCACATCTCATCGAACCAGCTTGCCGGCTTTACGCACATGAGCCTTAGCGGAACAGGAATAGGAGACCTGTCGGATATTCTTATCACTCCAACAACCAAAGTTGTGGAGACTGATACAACAGCTCAGGGAAAAAATTTCATAACACATTATTTCAGCAGGTATTCACATGATGATGAAAAAGCATCACCCGGCTACTATTCAGTCTCCCTCAATAACGGGATAACGGCTGAAGTTACCGCATCAGCCCGCACAGGATTCCATAGATACACAACAAAAAGCAATAATATCTCTCTGATAATCGATCTCGGCTATGCCATAAACTGGGACAGAGCGACTGATTCATACATAAAACAGGTTTCAGACACACGCATCATCGGTTACCGGAAATCATCGGGCTGGGCAAAAGAGCAGTGGGTATTTTTTGCTATCGATGCCAACAAACCGGTAACGATGTTCAAAACAGTGAAGAACGGGGAGATCACAGACAGAAAAGAACTGAAAGATAAACATGCTCAGGGTATAATGCAATTTGAAGGTCTCAGCAATGAACCTTTGGAAATAAAAATAGGA
>JAOZOF010000014.1:18020-23480 GCA_029933425.1 Marinilabiliaceae bacterium
CTTAACGGAAAGGTGAACAAGGCCGTTGATTTTACCCGATATACGGTTTTCTCACTGTGGGATACGTTCAGGGCCAACAATCCGCTTTTTACTATCACTCAACCTGACAGGGTCAACGACTTTATCCACTCTTTTATGGCCATTTACCGCGAAGGGGGACTTTTGCCGGTTTGGGAATTGGTGGGTAACGAAACGAACTGTATGATAGGTTACCATGCGATACCTGTTATTACTGACGCATGGGAAAAGGGGCTTGTGAAAAATATTGACGGAAATGACCTGCTGAAAGCAATGGTAAAAAGTGCTATGCAGAACAGTGAAGGCCTGAAAGAGCTCAGAGAATACGGGTATATTCCTGCTGATAAGGTAAACGAATCAGTTTCCAAAGGTCTGGAATATGCATACGATGACTGGTGCATAGCAGAGATGGCCAAAGACATTGGTGATACAGATGTCTACAATGTATTCATTAAAAGGGCAGGTTACTACAAGAATTACTATGATCCGTCAACAGGGTTCATGCGCGGAAAGCTGACAAACGGCAAATGGAAGACTCCTTTCGATCCGCGGTATTCAAGTCATCGCGCCGATGAATATACCGAGGGTAATGCCTGGCAGTATTCGTGGTTCGTACCTCATGATGTGGCAGGCCTGATCAAACTTCATGGTTCACCTGAGAAATTTGAGGTAAAACTCGATTCACTATTCATGATAAAAGAGAGAATAAAGGGAGAGAATGCCTCGCCTGATATTTCCGGATTGATAGGTCAGTATGCCCACGGCAATGAACCCAGCCATCACATTGCTTATCTGTACAACTACATCGGTAAACAGTGGAAGACTGCCGCAATGGTACGAAAGATACTGAACACAATGTACACTGATGAACCTGACGGATTGAGCGGCAATGAGGATTGTGGACAGATGTCGGCGTGGTTTGTGCTTTCTTCAATAGGCTTCTATCCCGTAAATCCTGCCGACGGAGTCTATGTGATAGGCTCTCCTTTGTTCGACAAGGTGGAGATAAAGCTTAAGAATGACAGAAAATTTACCGTTACGGCAAAGAACAACAGCTCGGAGAACATTTACATCCAAAGTGCTGTGCTGAATGGAAAACAGATGAAACGCAGCTACATCAGATATAGTGATATCGTTAACGGAGGAACCCTGGAATTTGTAATGGGTAAAACCCCGAACAAAAATTGGGGTAGTGCTCCTGAAGATTATCCTCCTTCGATGAGTTCAGACAATTAATCTATAGTTTGACGTGGAATGAGAATTGATCCCGGTAATGGTTGTAAAAGCTTTTGTGAAATGATCCTTTCAGAGAAACCCCTTAATACTGAACAACTGATAATCATCCGGTTTAAAGACAAAAGTATTAATCAAGTGCTAACCCGGGATAACGATTTTATGGTGAAGCCCTTGTTAGGCCATCGTGCCGGCAGGTTCAGACTTACTGTGAGCAGCAGAAAGTCCAGGCGGTTAGAAAGGTCTTTCGTCATCATGGTTTTTCTGGTCGTTAGGGATAGGTGAGATTGTATCTATCCGAGATAATTATATAAAATATATTGCAAACTGTATCATTCAACGCCAAGCAGTCTGTATGCAAAACTACGGGCAGTCGGGTTTGATGTTGTCCTTTTCGTCAACTGAAGCTGGCATATCCTGTAGGCACCTTTGCCTTTTTTCATTTCTGCGGCAGCATAATAAACCCCGCCATCGTTTGTCCAGGTCGTCTTCCCTGTTTTCAGTACGGGCGACCACTTGGGACCTGTTTCCAGGAATGATCCCAGAAAAGGGGTCACTCTTCCGGCAGCCTCATTGTACCAGAACCTGAAATCGAATGGTTCTGCATCTTTTACCAAGGGATGGCCGGTCATGGGGGAAACGAAGTAATATCGTCCCATGATCGTTTTTTCAACGGATATCCGGCTCTCTCCAATCTTATATTCTCCCGGTGGAAGTTCCAGGAATATCAGTATTTTTCCTTCTTCCACCCATCGATCCAGTTCTTCTGCATGACTTTTATAATAATTGAAATTATCTATCAGGATAATATCCGCGACCTCCGGATCTGTGCGACGTTTTATCTTTAATTCGGTGAGAAGTTGTTTTGCTTTTTCACTGGTAGGCGGGGTAAAGACCGCTTTATTTTGTCTGACCCGGGGATCCGGGAATACTTCCAGATCTATCAGCGATTCGGATACCCCTTTCCCTTCAGCATCGAACAAGGCCAGCCGTAACCGGTAGTCTGTTCGTTTTGATACTTTCGGAGCTGAAAATTTTATATATCCCTGGAACATGGAACTGTTCAAAGGGAAATTTGGGGAAGACTGCGCAGAACACAATATTTTTCCTTTCTTTTCCAGTTGCCATTTCAGGGTATTGTTTTCCGGTATCGTGTTCAGATCGTTGCAGAGCCAGGCTTCCACCTGTATTTCTTCACCTGTGAAGAATTTATACCGGTCGGTACGCAGGTTTACCATAACGGGAGCCAGTGCATTGCGGTATGTGAAAAAAGCCTTTTTTGGGGTTCTATCCACATCCATAATGGCTTTCATCCATCCGGCGGGCCAGGCGTCAATGAACAGATGAATGGCAAATGACATCATATTGGTATCCCTACGGAAAGCTTCTGTTGTAAGACGGGTAACCCATGCCTGGTGATCCTGGCTGGCCTCTATCCACTCCGGAAGGGTGGACGGGGTGGGGTACCACATATAGTGAAACCTGTAAGTTTGCGATTTTACCACTTTGTCGGGTTTCCAGGGGGCAGAGAGGTCCTTTGGTAGCCATTCTTTGGGCCAGTGTTTCAGGATTGTTTCATAGTTGTCCAGGGCTTCGGATCCAAACTCTCCGCAGCCGTAAAACCATCCGGGTTTTACCTTTTGCCAGTATCCTTTATGCAGATCGCCCAGTTCGAGACCATGTCCGTTATACCAGCCGTTGTAACAATGATTGTCAGGCATCCCCGGAGCAGGCGGATCGTAATCGCCGTCACATGCTTTGATGACCCTGTCCGGATTCCAGAAATGAACGATCTGATCGTTTGCTTTGAAAAAGAGTGAATAGTCTTCGGCTCTCGATATACTGCGTTGCGGCTTTCCTTCTCCGTTCGGAAACCGTTCGTTAATATAGGTGATCAGAATATTACTGGGATGATTACGAACAAGGCGTTCCATTTCTCCTGCCTGTTTTAACGCTTCCGGAAACAAATGAGGACGCACCGTACCGAACAGGGGCAGGTCGGTTTGTAACATCATGCCCAGTTTATCACAATATTCGTAGATCTCGGGCTGTACAGGTCGTTGTGTGAGACGTAAAAAGTTAAGATGACAGATCTTAGCCAAAAGAATATCGTCAATAAGCTGATCACGGTTTTTATTTTTTACGTCGTTTTGTAAAAACCCCATCGTGTTTGCTCCCCTGAGACGGATTTTTTCCCCATTGAGGTAAAAGCGGCCTTTGGGGTATGAGAGGGTGTCCTGACGAAACGATCTCATGCCGAAAGGAGTGGCTTTCGTATCCATCAGATTGTCATCATTATCAAACAGCCGGGTTTGAAGCTGGTACAAATAAGGAGTATCATTGTTCCACAGTCGTGGTGAAGGCAGGGGAAGCCTGAACCGGAGATAATTGATCCCGTATCCCATAGCAAGGCGCTTACGTTGCCAGTCTGTCGGTTTTGCCAGATCGCCCACGCCGGGCACATGAATCGTGGATGGTATATACTCTATGTTCTGCAGGATCGTGTCCTTAAAATTCTGACCATAAAGATCCAATAGCAGTCTTATATCTTTTTTTTCGGGAGATTCATTGTTTATTTCAATGAAAACATCAACAGAATCTTTTTCCACTAAAGGACGAATAAAAACATCATGAATATGAAGCGTATTACGGGCTTCTATGTAGCAATCCTGATAAATTCCCATGCCGGGCGGGCAAATGTGCCAGCCCACCTCGGGGTTATCCCAGCCCAGTCCTCCAACCGCATAGATCTTCTCTCCCATTTTCACCTTCCCGTCTTCTCCGGCCGACCCGTGGGTTGTATAATCGTTTTCAACCTGAATAAGCAATCTGTTGATACCCGGTGTCACGTAGTCGGTTATATTGCATTCGAAAGGAGCAAAAAATCCTTCGTGTTCGCCAACCAAAACATCATTTAAAAATATTTTTGCTCTGTAATCCACTCCTTTAAAGCAAATAAACTGGCAGTCATAATTCAACATGCCGTGGGTGAGCTTGAACTCCTTATAATAAAAAGTGGTTTTCCGGCCGACCGGTGGACCGTAATGGGGAATATTTACCATGATCCAGTTTCCTTTTCCTTTCAGAGTGCTGTCAAAATATTTCCGGTCCTCCGGTGTTTCAATCCTCCAGTTGAATCTTTTCAAATAGAGCCTTTCCCTGGTCTCCTGCATTTTGGGTGCATAGTTATTCAGGAACGGAAGATATTTTTTTCTCATTCTGATGAGTTCCTGCTGCAATTCATCAGGGGTGTCCATAATATGGATAGGAACAAAATCTGCTTTTTTCTTTTTCATTCCGGGCAGAAAGATATCCTGTAATACCGGCGGAAGTTTTTCTTCAAGCAGATGAGACCGGATATTTGCTGCCTGATTTCCGATCTTAGCATAACGGTCAGATTGTGAGGATATGGATTGAGCAGACAAGATGCCCGGTATTAACAAAAAGGCACACGTTATCAAGGTGGAAACTTTACTCATGGTTTATCAAGGTGTTAAATTATCAGGCCCGGAAGAGAAAGAACCTTTCTCTTCCGAATATTAACCTAATAATAAAATGATAATAAACTTTAAACCTGTTCTTTTAATAACCGGGATTTTGTACCAGTTCTGCACCGAAATTCCGGTCTATTTCACTTTGCGGGATAGGCCAGAGGTTATTATAAGGTTTAATTGTGGGACCTGCAATGGGATTATATTTCTTAACTCTTTCGTATAATTTCCCAAGTCTCATCAGGGTAAGGGTCCGGAATTCTTCCGTAACCAGTTCGCGGGCCCGTTCATCAAGAATATAATCAATGGTAACATTCGCCGGATCAACGGGTGTGGCATGTGCTCTGGCTCTTACTATGTTGATATCGTCAGCGGCACCGTCTTTATCCCCTTTACCAAGCTTTGCTTCGGCCCGTAAAAGGTATGTCTCTGCAAGTCTCATAACATAAAGATCCCTCCATATTCGTCCCGTATTGTTCATATCATCAGGATATCCTTCGGGATGGGATACTTTTCTGAAATAGGGGTATAGATATAACAACGTGTCTGATTCATCAAAAAGCGATGTTACCTCTTGTCCATAATATGCTGAAGAAGGATTGTTATAATAAAAGGTCCTTTGGATATTTGCTTCCGAGTTCCTCATGTCGTTCCAGTCTTCCTCCCAGATCGTCTGATTTACATAATGTGTTGTACGGCACCAGGCAACGCCACGACC
>JAOZOF010000014.1:23580-32067 GCA_029933425.1 Marinilabiliaceae bacterium
AGAAGATGGTCTGCGGCGGCTTTGCTGACCATTCCGTCAAGTTCCGGATCAGCAGGGATGTGCTTACTTGCAAATTCGAGGTCATCAATAATGAATTGATATACCTCTTCTTTGGTATTTCTGACAAAGTCGAGCTTGACACCTGTTATTTCTTCGTCAATGATAGGAACTCCTCCGTAAAGCTGGACAAGGATCCGGTATGCAAAAGCCCTGAAAAACTTTGCCCTGCCGACAAACACATCCTTATCTTCCTGGCTAATGCCGTCTGCCGGAGGCATACCGGCCCGTGTAATGATCACGTTTGCATCTTTTATCAGGCCATAACAGGCGTTCCACCACATAGATGCCTGCCCGTCCTGTGATGTGATCAAACTATAATCATTCCGCAAACCTCCTGTAAAGTTCCTGGGTTCATAGCCGTAATCGCTTCCGTACGCTCCTTTCAAGACAAACCATTTTTGCCCGTCAGTAACTCCCCAAATTTTATTCCTTAAATTTGCATGCAGTCCGATAATCGCAGATTCAAATCCTTCTTTTGTTGTGAAAACATTCTCAGGACTTAAGAAGTCAAGGGGTTTTTCCTGTAGAAAGTCATCATTGCAGCCTGCCATTCCCCCAAAGAAGAAAAACAGTGCAAATAATTTAAGTATTGTATTATATTTTTTCATCTCTTTGTGCTTTTAAAAAATTAAAAAGTCATATCCAATCCAATCATAAATGTCCTGGGCATCGGCATTCCTCCCAGTGTTGATCCTACTTCAGGATCGAATCCGGTCCATTGCGTGAAAGTGTAAAGATTCCTGACATTGACATATAAATTCAGTGTACTTATGCCAAGATTATTTACCAGGTGATCAAATGAATAGGAAAGAGAGACATCCTGTATGCGGACAAAACTCCTTTTTTCATAAAATCCGTGGCCCCGCGGAGGCCGATAATTGATTATAGGATATTTTTCACTGGGATTTTCGGGTGTCCAGTAATCAATGGCTACCGGCATGTTCAATCTGTTCGGAAACCATGCATTCGGATTGTTCATACGTGCATTGTTTCCTATGTACCAGTTATTTTTCCCGCCTCCCTGAATGGAGTAAAGAAAGATATATAAGTTAAGATTTTTGAACTTCAGGTTGTTTTTAATGCTAAAGCGGTAATTCGGTTTACTGTACCCTATGATGGAACGGTCATCCGGCGTGATCTCCCCGTCAGGTTCCATAACAATATTCCCGTTGTCATCCCGGCCTGCGATATCAACGATCCTGACCATGCCGGGTTTATATTTATCAAACGGAATATCTTCATTCAATTGATAGATCCCATTGGTGGTGTAATCATAAACGGCTCCGAGCGATTTTCCGATAAACCAACGGTTTCCCAGGTCATCATCTTCTTCACCGTCGCCATCCAGGTCGAGACCATATAAACTTTTGATCTTATTCCGGTTGAGTGCGAAGGTAAATCCCAGATCCCACTGAAAAGCATTACTTTTTACAGGAATTGTATTTAAAGCAAGTTCAACCCCTTCGTTATGTACTTTACCTATGTTTGTTTTTATCGAACCGAACCCGGTCATTTGAGGGATGCTTCGATTTAAGATAAGATCATAGGTATTGGAGTTGTAATAATTGATATTACCGCCTACACGATCATTTAATATTGAAAAATCCATACCGATGTTGGTTGCAGCGGTTGATTCCCATCCCAGGTCATCATTTGCCATTGTGGCCAGATAGGTTCCGAAAACTGTATTCCCGCCATCGCCAAACAGATACTTAATATTTCCTATCCTTGCCAGTGTTGCATACCTGCCGATCGCCTGGTTTCCGTTCAAACCGTAAGATGCTCTGATCTTCAGATAACTTAACCAAGAGATATTGCTCATGAAATTTTCCTGAGAAGCGACCCAGGCCAGAGCCATAGATGGGAAATCCCCGTATTTTTTGTTGGTCCCGAATCCTGAATATCCATCTCTTCTGTAAGTAAATGTTGCCATGTACCTGTTCTTGAACTTGTAGTTTGCACGGGCCATATAGGATACCAGATCATCCTGTCCCGCTCCGCTGCCGATTATTTGGGTTTCTGCAAGCGACACATTATTATAACCCAGCGTTTTGTCGGAGAAGCCGTCTCCACGAATTGATGAGTATTCAGTACCTCTGTGTTCCCGGCTGTAAAGCAGAGTAGCGGAAACGGTATGGTTATTTCCGAAAGTTCTGTAATAATTCAGAATGTTGTTCATTGTCCAGGATGATGCTATCCCATGGTACCTTGTAGCCCTCCCGTTAACATTAAGTCCTTCGATCGTGTTTAAACCGTAAAACGTATACTCTTTATTCCATCTGTAATTATAGCCGTAATTAAAAGTATATTTAAGTCCTTTTATGAACGGGAAATCAATAATACCCGATCCCAGGAACCATAAATTATTTGCGATCGACTTATTATCAACATTCAGAGGGAGCAATGGATGTCTTGCCATTTTATCATCGTGAGGCCAGAAATCATATTCTCCGCCCTCGATATTGTCTTTCCAGAATCTTCCGTAGGGGCTGTTATAGGCCGCATGGGTCATTTCTGCGGCAAACCCTGAATAATCACGTGTTGAAAAAGATGAGTTTACACCCACCGTAAACCAATTGGTTATTTTATTCTGAATATTTAACTTCAAGGTATATCTTCCGAACTGATCTCCCAATGCCAACCCTTTCTGGTTGAGATATGAACCGGACATATAATAGTTGGTTCGTTCAGTTGCACCGGAAGCCCCCAATTGGTATTCCTGATAATAACCATTTCGGGTAGCAACATCGAGCCAATCGGTCTCTTTACCGGCCCGCATGTTTTCAACCTCTTTTTCATCCATGTATTGTTCTATCTTTGCCGGATCGGATTCCAGGCCTGCAGCAGATCTGTAATCCAGAATTTTCTGTTGATATTGCTCTCCGTCCATCATTTGTATTTTTTTGGCAATAGTGCTGACGCCTTGTTTCATGCTAAATGATAACCGGGGTTTTCCTATCTTCCCTTTTTTAGTTGTTATCAAAAGAACACCGTTTGCAGACCTTGCACCATAAACAGCACTGGCACTGGCATCTTTTAAGACATCTATTTTTGCAACATCATTGATATTAATGTCTGTAAGACTACCATTGTAAATGATCCCGTCAAGAACAATTAAAGGATAGTTTGATGCGGAAATAGAATTCTGTCCCCGTATGGACAAGGAGGGACTCTGACCGGGCCGGTCTATTGCTCCGATATTCACTCCCGGTATCTCACCCTGAAGTGTCTGAAGGATGTTTGCGTTGGGCAGATCTTTTTTTTCATCTACCCGGATACTCGCGACGGTCCCTGTCAGATCAGATTTTTTGGCTGTTCCATAACCCACAGTAACCACTTCATCGAGCCCGATCACATCATCTTGCATAATTACATCAATGGTTTTGGAACCATTAACAGGAACTTCCTGATACTTCATTCCTATAAAGGAAAACTGAAGGATCGCATTTTCATCGGGAATGTTAATGACAAACTTGCCATCTGTGTTGGTAATTACGCCGATTGACGTACCTTTTACCACAACAGTGGTTCCGGGAATAGGATTCCCGCTCTCATCCTTTACACTCCCTGACACACTTCTTTGCTGTGCATACAATTCATTTAATCCTGATAACAGGAGAAGAATTGCAAACATGCTTAATACAAAAAAATTCTTCATAGAGATTTGTTTTTTCAGGTTAATAAAAACTGTTAATTGATAATGATGTAAAGTAAAAGCTGAATAATATAAACCGGTATTACATTTTGATGGATTTCAGCAACGTTTTCGGGCGCATTATAACAAAATCGGCAAATGATTGAATATTTTCGGAGAAAGGAAGAATTGCATGAATTTATTTGTATTTTTAATTGGATAAAACAGGAAAATCAATCCTTTTGCACATGAAAAAAGTGGTTCTGTTTTTTTTTCTTACTCTTATCAATCTGGTAACCTTTGGCGAGTATAAGTTTGAAAAAATCACAACCAAAGAAGGGTTATCTCTTGATATTGTAAATTCTATTGTCCAGGACAGTGAAGGATTTATGTATTTTGGCACTAATGCTCTAAACGTATATGACGGAAAAACCGTCATGATCAGGCATGACAGTAACCTCATGAATTTTGGCATCATTAAGGCAATCCTTCCCATTTCTCCCTCATTAATATTAATAGGTTCACAACAAGGAGGTCTTTCCCTTTTTTGTAAAGAAAAAGAAAAATTTCAGAAAATAATTTTAACCAATTTATCAGATACTATCCATCCTCAGGTCCTTTCTTTGCATAACGATAGTTGTGGCAGGATCTGGATCGGAACCATGAAGGAAGGGCTTCTTTCCATCCCGGTTGATTCATTGCTTCATTTTCATAATGGTGCTTCTCTCTCATGTATCAAATATCCGGGTGTAGAAAACAGTGAGATCAATGCCATTTGCACATCAAAAGAAAAAATATGGATAGGTACGAGATACAAAGGACTTTTTTCATTGCCTTTGAATGCATCAGCTTTTCAGCAGGTAAGTCCTTCTGACATACCACTTCCTTCAAAAACAATATGGTCATTGAAAACATACAGTGACAGTTTGTTTATCGGAACGGAAAATGGTTTATGTATATATGACATTAAAAAGGGATATGGTAATTTTTTTCTGGAGATACCTACCGACTATTCCCTTTCGAATAATGTGGTACGTGCTATTGTTAAAGACCGTTGGGGAACGATCTGGATAGGAACGCAGGAAGATGGCTTGTATGCACTTAAATTCAGGAACAAGACAATGGAGATGAAACATTTTATAAATGTTCCGACCAATGCAAGTACGATCAACATCAATAAAATTTTGTCTCTTTACATCGGTCGTTATGACAATCTCTGGATCGGAACCTGGAACGGAGGTGTCAATGTAATGAATATAAGGGATCAGCAGTTTATGAATATTCCCAACAGAGGAAAAGCCAATGATCTGTCTGAAAATATAGTTATGTGTGTTGAAAAAGCGGCACCGGGGAAATATATTCTGGGAACCCATGGAAGCGGAATATGTCTTTACAAAACCGGAGAATCATATTTTGATGAGTTTGTCAGGTTCAAGGCTGTTAATATTATGTCAAGTATTTATTTTGACAAGAAAAACAACATTCTTTGGGCAGGGACCTGGGGGCATGGCCTGAAAGCATTTTCCTATCCTGATATGCAGCCCCTTTATCAACAGTGGCTTTATTCCTCCCTGATGAGGAACGACAGAATTTATTCTATCATAAAAGACAAGCATGGAGTAATATGGGTAGGAACCATTACACATGGAGTTTTCAGTATCCGGTTCAGCAATAACGGATCCCCTGTACTCAGATATTTTAATTATTTCAAAGAATATTCCAAAAGATATGGTTTTGAAAATGCGGAAATACGTTCAATCATTCCGGATGACAATAATGTTTTGTGGATAGCTAGTGAGTACACTGGATTATTCAAGGCCATTACCGACAATACGGGACAGATGATCGATATTCAGATTATAAATGATAAAATAAAACTTAACGGGAAAGCTCCCGGGATCAGAAAACTTTTTTTGGATTCCGGGAAAATATTATGGATAAGTAATGAAAACGGCATATTGAGAAATTATAATACCCGGAAGGATTCCTGTGAGATATTTTCATTGTTAAAAAATAAAGTTTGCTTTGATTTTACCGAAGATTCCCGGAAAAATATATGGATCGCCACTTATCAAGGACTATTCAGGTTTAACAGACGTACAGAAAAAATAAAGAACTTTCATAAAGAAAATATCTTTTATACACTATTATATGACAATGAAAACAATAATATCATATCAGGATCCAATAAGGGGGTTTTTATTTTTAACCCCTCAAGGTTAAAGAAAAATAAATTTTATCCGGAAATTGTATTATCCAAACTACGAATACTTAATAAAATTGTATCACCGGGAGATCAAATAGGCGGTATAGTTGTACTGAACAAGGTGATCAATTATACAGATACCCTCATTTTACCATATTCAAGTAAAGCCTTTTCAATTGATATTACTGCTTTATCATACACTGATCAGGATAATAACCAAATATATTATAAACTGGAAAATTTTGATAGCGACTGGAACAAACGAACCGGAGCGGCAACATCGGTCTACTATACAAATCTGCCGTCCGGAGAATATGTTTTTAATGTTAAAGCGGCAAATAATGATAATGTGTGGAACCCGGATATCCGGAAACTGCATATCGTGATACTTGCTCCATGGTGGAAGACCTCCTGGGCTTATGCCGGATATGTTTTGATAATCCTTTTGACAGGGATCGGGATCTTTATTTTAGTTCGTTTCCGTATCAGAATGCATAATGCACTTAAAATAGAAAAAATAAAAAAAGAACAAAGCGATAAGTTACATGAACTTAAACTAACTTTTTTCACCAACATCTCTCATGAACTCAGAACTCCTTTAACGTTGATCCTGGATCCGATCGAAAATATTCTGAGAAAAGAAAAGAAAGGAACCTATCTGTATCATCAATTGAGTTTAATGCGGAAAAATGCAAATCTTTTACTTCAGCTAGTAAATAATCTACTGGATATTCGAAAAATAGAGAAAAATAAAATGGAGCTGAAGGCCCGGAAAAATAATCTTAATGAGTTCATGTTACAGATACTTGGGCAGTTTGAAGGAAAAGTTGATAAGAAAAATATTTCATTGCAGTACCTCTCCAAAACCCAGAATATTCAACTTTGGGCAGATGAGGATCTGTTGCAGAAAACCATTTTCAATCTGTTATCCAATGCCATACGGTTCACGAAATCCGGAGGATATATTTTGGTTACCGTTGAAGAGAAAGAAGATCAGATAAGCATAAAGATCAAAGATAACGGAGCAGGAATTGATAAAAAAGACCTGCCTAATATTTTCGACAGATTTTATCAGTCACACAATCATAATATGGGAGGAGGGTCAGGTATCGGCCTTTCTATTGCAAAGCGTATTGTCGAACTGCACAAAGGTACGATCAGAGTGGTTAGTCATAAAGGGAAAGGCAGTGAATTTATAATTGATTTCAAAAAGGGATCCGGTCATTTCCGGCCGGAAGAGATCGTATCTGACATTCCCGACAGTCCGGAAATCAACGACAATGAGGATGACAAACACGAAGAGTCTGAAGATCATCCACCGGTACAAGGGAGGCTGTCCTTATTAATAATTGATGACAATGATGATATCCGGCATTATATAACAGAAAATTTGTCGGAACGATATAATATTCTTGATTTTGATAATGCAGAAGATGCATATGCAGTTGCTCAGAAAAAAGATGTCTCCCTCATCGTTTGTGATATTATGTTACCGGGAATGGACGGAATACAATTTTGTAAAAAAATTAAGTCAGATCTGAAAACATCTCATATACCGGTAATCCTTCTGACTGCAAGAACCAGTGTTGAATATCAGATCGAAGGCTATGAAAAAGGTGCAGATGATTATATTGTTAAACCTTTTAGTATACGGCTTTTAAAAACACGAATACAGAATCTGATCGAACAGCGTAATAACCTGAGAAAAAAAATACGGAATCTGGATCTTGAACCTTCTAATATTGCACCTACCTCTCTGGATGAACAATTATTAAGAAAGGCAATCGGGTTCATTGAGGAAAATATCTCAAACAATGAATATTCTGTTAATCATCTTAGTAAGTCTTTAGGACTTAGTCACGATAATTGTTATAGAAAAATAAAAAACCTTACGGGTTTAAGTGTGGTACAATTTATAAACAGTATAAGACTGAGAAGAGCTGCACAGATGCTTGAAAAAACCGACTTTTCAATATCGGAGATCCTTTACGATGTCGGATTTGCCAGTCCGTCATATTTTACCAAGTGTTTTAAACAGCAGTTTGGCGTTTCTCCGAAAGAATATCGGAATAAAGAATCAAGATCTTAAACTGGTTGAACGTAAAAATGGGGTGCTGTATGTTTTAATTCATTGATCAACAACATTGATTAATACTCATATCCCAAAATAATTACAGGGATGCAGAAGATCAGTTAAGCGTTTGTTATTGTGAAGGCAATGTACATCCTCAGAAAGATAGTTAGAATGTTACTTCTAAAGAGGGTTTATTAATGAAAGTGTAATAGAACGATGGGTTGAACCCTATTGGCAACATTTCTGCGAGAAGGTTTATTTCCAACTTACAGCCCCTTTCTGCAGGACAGATTTAATAAAATTCACTTATAGTCTCTTTCATGGTACTGATATCCGGTTTTCTGTTTTTTGGGAAAGGATAGTCAATAAGATACCACTCTTCAGTATACGATATCGATTGACCAGGTTCAATTCTTTCCTGCGGACCCATAGCCTCAATTTCATATATCTCATCTTCGAAATGCCATATCGATGCAGTGAAACAGGTAATGCCACCATACTTTTTGTTGTAGT
>JAOZOF010000107.1:0-9804 GCA_029933425.1 Marinilabiliaceae bacterium
CTTCACAATGAAACAAACCGTGAAGAGGTTGCAAAAAAAGTTATCGGATGGATAATGAAAAAGCCGTAGAGCCTTAAAGGCGATTCAAACACATTCAGAATAAAATGCAAGCGATCTGATAATTTTTTATCCCTTGATCGTTCCCTGTTCTTGTCTTATTGTTTTACCTCCTTTATGCAACCCTAATTCACTCTTTATTGATGAGCCTCTGACAAGAAGACTTGATTTGACAACAACAGTTTGCCTTGAAAGAAAATCTTCTTTGTTCTCTATTGAATTCAATAACATCCGGGCAGCCATTCTGCCCATTTCAAAACTGTGTTGGTCCACAGTAGTGAGACCGGGCTTAATAATACTGGAAGCCGGTTCATTACTAAAACCTGTAATTGCAATGTCATCAGGAACCTTCAAAGAGGTATTCTCATCAAGATATTTCATTATCCCGAGAGCTGTAACATCGTTCACACATACTATTCCATCGGGTATTTTATTTTCTTTCAAAATCTTCTCAATCCATGCAACAGCATGTTCGGGCAGTAAAGGAATGGTATACACCCTATCTTTTGAAAACTCCATTCCGGCTTCAATAAGAGCATCCTTAAATCCCTGCAAACGCTGCTGATAAATAGCAGCATCAAGATTTCCTGTGAGGTGAACAAGGTCCAGGCATCCGTTTTCGATCAAATGGCGAGTAGCGGAATAGGCAGCATAACGATCCTCAAGTCGAACAATATTGATCCGGGCATTATCATAATAACGGTCGAACAGCACAACCGGGATCTCATTATCAATAAAAACATCAAGATGAGTTCCGCTTTGAGTATTAAGTGTCGGAGAGAGCAACAAGCCATCAATCCGGTTCATGTACATACCATTTATGATTTTCCTTTCCTTCTCAAAATCATCATTGGTTTGCGCAATGATCACCCTGTAATTTTTCTCGTAAGCAGCCTGCTCAATACCATCAATTGCCTCCGAGAAAAAATGCCTCGATATGAAGGGAACGACAACGCCTATTGTCATGGATTTGCTTGTACGTAAATTTGATGCAAGCAAATTACGCTGATACCCCACCTCTTTGGCAAGATCTAACACTCTCTTTTTTGTCTCGATCCCCACACGAGGACTGTCATTCAAAGCTCGCGATACAGTTGAGCTGTCGATATTCAGCATCCGGGCAAGGTCATGGATTGTGACTTTCTTTTTCAATTTCTCAGGTATTTGGGTTTGGCAAGTTAATTATTTTAAATTTTTCAAACGTATCAACGCTTCTAAAAAATAGTAATCGGCATAGTTAAGCGCATTGTTAACATCCTCGCCGGTATGGATATTCCCTACAGAGTGAGTAAGCAGGAACCCTCCGTTCTCTCCAGGGCGTGCAAGATATTCATGGGTTGACAACGTTTTCAGTATTTTTTCGGCATAACTTATGTAGGCTTCTCTTTTTTCGGGAGCATACTTCTGCAATTCAAGCAAGGCCGAGGCAGTAATGGCAGCTGCCGAAGCGTCTCTAGGGGCATTAGGAATATCCGGTGCGTCATAATCCCAGTAAGGAATGTTGTCATCCGGAATCTTTGGATTGTTCATTATGAAATCTGCAATGTGCTTTGCCTGCACCAGAAAATCTTTGTTTTGGGTATTTTCGTACGTTTCTGTAAAGCCGTACAATCCCCAGGCCTGTCCCCTTGCCCAGGCGGATTCGTCGGCATAACCCTGGCCTGTATTTTTATGCAGCACTCTGCCTGTTTTGTGATCGTAATCGATAACATGGTAACTGCTGTAATCGGGGCGGAAATGATTTTTGATGGTTGTGTAGCTATGGTTGACAGCAATGTCGATGAAACTTGAATCACCTGAAAGCCGTGCAGCTTCAAATAGCAGATCAAGGTTCATCATGTTGTCGATGATAACGGGCATATCCCACCCTTTTTCGGCAATCCAGCCTGCATTGGTATCCCATGACTGAATAACTTTTGCAACAGGGCGGTAACGTGTACTCAATGACTTTGCTGCCTCTACGATCACATTCTTGTACTCCGACTTTTGGGTGAGGCGGTAACCATTGCCATAGCTGTCGCCAACCATGAAACCCACATCGTGATTCCATTTAATGTACTGTATCGAATCAAGGGCTTCGGTGAATTTTTCTGCTTTCTGTTTCCAGAAATCATTTCCCGTGTACTCATACATATACCAAAGCGACCCCGGGAAGAAACCGCTTGTCCAGTCTTCTTTCGGAACAAAAACGATCCTTCCGTCACTTCTGAGCGTTCTCGGCATCCAAAGCGGAACATGAGCTTCGGCACTGTCAACAAGTATTCTCAGTTGTTTATCTGCGATCGAAAACACGGCATTAACAAGGCTGTCTCTTTCTGATATCTTTTTTGAATTGCTTTCTCCTTGTGAACATGACATAGACAGAGCAGCTATAAAAAAGAGCAGAACAGTGTTTATGTAGTTTTTACCTCCCCATTTCTTAGTGAGTTTGCTGACCATATCTATGCTTTTAAAGTTCTCTCTGCTTCCTCTTAGTCTTTTGAATGTATCAATATTTTTCTTCATATCTGATAATTATATCCTTTCTATGGTTACTCTTTTAACAAATACTCTTCCTTCAGAACATCCTGCGAGTTTGTACCTGCGAATATCAGAAATCTGCCCGGCTCTGTTCCATAGGTCATATCGGCACGGTAAAATGCAAAATCCCTTTCAGGCTTTAGTTCAAACGTTATTGTTTTTTCTTCTCCTTTTTTTATGAAAACTTTTTTGAATGCTTTTAACTCTTTTACCGGCCTGATCAGGCTTGCAGCTACATCCCTGATGTAAAGCTGAACAACTTCCTCGCCGTCAAAATCCCCGGTATTTTTAACTTTTACAGATACTTTCACAATGTCATTCTCTCCCCCCTCTTTTCTGTCAAGTTTCAAATCACTGTACTTAAAAGTTGTGTAACTCAATCCGTATCCGAAAGGATAAAGAGGTGTGAAAGGGATGTCGATGTAGCTGCATGAATATCTGTTCGACGGGTCGCCCGGTCTGTTCGACGGCAGGTGATTGTAGTAAATCGGCACCTGTGAAACCGAACGCGGGAATGTAACAGGCAGTTTTCCCGAGGGATTGTATTGCCCGAGAAGCACATCAGCAACTGCATCTCCTCCGGCTGTTCCGGGTATCCATGTTACAAGAACCGCATCAGAAGCTGCAACCTCTTTTTCGATTGCCAGCGGCCTTCCGTTCGACAGCAACAAAACCACAGGTTTGTCAAGTTTGCTCAATTCGTACAGCAGCTCTGACTGAACCCCCGGAATAGTAATATCACCGCGGCTGCCTGACTCCCCGCTCATATTCCCCTTTTCACCTATGGCAAGCAGTATGATGTCGCTTCTTCGTGCAGCGTTTATTGCCTCGCTGAAACCGGAACAGTCATCACCTTCAATATTGCAGCCCTTGGCATAATTCAACCTGATCCCTGAAGGCAGTTGTTTTTCGAGACCCTGCTTAAGGGTAACCACATTAAACGTATCTCCCTGTGCTATCCACGTGCCCATGTAATCGGCCTGGTTATCTGCCAGGGGGCCTATCAATGCGATAGAACGGTATTTTTTAAGATCGAGAGGGAGTACTCTGTTATTGTTTTTTAGAAGAACGAATGACTCCCAAGCCATCTGGCGGGCTGTTTCAAGATTTTGTTTCGTCAGCATCCTGGTTTTCTCTCTTGTTTTATCAATGTACTTGTACGGATCTTTGAACAACCCGAGCTCCCATTTTACGTTTAAAACATTTCGAACAGCGCGGTCAATATCTCTGATGTCGATCTTTCCTTCTTTAACAAGAGCAGGAATATTATCCTTATACGATGAAGACTCCATATCAATATCACCTCCGGCATTGAAAGCAAGCTCTGCCGTCTGCTTGTTATTTTCGGCATACCCCTGCACCACAAGACTGTCGATAGAACCGAAGTCACTAACCACAAAACCGTTGTAATTCCACTCGCCTCGCAGGATGTCAGTCATCAGGAATTTGTTTGCAGCAGCAGGAACCCCGTTCACATCGTTAAAAGCCGACATCATCGTCAGCGCTCCGGCATCAATGGCAGCCTTAAATGGCGGTAGAATCAGATTGCGTAAGCGGCCTTCTGATACATCTACAGGTGCGTACTCTTTCCCCGCCTCAACAAAGCCATATCCGGCAAAATGCTTGGGACATGCAGCAACCGTACTGACATCCTTCAGATCATCGCCCTGGTAACCTTTTACCCGGGCCACTGCCACTACACTTGCAAGGTAAGGATCTTCACCCGATCCTTCCACTCCGCGGCCCCAGCGGGGTTCGTGGGTTACATCAACCATCGGGGCAAAAAACCAGTTGACACCTGTTGCCGATGCCTCATCGGCAGCAATTCGGGCTGTGTGCCTGATCAGATCTGGATTCCATGAAGCTGTTTCTGCCAAAGGCATAGGAAAGATAGTTTTAAAACCGTGAATGACATCATACCCGAAAAGCATAGGTATGCCGAGACGTGACTCCTCAACGGCCATTTTTTGCAGCCGCTCAATATCACGTGTGGTAAAAGCTGCAAAAACAGCCCCTACGCGTCCGGCCTTGATATCATCGGCATACTTCGGGTTTGAAACAGGCACTGTTGGATCGATGCCTGCCGAGAACAGTGACAACTGTCCGATCTTCTCCTCAAGAGTCATCTTGCCGATCAGATCATTGATGAATTTTTCTTTTTCGCCTCCTTTTTTGCTGTTGTCGATCGAGCATGATGCCGCAAAGACAACAAGCAGGATCATTAGTATTTTTGTAAGTTCTCTCATCGTTATTTTGCTTTTACGTTTATTTCATTCGTTCCGGGATGCAGTTCCATCACATTCCCTTTCCAGACAAATGTACCCGGAATGCCGTTGGGCAGTGTTACTGTTCCGGTTAGCTTGTTTTTTCTCTTTTTCAGATCAACTTCTATCGATCCTTTCGGATGCGGCATTGCAGCTTCAACATTGTTCAGTGATGAAAGGTTTGGAGATATCAACACCTTTTTAAAATTCGGTGCATCGGGCCGGATACCGGCAACTATCTTTGTAAGATGATAGTCGGGACTTGCGCTCCATGCATGGCACTCCGAGCGGGGTTCAACATCAGTTTCAGCGAATGTTGTCAATCCCATCTTCAGTTGGTTTTTCCAGTTGTCGAGAAGCCCGGTGTAGAGTTCTCCCAAACCGGCTTTTTCAAGAGCTTCGAAAAGATAGAACTTGAAATAAATTGTGGTTTGTATCAAATAAGTGTCTTTAAGTATTTTCTGCATCAGAGCTTTCTGTTCATCCTCAGGAACAGCATCAGTAAGGATCGCAAGAATGTTGGTATGCTGCGAGTACAGTTTTTGCTCAGGAGTTTCGGCAAACATTCCTCTATCTTTGTTGTAACACCACTTTACTGTCGCCTCCGTTACCGACTTTGCAAGTTCTGAAAAGTGCTCCGCATCCTCATTCATCCCCCATTCGGCAAACATTTCAGAAGCATTTTGCAAAGCATAAACATACTGAAGCGCTACTGCAGCAGAGTACCCGTCATCAGCTCCGGGAGGAATACCGTTAGGATATCCCTTTGCCCAGTCGGTAAAGTTCCACCATTCCATTCCGGTCGGCATGCCCTTACCGCCGATCTTTCTCTCCCACCAATCAAGAACCGCCTTCATTCCCGTTACGTAATTCTTCAAAAACTCATCATCATCGCGGTACATGTGGTAGTCGTGGATCATATCCACCCACAAAAGTGAATATGTAGGAATTATCTGAACTATGTACGAAGGATAGCGGCTTTGTGTCAATCCCATAGGCAGGCGCGACTTGTCGAACAGGTCGATCGCCTTTCGCATCAACTTGTCATCGCCCGATACCGAGATGGCAACAAGAGCCTCGATACGAGTATCGCCGATGTACTGTAACTGTTCATAGTAAGGATCGATGAAACTCTCAACCGCTGAATTGCGCAACGTGAGCCATGAGGCGTCCCATATCATCGACAGGGTATCATCACCAGATCTGAAATAGGCTTTTTCTTCGAAAGGATATGCAACGTAAACTCCGTAGTAGTCGTTTATCTCAAGCGGCTGCTCCCCGGTCTCTATGTCAATCTGAACATAGCGGTACGTACGCTGGGCAAGAGGCTTGAACATGCGGTTATCGCCGCCGTCAGGTTCCACGATATCGTAGTATCCCATGATGTGTTTCCCTTCAATCGCGTCTCTGTGCCCTTTCTTCCAGTCCTTGTCGTAAAGGGCTTCGGTATAAGTTATTTTTATCCGGCTGCCATCCCCTTTGCTGAAAAACATCTCCGGCTGACCTATGGTATGGTGGCCATGGTCAAGCAGGATCGTTGCCTTTGTATTGGCAGGAATGGTCAGAGTCCCTGTTCCTTTAATGAAAGAATCATCGGCTTTTAACCCTTCAGCACGTGCCACAGACGCAAAACGCTGTTTGGTCTCTTCCATCGGAGGAATGACACGCGGAACAAGATACCAGGTGCTGCCGTACAAGAATCCGCGGCCTACCGCAAACTCAACGGTGGCAGCCTTCGGTTTCAAAAAACCTGAGTCATCAAAATCCGGTTCTTCCCAGCCCCACAAAAACTTATCGCCGATGATATGCTCACATGGACCGGCAGCATAATACCCCCTCAGCGAATCACTGACAAAAGGTATCTGTTCGTAACCGTAATTTTTTGCCACAATCCAGGGAGTACCTCCGGTATTGATCTCAACAGGGCAGTTCCTGTCGCTTTGAAGAATAAATGCAGTTTGAAATGTTTGCTGTGAAGCCTTCCGGTACTCTCCGAAGTTCACCACCTCGGCAGCTATCACATTCTTTCCTGCTTTCAGCTGCGGTGCAATATCGAGTGTTTCATATCTGTAGTTGTTGATATCTCCAGAAGCAGGCCCTTGAGAAACATAAGTGCCGTTAACAAACAATCGATAACGATTATCTGCAGAAACATACACCTTAAAGGAATCGGGAACGGCTGGCAGATCAAAATGCTTACGGAAAACAAACACCCCGAAATCAAGAGTTGATTCACCCGGGTGGGTTATCCATTGTGCTTTCCAGGCATGTTTAAGCATAGTGAACTCTTTACCCTCATGATTCACCTTTACCGTCGATTCCTGCGCAAAAAGCGTTGTTGTAAAAAGCAGTCCTGCAAGCAGGTATTTTAATGTTTTGTTCATGGTTTTATGGTTTTATTCACCTCATCCCCTGCCCCCTTCTCCTCACAAGAGAAGGAGAAATGAAATTATTTCAAAAAGTCAGGTACCACTTTGCTTACCGTTATGTTGTCAAAGCGCATGAAACTGTCATTTTTCGGTGCCCAGTCGGGGGTTGCCCCTCCGTGAAAAGTTGAGAAATAGAATGCATCGATCAGGCCCAGTCCGTTCATCCGAAGACGCAGTCCGCGCTCATCAACAACCTTTTTTTCATCGAACCACACTTCAACTTTTCCGTTCTTTTTGTTTCCGGTGTTCAAGACAATGTGCTGTGTAAGACGGTGCCATTTGCCGGGTTTCAGTTTACAATTTTTCAGAACAAGCTGATCGCCGTATTTCCCTTTCATATCGACATAGTAGAGATAAACGATCAAACCTCCGTCTTTCACCCACATGTATCTTGCACTCCAGCCCTCACCGTTTTCAGGATGGATACCCCCTGTAAACTTGTCTCCACCGCTGGTCAGTCCCGGAAGTTTGCCGCCTTTGCCAAAGTCAAACCCTTCCTCTGCTTTGATGTAGTAATCGAGGTAATACTCATTGCTGCCGGGCAGTTTCCTTACAAACTGGATACCGCCTTCCTGCGGTCCCACTGCCCCTTCCGGATAGCTTACACGCAGTATGTTACCATGACCGTCCTCTTTTGTTATCTCTCCTCTTTCTTTGGTGAGCACCCATTTGATATTCCCGAAATCATTCCTTACGTCATCATCGGTGTAAAGCCCCGGCTTATCCTTTGAAAAATCAACCGTAAACACCTTATCAGGAACAGCCTCTTTTTTCGGACGGTAAAGCTGTGCATCAACTCCTAAAGCTGAAATGACGAAAAGAAATACAAAAAACAAAAAACCTTTCATTTGATTATCTTTTATTTAATCAGTAATTTACTAAAATATATTTTGCGGCCTGCAGTTAACCTTACGATATATACTCCCGACTTAAAATTTACCGTTACTACTCCTGAAATATCTTCGATCGGTTTTGCAAAAACAAGCTTTCCTTCGGCAGTATAAATATCTATGTTACAACAGCCGGCAACGATATCGTCAGTTTCGATCCTGAACCTGCCGCCGGTAGCAGGATTAGGATAAATCCTGAACCTTTCAGGTTTTATGATTTTGATCCCCGTTGTTGAATCTACCGTCAGGGATAGCTCAGGAGGATTGGTCATTGTTGCATCGCTGATACCGAAAAACTGGGATCCGGTCATCGAAACATTGTCAACGCTTAATCGCAGGAATACGTAATCGCCTGCTACAGCCCCGTTAGAATATTGGGCTTTAATGTAGTTCAGCAGATTTGCATTCTCAACATCTGTTGTTTCTTCCCATCGCGGATTGTCTGGTTCTCCTTCAACAACATTCTTTGAGATGAAATCATCGGCCAAAGGAGTATCATTCCCGTTTCCGTTACCAAATGTTCCTGAGTAGTAATCATCAGTACTGATATCAGGTTGTGATCTGAATTCCAGACCGTACAAATCAAGATTAGTGTTTGTCCATTCCCTGCCGAAATTCACATAAACTTTCAAATGTGCTCCTGTTATCTCCTTACCCGATGGAATGTCGGGTAACCGGAATGGAATAACTATACTTGTAAGATTCGGGTCACCGTTCGGATCACTGCTGCCGCCTTTCATGCCTACAGGTACACCATTCAGGTATGCCGTGCTTGTCTGAGGGTTATTAGAAGTTGGTACTGTAACCGCATCGGAAACGAACCCGTCTTCAGCCGATGCAGTCACTACAATGATATCGCCTGTAAAGCCATCCTGATATTCATACGCCCCACAATCCACATTCGTGCCAACGAGGCGGGAGTTCCCGTCAAGATCGACAAATGTAAGGTCTTTGTTAATTCCTGCACCGACAGCAGGGCTTGTCTCTTTCAGGTGGAAATCGAAATTACCGTAATCGACAAAGTAAGAGGTGTAAGCTAATGATGACGGTTCGAGGTTGTTTTCGGTTACCATACCTGTACCGTTTTCATAAGTCCAGGGGGTAAGTTTTGATGCAATGTTATTCCTGATTATGCTGTTGCGGCATTCATTGCCCTGTTTGTCTTTTGTGTACTGTATCCATGGGATAGCATCAGTTGTGGGGTTTACCGATGCCGGGGTTTTCATCACAGTGTTGTTCTGAATACGGCAGTTTACAGCCCCCACGAGGGTAATGCCGTGATAATGGTCGGAAACAACAAGATTGTTCTCAATGATGCTGTTCTCGATATGTCCGTCTGTTATGATTATTCCCTGCATCGAATAGCCCACAAGGCCGTCATCTATCATTGCCTGGGTAATTGGGTCGGCAAACTGAAGAATTGTATTGTTAACTATCCTGACATCATCGATAACACCAGAGGAGATGTTATCCCTGTCGTACATCTGAATGGCATCGTCGTGGTTTACCCCGTAATCCTCGATGTAGGCATCGCGGATTAAATTCCCCTCGTACAGGGCATGTGAACCCAAAGCCCGAATCGCATCAGCCCCGAAATTGTCGATAACATTGTTTTTTACCTCCGCAAAGTCATTTTCGATCTGC
>JAOZOF010000107.1:9814-10626 GCA_029933425.1 Marinilabiliaceae bacterium
TAATGTTGTTGTTGAAAATTGTATTTGTCCCCCTGATGATCACAGCATCTTCGGCATTTGCATACCAATCTGCGTTTGTCCAGCCGGCAGAACTTTGAGCCGAATAAAATGTACATTTTTCTATCCTGACATAATCTACATCTGCTCCTGTTGAAAACATATAATCTTTAGTGAAATTACCACCCGTACCATCTGTAGTGAAAACAATATCACTGAAAGCCCAGAAGTCAGATCCTTCGATCGAAACAGCAGCCAGTTTCGGTATTTCACCTTCCAAAGCCGTTATCGTGACATACTTGGTATTTGTTCCGTTATTTGCACCAATAATGTTTGGTTGTCCGTGAGCCCCGGTTAAAAGAAATATCGTATCCCCATCAGCAAAAGACTTTTTGGCTGCAAAAACAGCTTCAAGGGTACTCCATGCATTATCTTTAGTCAAACCATTATTGCCCATGTTCCCGTTAACCGGATCGCTGTAATAATTTGTTGCTGACCCAACAAAACCCATTGAAACAAATATTAAAAAAACAACTATACTTTGAAAATCCTTTTTCATTCTAATTCTTTGAACTATGATCGTTTCCCCTTTTAAATGAAGGTGCACCTCATATAATAATGCTATGCACCTTCATTCATTTCAATCTAAAATCAAAGCTTATTTTATAATTAACTTTTTAGTTATTACCTTTCTTTCACTTCTTAAAGCAACAATATAAGTTCCGGCAGGTAAGTTTGCGTTCACAATGCATGTTTGCTGTGATGCCGAAACTTTTTTGCTGTACACAACACTTCCCTGCATACTCAAAACAGAC
>JAOZOF010000401.1 GCA_029933425.1 Marinilabiliaceae bacterium
AAACCTCTTCCCGTTTGCCCTCAAATAAGTCATCTTCAGACCATAATAAATATTTTTATAAGTCTTAAACAGCTTGTTATAGATCTCTTTGTTTACCGGATTTGGCACAAAAGTCTTTTTCACTTCGACAAATCTGTTTACAGATCGAAAATCCGGCAGGACTCCTGTTCCTACAAAAACTATAGCTGCAGCTCCAAGAGCGCCGGACATTGTGGGCTGTGTCAGTGTTTCCACTGTTTTGCCGGTAATATCGGCGATGCCCTGCATCCACTTGTCATTCACAGAGCCGCCACCAATGGCACGAATAGTTTCGGGATCAAAACCGAAATCACGCTTGTAATTTTCAAATATCCATCGCAGGTTATACCCTATCCCCTCAAGCATAGCACTCACGATGTGTCCACGTGTGTGTTCCAGTCCAAGATTAAAAACCGTTCCCCGAGTGGTAGTTGTACTTACCGGACACCTCTCACCAAGCAGCCATGGCGTAAAGATAAGATGATCGGAACCGGGGGGGACATCTACCGTTTCACCATTTATGAAATCATAAATATTTTCAACTGCAGGATCATTTTTTTCGTACTTATAAAACTTCTCAATAGCCCATTCCAGATTTGAACCTGCCGACTCGGTTATACCGACCAGAAAGTTCATTGCCGGATCTGCACTCTGGATGCAAACCGCACCTGATTTATGCTTCAGGAATTTACTTGTGGTGATTCCAGCCCAGGCAGAAGTACCAAGATAAATATGAGCGTCTGACTCTCCATTCGCCCCTGATCCGATTGCAGCACTCTGCGTATCGTCACAACCCCCGAAAACAGGAATAGTCATCGGCAGTCCCAGTTCTTCAGCTGCCTCTTTTGTGAGTGTCCCGACAACATCTGTAGATTTTACCAGAGGTGGAAGCTTTTTTGTGTCAATTCCGGCTATTTTAAAAATAATGTAATCCCAGTCCTTCTTTTTAAGATTAAAACTATACGAACTTGCACCTGTCCACTCAAAGACTTTTTTCCCTGTTGCTTTAAACTTCAAATATCCGTTAACATCAAGGAATTTATCTGTTTTAGCGTAAACATCAGGCTCATTCTGCTTCAGCCATCTGAGTTTAGGAATAACATCCTTTCCTGTTACTTCAATACCAATTATCTTTTTAAATATCCGTGGACCTCCTGTAAGATGCATAAGCCACTTCGCCTGTTCCTCTGCCCTGCCGTCGACCCAGGTAATATTCTGGCGAAGCACATTCCCATCTTTATCAACAAGAATGATCCCCATGGCCTGTGTGGAAAAAACTATGCCAAGAATATCGTCACCTCTAACACCGCTCTCTTTCATCACTTTACGGGTATTGACAACCGAACCGTTCCAATAATCTGCCGGGTCCTGCTCCACCCAGCCGGGATTAGGATAATTAAACCCATACGGTGATGTGGCATGAGCAACTATCTCTCCCTGATCGCTGATAAGAGCTGTCTTAATGCTGCTTGTGCCTACATCGTGGGCAATTACGAAACGGCCTCCTAATGATCGCTCCCCAATTGAAGAAGAACTTGTTTTCGTCATAATCTTATAGTCTTAATATTCATCAGATGACTCAAAGTCATCAGATGAATACAATCATCTAATTTTCTGAAAAACCCTTTCAAACCTAGTCAAAGCATCATCGATAACCTCATCTGTATCGGCCATGCTTGTGTACATACGACTGCCGGCAAGTGTCACTATCCCCTCATACATGTATGCAGCTCCCATCTCCTCCATCATGTGCTTACGCACTTTTATCTCTTTCAACGTTTTAGGTATCGTCCAAGGCTTCTTCATGTTAACAGGCAAAAACAGAGTACCCGATGTTTCAAGGTGGCAGATCGAACCCTGGTTGTAAGCAACATAAGGCAGGTCATATTTTTCGATCAACTCCTTCAACCCTTTAGTCAGCCTGTCACCTGCCTTTCCGGCTTTCGCACAGGCATCCTGCTTTTCTATTTCCATTAAAGTGTAATACCCTGCTGCCGAACTCAAAGGATTTGCTGCCATTGTTCCGCCTACCATCGCACGTTTCTTCCCCGATTGTATTCCCGCTGCCATATATTCCATAAGATCTGCCGATCCACCCAATCCGCCTGCTGCAGGATAACCTCCTGCAACAACTTTTCCGAATACGGTAAGATCAGGCTTCACTCCAAAATACCCCTGAGCACCACTGAGCCCGATCCGAAAGCCGGTAACCACCTCATCAAAGATAAGTAAAGCCCCGTATTTATCACACAATTCACGTGCCTGTTTATTGTAATCGTAGTCGACCGGACGGGTGCCGCTTTCGGTCCCCATAGGCTCAAGAATAACTGCGGCAGTACCTCCTCGCAATCTGTTAATCTTTAACTGACGCTCGAGTGCACCGATATCGTTCGGGAATACCTCCTGAGTATGCTTTCTGCAACTTCCCGGAATGCCGTGAGCCTCAAATCCGCGTGTACCGGGAATTCTTAACGCATAAACCATCTGATCGCTCCATCCGTGATAGCCCCCACCCATTTTTATCACCTTCTTCTTTCCTGTTGCCAGACGTCCCACTCGTATTGCTGCCATTACAGCCTCTGTGCCACTTCCAAGCATACGGAACATATCAACAGAAGGAAAATGCTTGCAGATGAACTCCGCAATTTTCAACTCATATTCATGGAACAATCCGGTTGAAGGTCCGCATTCGTTAAGCAGCTCAATCACTTTCTCCCTAACGGC
>JAOZOF010000402.1 GCA_029933425.1 Marinilabiliaceae bacterium
CGGTTAAGGTTTTTTACCGCAATGTTTATTGTTTTTTCAGAGATAAACATTTCTTAATTCTGCTTTTTAATATCTTTGTTTAATAATTTCGAATATGCTTTTAGTAAAAAGATTTAACAATGACATTTAAACAGCTTTTTGAAAAAAGTGATGATGAATTTAAAATCGAATATTTATTCCGTTTATTGGAGAATGATCCGGTGATCCGGAATGATTTTCTTTCAAAAATGCCTCCGGTGCAAAGGGCGGAACAGACTGCTTTAATGGATTATGGTGAATTTAAAGAAAAAACATCCCGCTCTTATGAAGTCTTTTTGTCATTGATCGGTGAAATAGACCTTGAAGCATTAGATTGGGACTCTTATGTTCCTCCGCACGGAGGATATGTTGAAGAGTGGGAGGCCTATGATGCGATGGCAGAACAGGAAATAGAGAAGGCCTTGGGAGGATTTGAAGATGATGTACTTAAAAGCTTGTTGCAGGGAAAACTTTCAGAGGTAATGGTTGATTTTGCGGCATTCTTAAAGGCGGCTTACGATAGTGATATTGATGATCCTTATGATATTCTGGATGACCCGGCTTACTATCTTATCAATATTAAGTTGATAGAATGGGTTGATTTCATAAAAAATAAAATTCCGCATAGTAAAATTGATGACGATGAAATAATAAATTCAGTTAATCTCTTGTTCTTATTTATGGAAGAGAATAAAGAAGTGCAGGATAATATTCGTGTTTTTGAAGAGTTTCTTGTTGTTTTGATCGAGAAAATTTCTGATAAGTCAAGATTACAGAGATTAAGTGGTGTTTTTTCTGTTGATAAAAGATATTATCCGAAGTTTGCAATTACTCTGGTGAAATATATTGATAAAGATTCATGGGAGAAGCTTGCACGGGAGTTGCTTTTTGAAGATCAGACAATAGGAGAGCAGCTTCTGGAATGGTACCTGCAAAATGGAAAAAAGGTAAATTATATTGATGTAGCTAAGAAATTGTTTGCACAAAATGAACATATTTGGGCGGAAAAGATCGTTGATAATATCTTACCGGAATATGATGAGCGTTTTTATGTAGATGTAAATATTGTCTGTTGTGCCCGTTCCGGGCAGGTGAAGTATTACAAAAAAGTAAATGCATTATTGTCGGCGGATGAGAAGAAGAGCTTTATGGATAAAATAAAAAATAATTATAACCTGACGGCAGAGGTGCTGAAAGAAGATGGTGAGTATGACCAGATCATGAGAATTATTGAAAAGTTACCGGGTACATGGAACTTTCAAAAGAAAATATTAAATACGGTAAAAGATAACTATCCTGATTTTACTTTTCATATGTTAGAAAAGCATATAAGTAATTTAATGAAAGGAGAAGGCAGGAACCGTATGACTTATAAACAAATAGCAGAATGGTTTATCTATGCCAAAAGCATTAGTGGGCAGGATCACAAGATGAATAGCCTTATATCACAGCTATATAACCATAAACCTAATCTTCCTGCTTTAAAGGATGAGTTTAGGATGGCGGGAATAGTTTAAATGGAAATAAGAATAAACTACTAAAATAATTGAATTATGGAACAGGAAATTTCAGTAAAAAGTACAAAAGCTCAAATACTTGCAGCTTATGAGGAATTGCTCAAAAAAGTGAAAAACGCAAAAGCTGAAGTGCCGAAGCAGGTTCAGGAAGAAAAGCTGAGAAAGGAAAAGGTGGAAAAAGTGGCGAATGTATCGGGGAATGGTATTGTTTCCGAGATATCGTCGCTTAAGAATAAAGTAAGCTCATCGCTTGATGATCTGGAGAAGAAACTTCTTGAAGAGTTTAAAAAGCTTGAAGAGATACGGGAAGCTATTATTATTGAGAAAAAGAATCTTGAAGATCTTTACTCTTTAACTGCTACAACTGATTCTCTCGCGGCAATGATGCTTGCCCAAAAAGAGGAAAAAGAAAAGTTTGAAGCTGATATGAAAGCAGCCAAAGAGGAGTTTGAGACCGAAATGAAAGAGCTTCGGGAGAAATGGCGGATAGAAAAAGAAAAGCAGTTGAACGAAGAGAAGGAGTACGCCGAACAGTTGAAGAAAACACGTAAGCGTGAAGAGGAGGAGTACCAGTATAAACAAAAGATTGAGAGGCAAAAGGATAAAGATGAGTACGAGGCAAATAAAACCAGACTGGAGAATGAGCTGGAGGAGAAAAAAACAGCATTTGAACAGGAAATGGCTGTGCGTGAGGCAAATATTAAAAATGCCGAGCAGGAATTAGAAGAGTTAAGAAGAAGTAATCAGGAGTTTCCTGCGAGGTTGGAAAAAGCACTTGCCGATAAGGAGAAAGAGGTGACGGCTCGCCTTAAAACACAATTCGATTTTGAGAACAAGCTTCTCGCAAAGCAAAACGAAGGAGAGATCAAGCTTAAAGATCAAACTATTGCATCGTTGAAAGAAAAGATAGCGGAGATGCAGCAGGTGATTAAACAGCTCACCGATAAGGCAAATAAAGCGGAGGGTAATGTTAAAGATATTGCCGTTAAAGCTATTGAAAGCTCTTCAAAGATACAAGTGTTGCCTGCTAAAGAGAAAGAAGAATAAAAATAATTTATCGCCCACAGATAGATTTATACCGCAAAGGTCGCAAAGAACACGCAAAGTAAAATCATCGCGTTCTTAGCGAAACCTTTGCGTCTTTTGGTACGCCATGAAGCGTACGTTTAATTAATTAATTAAAAACCCGGTAATATG
>JAOZOF010000108.1 GCA_029933425.1 Marinilabiliaceae bacterium
TCCGATGTTTCCCAATCCTTTTTAATGTTATTCTTTTTTTCCCAGGCCTTAATGTCTGTTGCCGCACCGGGCGTTCTGAAATCTATATTCTTAAAATTTGGTCTCATTATTTGATGGTTTTAGATGAACACAGAGACACCGAGGCACAGAGTTTTTTTTCTCCTTTGTGTCCTAATGTTTCTGTGTCGTGTTTTTTCATTGTTTTGGATGAACACAGAGTCACGGAAACACAAAGTAATCTCTTGTGAAGACTTATAAAAATCTTCTGTGTCTCCGTGCCTCT
This sequence comes from Marinilabiliaceae bacterium, assembly GCA_029933425.1. GTDB lineage: Bacteria > Bacteroidota > Bacteroidia > Bacteroidales > Marinilabiliaceae > JAADEM01. The sequence continues at coordinate 284 of JAOZOF010000108.1, forward strand.
GTGTTATTTTAAATCTCACCGTTTATTTTTCTTCTTATTCCATGAGTTAAAACTGCTTCATGGAAGTTTATCAATAATCCTAATTTTTTATCTGCAAGCTTTAAGTATGTAACTAACTGAACTTCATGAACCGGTAATATTTCTTCAGTTACCTTTAGTTCAACAATGATTTTGTTTTCAACCAGGATGTCAATAAAGAAATGTTTACTAAGAACTTTATCTTTGTATTTTAAAGGCAACATTACCTGACTTTCTGCTTTTATTCCTCTTAGTTCAAGCTCATACAGTAAACATTCTTCATAAACTGATTCCAACAGTCCCGGGCCCATTTCTTTGTGTACCTCAATTGCTGCACCAATTATTTCACTGGTCAGCTTGTTATATTTCTTCTCGTTCATGACTATGATTTTTTAGAGCCCTGCACTGAAATATAAAAAACTAAGTTTTCTCTGTGCCTCCGTGTCTCTGTGTTATTCCTTACAAATAACTCTGTGACTCAGTGCCCGCCTGACCGTCGGGCAGGTCTCTGTGTTAGTTCTTCATTAAACATCTTCAATGTCTCAAGCACATTTGAGCGTATGTGGATGAAATGCTCCACACCTTTGGCTTTTAATTCATCCATATTCTTTGGTGCTCCGGCTACAACGAGGATTGCTTCTCCTTTTAGAAGCTCGAGTGCCTTTGGAGCTGCTTCGGTGTATTCATCATCAGAGCTGCAGAGAACAACTATGTCGGCACCGGTTTTCTTAGCTTCTTCAATGCCTTTTTCCACAGAGTCGAATCCGATGTTGTTGATTATCCGGTAACCTGCACACCCGAAGAAATTTCCCGAGAACTGCGAACGTGCAAGACGCATAGCAAGGTTCCCGAAAGTGAGCATGAACACTTTAGGCTGTTTGCCGGAATTTTCTGTGGCAAGGCGTAATGCCTCGTATTCATTAGCACCACGAAACAGTTGAATGGGTTCAACAAGTGTATCTTCAGCTTTCAGATCATATTCTTTTATCCTTTTGATATTTGAAGACACCTGTTCTGTTATGTTGGGATACTCGTTTGTGCCGAGCAGATTTACACGTCTTGTGGCAACCGCTTTACGTTTTTTGTTAGCCGACTCGTTTACTAACTGTTGAACGAATCCTTCTTTCAACGCTTTCAGATAGCCGCCTTTATCCTCTATCTCAACGAATAGTTTCCATGCTTCAGAAGCAATGCTGTCAGTGAGATTTTCGATGTAGTAAGAACCTGCGGATGCATCTTCAACCTTATCGAAATAGGATTCTTCTTTGAGCAGAAGCTGCTGGTTGCGGGCTATCCTTTCTGAGAACTCATCGGGTTCCTTGTAAAAGATGTCGAAAGGAAGAATGGTCAGCGAATGTGTGCCGCCAAGCACTGCCGACATCGCTTCTGTTTGTGTGCGAAGAAGGTTCACATACGGATCATAAATAGTTTTATTCCATTCCGAAGTTTCACAATGGATACACATTGTACCTGCTTCTTTGTTTTGGGGAGAGTATTGTTCTACTATTTTTGCCCAAAGCAGTCTTGCGGCTCTCAGTTTGGCTATTTCCATAAAATAATTGGAGCCAACACTGAAATTGAATTTAATGTTACCGGCCACATCGTCTGCTGTAATACCTTTATCTGTAAGCTGTGAAAGGTATTCAGCACCCATCGAAAGTGCGAAAGCAAGTTCCTGAACGATAGTGGAGCCGGCGTTGCCAAAATGTTTTGCATTAACTCCAATGACCCTGAACTCTTTGAATTGTGTAGTTTTTTCGATCAGTTCTTTGGCAAAGTCAAAACCCTCTTCAATGGTAAAACATACTTTACCGGTTACTGTCAGATTTCCCAGTGGGTCAAGATTGACAGAGCCGGAAGTATTCGGCTTCAATACCGGGATCAAAGCATCGATAAGTTTGTTGTAACTGTTTTTTGCTTCAAAATTGATCTCTGTCTTCTCAATGTCGATACCCGATAAAAGTGCATTGATACTGTCAGGTGTAAATGAAATGTTTTCCTCTAAATGAAAACCGATAGAAGTTACTCCTTTGGAAAGCAGTTCAAGAGCCTTGTTATTGGCTTCCTTTACATCGTTTACCGTTATCTCCTGCCTGATATGCCATACATTATTCTTAACGGCATTCCCTCTTACAAACGGGAAGTCACCGGGTAACGCATCAAGATACATGAGTTGTTCGAGGTCCTCTTCCCGGTAAAACGGTTTTACATTGAATCCTTCGCCTGTACGCCAGACAAGTTTTTTCTCAAAGTCCGACCCCTTCAGGTCTGTTTTAATCTTCTCTATCCATTCCTCCGTTGAAACAGGAGGAAAATCGCTGAAAAGCTTTGTGTTGTTCTTTTGCATAAATGAAATTTTTGATTTCACGCTGCAAAATTACTCTATTTCGGTTCAATGAAGATAAATTTCAATATTTTTAACAATGCTGTATAACATAAGGTGGAGGAATATGACAAGTGTTGAAAAGGAAACCGGAACTGATACCTGAAAAATGCATAAAACCGGTATCACCCCGTCGCTGTCAGTATTGTTTTAATTATTGTTTTACCCATTAAGCTGATTATTCCGCCTTCTTTTATGTAAATTTTATCTACAAGTTTCTCCCAAAGGTCACGGTTCATATATTCTTTTTTGACTTCTGTTTTTACTTTGGGTTCAGCACTGTTCTTCAGGTAGTTTTCATTCTCCCGGTTTTCGGTGATCTTTTGTTTTATATCATACCGCTTCGAAATATCTTCGCAAATCTCTTTTATCACAATAGCATCTTCTTTACTGATCTGATATTTCTGTTCTATCTCTGCAAGTGCTTCTTCAATTGTGGTCCTTGGTGGAGTGTGTCCTCCATTACTTAATTTTAACCCGGTTTTTTTGGGGTCTTTGACCTTGCGGATATTAGCTTTTGAACCATGATATTTTACGGCTCTTTTTTTTAGTTCAATATTCTTCAAGAGTTGTTTCAATTCGCTCGTTTTACCTTTCTTGATAAGAGTATCGGCCATTACCTCTGCAAAAACAATGAAGTTGTTTACTTTTAATTCTATCTCAAAAAACTGGGCAATGAAATAGTAAAGGTTTGTAAATCTGTTTAACAGGCTAATGTATTCTTTCTGTTTTTCTATTTTTGGGAGCCTGGTTTTGAATATTGTTCTGTATTCCTGATTCAGATTACTCAAAAGTGCATCGGCTGTTGAATTTCGTTTGATGGCTTCATCTTCGGCATCCATGTATGCATTTATGTAAGTTTCGATCTCCGGTTCACTGAAAACATTCATTGCTATTATTTCTTTGTACAATTGGGGCAATACATCTTTGTTCGGTTCTTTCTCTTTGTACGGCGAACCTTTCCTGTGTTTGTTGAATGCTTCAAATATTTTGTTTGAATTGTTGGTAAAGTCAACCACGAGAATATCATCCTGCTCTTTATCTACATGTTTACGGTTCAGCCGTGAAACAGTCTGTATTGCATTTACACCATTCACTGCTTTGTCCAGAAACATGGCTGTAAGCAGAGGCTGGTCAAAACCGGTTTGGAACTTATTGGCAACAATTAATATCCTGTAATCATCCAGATCAAAAACATCTTCAATAGGTTTGTTATTATGAAGAGTATCCAATTCGTTGATCTTTACTTCCTCGATCAGTTCATTGGTAACCGGATCGGTGTAATCGCTAAAAGCATACAATACTTTATAATCCGCTCCTTTTTCCTGAAGAATTGTTTTTATGGTATTGAAATATTTCAGTCCGGCAGGACGGGATGACGTAACAACCATTGCTTTTCCCTTTCCATTGGTGGCTCCGAGAACTTTTTCTTCGAACAACTTGATTATCACTTCCGATTTGTATTGTATCAGATCATCATCGTTAAACGCAAGTGTTTTAAGTGCTTTGCTTACAACACCGCTCGGAAAATCCTTCCCGTCTTTTTGTTTCGGAATGTAACCCTTGCTGTATTTAAGGTTAAAAAGCGTTTCGTAAGAGATAATGTTTTGGGCAACATCTAAAATGTACCCCTCCTTAATGGCTTCTTCTTCGCTGTAAGTATCAAATGGTTCGCCGAAAAATGAAACGGTTTTTGGAGTGGTTGTAGCAGTAAAGGCAACAAATATTTGATTGTTCGTATTTAACTTCTTTATCTTTTCTTCAATCTCGTTTTCTGTATCATCGCCCTCTTCAATCGCAGGTTGAGCCTGATCGTTGAAAAACTGACGTTGTTTTAAAGCCATCTTTCCATCCTGTGAACGGTGAGCTTCATCGATCAGAAATGCTACTTTTCGTTTTTGCAGGTCGGTTGCCGAATGCAATTTGTCCTGGATGTACCCGAACTTCTGGATAGTGGTTACAATAATTGCCCTGTTTTTATCAAGGAACTGAGCCAGATCACCAGAACGCTTAGTGAAGTTCAGTTTTGTGCCGAGATGGGTGAACTTTTCAAGATCGTCTTTTACATTTTTATCTAAGCTGCGGCGGTCGGTAAGTATGATGATGTTATCAAATACCTTTTCGTTTTCGGAAGTGTAAAGACTATCCAACAGGTCGGCCATCCAGGCAATTGTTAAAGTTTTACCTGAACCTGCCGAATGGTTTATCAAATATTTACGGCCTAAATGTCCTGTTTTGTTCACATGATTTTTCACATCTTCGGCAAGCGATTTACTTGCCCTTAACTGGTGATAACGCGGAAAAATAGTAAATGACGGAGTGGTCAGTAATTCACCATACTCCGTAATTTTTTCTTTGGCGGGTACAAATACCAAATAGTGTTCTATGTATTTTACAATATTCTCTTTTGATAGGGCATGACGGTATAGATGCTCAACAGGATATTCGCCTTCTGTTTCAGCTTGGTTTACCAATTGGGCATTGAACCATCTGAAATTCTTTTCTGAACGCGGGTCGGTGGCGACTTTGACTTCGGCATTACTTGATGCAACATACAGAAACGGCAGTTTGTACATTTGGTTTTCGAGGTCCCGTTTTAAGAAACTCTCAAAAACAGCGTCCTCACAAGTCTGGCCTTCATCCTCGTGTTTCAGCTCAATAACTATTACCGGCAGGCCATTCAGCCAGATAACAATATCAATTCGTGCCTGAGTGTTTGAGTTGTAATAGTACTCCTTTGCGTAGGCAAAAATATTTTTTTCGTAATTCTCTTCCTGTGCGGCACTTGTTGCTGAACGGGGCTTGGGTTTATACAATTCCAGCCTGATTCCGTTTACTTCCAATCCATCACGCATAATAAGCCACAATCTCTTTTTCGATATCTCTTCTTTCAGGGCTTTTATGATCTCCCTGTCAGTATCCGCTGCATAATTCTCCTGTATTGAGGCGTATTTGTCCGGCTGGGTGGATTGTATGAAAGAAACAAGTTGTTTTTCAATGATATGATACTCCTTATCGGTAAAGTCGGATTTACTTAAAGGAGTATATTTATGCTCTTGTTCGAGGAAAGCACAAATGTGTTTTTGAAATAATGTTTCTTTATTGCTTGGCATAAAAACGCTTAAGAGCTTGTAAAATAATACTTTCTATTCAGATTATAAATAATTACCTTGCTTTATCTGTAATTTTCCGTATATTTGTACTTGTAAGTCTGCATCACATGAACGTTGGCTCCATGCCATTGACGAAATCAAAACTCGTCTCAGTGTGAAAGTGGGCTTATTTTATTTTCAGCTGTTAACGGATTATCCTTGCCGTAATAATTTGGCCATCCTTTTTTACCGTAACTCTCAAAATCGTACAGATCAACAACCGTTGATATTTGATCCTTCATAAAATTGTAATAACGCATTTGCCCCCTTTCAAATACATTTTGAATGCACCAGCAAAAATAGTCGGCTACATTTAGCAGAGGTTCTGCCGTTTGTTCCAATACATTAAAAACAACTTTTGTTTTCAGCTCTTTTTCGGGATGTGCCTTGTTGAACCGTTCTTTTGCTTTTGCCAAAGCCAGATCGAGGTTCTTGTTTTTTGTTGATTTACCCCGGCTTGCAATGTTCAACACCATCTTATCGTGATTGCTTAATTTATTTTTAAGCAGGTGCGAAAGCAGATCGGCATAAAACCATGCTTCGTTACCTTTGTGTTTGGTTTCGTACAGATCGGGCAGCTTACGTGCTACCACAGCTTCGAAAGAACAATTAAGTGTTTTTATGTAGCGCAGGAACTTCTCGCGCACTTCAGGTATGTCGTCTTTGGCATGGAAAAAGTAACCACCCTTGTTTACTTTCTTTTTAATGCTTGGAATATCTTTGTAAAATTCATCTTCGGTTATTTCGCTCTGCATCTTGATTATTTGCTCACGAATAGGCTCCAGTTTAGTTTTAAATTTCACCATGCCGAGAATAAATGTTTTAGAAACTCCATTGTCGCCGACAATTATTCGTTTCTTTTTCCCGTAGAAAGTGGTATCACCCGATTCATCGAGGAAACGGTGATATTCTTTTAGCATGGGTTTCTTCTTCTGAGGCATTCTTATTCTACTTTTTCAATTTCTCCCTCCCACACCGGTTTTTTGCCTGTTACACATTCATGGATCAGGCTTTTGCGATAGGCCCGGAGGGTGGTGATCTGAGATTCAATATTTTTTTTAGTTGAATTAACCTTATGTTCGAGAAACTTTATCTTTTCAACTATTTGTTTTTGCTCTTTAATTGGTGGTGTTACAATATAGAATTCTCTAATTTTATCCAAATGCAAGTTTGTTACTGTGATTTGTTTACTGCCATGATGTAATTGATAAGCCATAATATCGCTTTTAAAATAATAATTTAAATATTCTACATCAATTTGTCTGTCGGGTTTAATTAATGCAAGGCTTACAAATATGCTAAAATCCCAATCCCAATTAACAATTTTTGTAATTCCAATTGTTCCATTCTTTGAAAGTAACAAATCGCCTTTCTCTGGCTTGCATCTTTTTATTAACTCAATGTGTTCTGCTAAATCGATATATTTAACATTCTTGAGTTCTATATTATTAGTCTGAACATCAGTAACTCTTAAGAACGGAACACTATCAGTGGTTGGTCTATCTAGATAATTTGGAGTTGAATGGGTTCCATCAGTTATTTGCTTAGTAATATGTTTTAGTTTGTGAACTTTATAATGTGATGGTATTTGACCAATAAAATCTTTCCTACTATCCTTTTTAGGAAAATCTTTAATTCCCTTTAAAAATATTTCATCTATTTTCCGGCCAAGATACCCCTCAATCTTCTCCAACTGCTTTTGCTTAATTGCAATAATTTTATCGATACGGTCGCAGGCCTTGTCGAGATATGCGGCTATGGCTTTTTGCTCGTGAAAGGGAGGCAGGGGAATATTAAAAGTACTAATCTGTTTATTCCAATTTACCCTTGGCATCTTAGTACCATAAGCAAGTACATTACATTGTTTTATAAAATTAGGAGACCCAACAAAATAATTAAGAAACTTCCCATAAATTCTTTTGGGTTCTATTGCTAATATCTCACCCGTACACAAGCCATCAATTTCTGCATAATTGTATTTCTCAAGGTAAGGGCGCAGTTTGCTAAATAAAACATCACCCTTTTTAAACTTCATTACAGCACTCGCTACTTCTATTGTATTTCTATAATTTAATATTTTTCCTGTTCCTTGTTCAATATCTTCAAGTTCTAGGTAGTTTAATTCTTCTGAATGAATTGAAATCTTTTCATCTCTTAAACGAGAGACATCCTTTACCCTGTCAAAATTCCAATGTTTCGGTATTTCTCCCAGCCACTCAATCCCGGTATCTTTGTATTCATATTTTGGCATTACAACTCCCTTATTTCGTTCAACAATTTTGCAGCTTCCTCTTCCAATTGCCAGAACTCTTTTATCAGTTCATCGCTTGGAGTCGGCTCTTGGTATTTGTAAAAATACTTGTTGGGCAGTATTTCATATCCTAACTGGTCGTACTCCTTCCAGCGGATAATTTCGTAATCGATCTCTTTTTTCAGGAAAGCATTTATGTATGCCTCTTTATCGTCCTGTGTCCGGTCGAAAGGTATATACTCATTATCCACAATGTAGTGGCGGTGCTTGAAATCAGCCGTTTTATCCTGTGCTTTAAACCACTTTTTAATCTCATTAATGGTCTTATCTTTCAATGCGGGAACTTCTTCTTTCAGCTTTTCGGCCACAAGTGTTTCAAAAGCTTTTGAGCCGTCGTAATGTATTTCAATACCTGTCGGCTCGTTTGCCTGTATCGAAATGTAGAAAGTCATATCGCCATACAGGTCAAACCGTTTTTTTGCATTGCCATTGTTCAACTGTACGTCGAATGGTTCGGTTATCCACATTTGGTTGCCGTTTTCATCCTCCTGCCAAAAGACAACTTCCACTTTATGAAATGCAAAATCGGTGGTGTGGAATAGTTTTGTCTGTTCGGCATCCTGTCTTTTCTCAAACTGATCGTGTATCCAGTTCCTGTCGGTGTCAGTTATACGGTTTCGTTTATTTCCAAATGATTTAGGTTCTTTCTCGAACCTGTCGCGGGCATTAATGATCAAAACCGTATCCTTTTTGCTTTCAGGTTTGTTATTGTTGAGCAGCCATATGTAAGTGTAGATTCCTGTATTGTAAAACATCTGGTCGGGCAGCATAACAATGGTGTCCAACAAGTCGTTTTGCAAAATATGCCGGCGTATCTCGCTTTCGCCCTGAGTTGCATCGCCGTTGCTTAAAGGCGAACCATTGAAAAGAATGGCAATTTTAGAACCTCCCTTTTCTTTCGGCTTCATCTTTTCTATCATGGTGAGGAGGAAGAGTAATGCACCGTCGTTTGTCGGGGGCATTCCCCAGGCATAACGAGAGGTCTTCAGTCGTTCAACATCTTTTTTGTAATCACTCCAGTCAACCCCAAACGGCGGATTGGATATCATGTAATCAAATAGTTCTCCTGCATGTTTGTCGCCGTCGTCTTCAACGCTTTCAATATCCGGTATAAGTGAATTCCCGTGAGTGATATTGATATGTGCTTCACCTTTCAATATCATATCGGCTTTACAAAGTGCATAGTTTTGGGGCAGCAGCTCCTGTCCGTTCAACAAAACAAACTCTTCGGCATTTTCCAGTCCTTTCCCGGTTTTTGCCTTGTCAATAATATGTTCTTTGGCAATAGAGAGCATGCCGCCGGTTCCGCAGGCCGGGTCGTAAACAGAAATTGCCTTTGTTGCCGTTTCGGGGTCAAAGTCAATTTCCATCAGATCGACCATTATGCGGATTATCTCACGGGGGGTGAAATGCTCTCCGGTATCTTTGGCGTCGTCCTGCGAGAATAGCTGTAACAGGTTTTCGTACACATACCCCATTTCAATATTCGACAACCGTCTCGGTCCGAAATCCTCTTCGGCAACCAACCGGATAATGCTTGCGAGGCGTTTGGCCTTCACCATTTCGGTTACCCAATAACGGTAATTGAACTTGTCGATTATGTCATTAATATTGGGGCTGTAGCTGTTTATGTAATCCCTAAAGTTGGCTTCTACCTGCGAAGAACTTTCGTCAAGTATGCCTTTCAGTGTCCAGTTCGATCTATTGTAAAACGGTTCGTTCTGCTCTTTGATCTTTATTCTCTTTTGCAGCGATTCACTGTCGAGGTTCGGACTCTGGGCAAGGATCTCATTCTTAAACTGCTCACGTTTCTCCTCCAACACCAGTTCTATTCTGCGTATCATTATCATTGGCAGGATGATGGAAGGATAATCCTTGGCTTTGAATTTGCCCCGCAGTTTGATCGCACCCTTCCAGACTTCCTGCGTCAGGTTCTCTAACCGTTCTTTATTGATCATTTAATGCTTCTGTTTTATTTTAAAAATCAAAAACTTAAAAATACGAAAACCATTGTATTAGCAGAAAGAAAAGAGATTAAAAAAACGACTCTTGCCAAAGAAAAATTGACAAGAGTCGTATGTGATTCTCTTAATTGGTATTTAAGACAAAAGCAGGTCGAGAAAAGTTATTTAGCCTGACAGCTTTTTTAGCTATATGACCAAATTTAATATTCCTGTTTTATGTTTAGTTTGTCTTGTATTCAAACTTCACGGCAGCAAGCTCTTCGTTTGCTTTTGTGATCTTGCTTTCGAGTGATTTCTTGTAAGCAGAAACTTTTTCGAAGATATCTTTATCGCCGGCTCCGAGAATTTGTGCTGCAAGAATTCCTGCATTCTGAGCTCCGTCTAATCCTACGGTGGCAACAGGTATTCCGGGAGGCATCTGAACGATTGAAAGCAGAGAGTCCC
>JAOZOF010000403.1 GCA_029933425.1 Marinilabiliaceae bacterium
TCACGAATGCCTCAACCCATGGGGTTATCTCATCGGCTTTTCTGTCGGCCGGATAGTTAGCCCACTGCCATGGGAAGATCGCCCTTTCAAGGTGCGGCATCATGGCAAGGTGACGGCCGTCCTTGGAGCAAACCGCGGCTGTGTCGAACGCACTACCGTTGGGATTACCGGGATATCCTGAGTATGAATACTTAGCAGGAATATGGTAGTTATCCTCACTCAACGGCATATCGAATTTACCTTCTCCGTGTGCCACCCAGACGCCTAGACGACTTCCGGCAAGCGACTTGAACATTACTGAATCATTCTCCGGTATCTCAACATTCAGGAAGCCTGACTCAAACTTATGCGAATCGTTGTGCAGCAATTTCGGATGTTTGTCATGATCAGGATAGATAAGTTCAAGCTCATTCATCAGCTGACAGCCGTTACAGATACCGAGACTCAAGGTGTCAGGCCTTGCATAGAAATTGTCCAGTGCCTTCTTTGCCTTTTCATTGTACAGGAATGCGCCTGCCCATCCTTTGGCGGAACCAAGCACGTCGGAGTTTGAGAAACCTCCGGTAAACACGATGAAGTTCACATCCTCAAGAGTTTCACGTCCGGCGATAAGGTCTGTCATGTGAACATCTTTCACATCGAAACCTGCAAGGTACATTGAGTATGCCATTTCACGGTCACCGTTAACACCTTTCTCGCGGATGATGGCAGCCTTAACACCTGTTTTCTCTGTCCTGCCCATTTTCAATCCGAACTGATCGAGCTTTCCTGTAAAGCTGTCTGTGGAGTTGTATTCCAATTTTATGTTCTTGTAATTCTCGAAACGCTCTTTCGCTTTCACCTCACCCGACTGCTTGCGGTCGAGCAGGCATGAGGTACGGAACCAAGCATCACGAAGTTCATCGATATTCAGATTCAGCTTTTGGTTGTCTTTTGCAATGGTAAGTGTTCTACTTTCAACTGGTGAACCTATCACATTGAAATCTATACCGGCTGTTTTAAGCACATCGCTTACGGCTTCAACATCCTTAACCTGAAGTACAACTCCGGGATTCTCGCTGAACAACAGCTTCACTAGGTCCTTCTCGGCAACACCCGACAAGTCGATATCCATTCCGAAAGTTGTATTCGGGAAGTTCATTTCAAGAAGTGTTGTAACGAGTCCTCCTGCCGACACATCGTGTCCGGCAAGTACCAGACCTTTTTTGATCAACTCCTGAACCGCCTCAAAACCTTTTTTGAAGTATGCTGTATCTTTAACTGTAGGAGCATTGTCGCCCAACTTGTTTACGATCTGTGCAAAGCTGCTACCTCCGAGACTAAGCTCTGTTTTCGACAAATCAATGTAAACTATCTTTGTGTCTTTATCTTTAACAAGTACCGGCTCAACAACCTTTGTGAAGTCATCAACCTCACCGGCAGCGGAGATTATCACAGTTCCGGGACTGTAAACCACATCTCCATCCTTGTACTTCTGTGTCATAGACATCGAGTCTTTTCCTGTCGGGATGTTAATTCCAAGGTCGGTTGCAAAATCGCTGATCGCTTCAACGGCACGGTACAGACGAGAGTTCTCACCGGGGTTCTTAGCAGGCCACATCCAGTTTGCACTCAGCGATACACCTTTCAGTCCGTGACTAAGCGGAGCCCAGACAAGGTTAGTCAACGATTCGGCTATGGAAATTACCGAACCTGCAACCGGATCGATCAATCCTACACCCGGGGCATGACCGATGGAAGTGGCAATACCCTTCTTCGACACGTAATCGATAGCCATCACTCCAACATCGTTCATCGGGAGCTGAAGCTCACCTGCACACTGCTGCTTGGCAACCTTTCCTGTTACCGAGCGGTCCACCTTATTGGTCAGCCAGTCTTTACTTGCAACAGCTTCAAGCTGAAGGACCTTTTTCAGGTATTCCTCAATTTTTGAAGCGTCGTAAACAACAGGAGTGTATACAGGATCATCTGTTTTATCTTCAAGAACAGTTTTTGGCGGGTTTCCGAACAGGTCGGCAAGCTGAATGTCGATAGGCGCATTGCCTTTTTCGTCAACAAACTTGAACTGCATATCACCGGTAGTCTCACCCACCACATACATCGGTGCACGCTCACGCTCCGATATCTTTTTAAGCTGTTCTATATCTTTCTCTTTCAGCACAAGTCCCATACGCTCCTGCGACTCGTTACCGATTATCTCTTTGTACGAAAGTGTCGGGTCTCCCACAGGAAGTTTATCGATGTGTATCACTCCGCCTGTTGTTTCAACCAACTCAGAAAGACAATTCAAATGTCCGCCTGCTCCGTGGTCGTGAATTGAAACTATGGGGTTCTCATCCTGCTCAACAAGGGCACGGATGGCATTCATGGCGCGTTTCTGCATTTCGGGGTTCGAACGCTGAACGGCATTCAGCTCAATGGCGTTGTCAAACTCACCGGTAGCAACCGACGAAACGGCTCCTCCGCCCATTCCGATACGGTAATTATCACCTCCCATCACAACAACCTTATCTCCTTTATCCGGATCATCCTTCAGACTGTCACTCATTTTAGCAAACCCTACACCGCCTGCAAGCATTATCACTTTGTCGAAAGCAAACTTACGGTAGTTCTCCTGATGTTCGAAAGTCAGTACCGAACCACAGATCAGCGGCTGTCCGAACTTGTTACCGAAATCGCTGGCACCGTTTGATGCCTTAATAAGTATCTGCTCCGGTGTCT
>JAOZOF010000404.1 GCA_029933425.1 Marinilabiliaceae bacterium
ATTATTTCGTTCCGCACGATCGATAAAGGATGCCTTCCTCCCAAATCGAATGATGTTGCAGGCAATGTAAGATCAATGTCAATATTCTCATTACCTGCATTCTCAAAGCTTTCTTTCAAAGCATTGATCCTGTCCTTAACAAGGGATTTCAATGTGTTTAAGGCCTGCCCCACCTCGCGTTTCTGTTCGTTAGGAATGGTTTTGAACTCATCAAAAAGCTGTGCAAGAATTCCTTTCTTACTCAGGTATTTTATTCTTAATTGTTCAGCTGCCTCAGCCGATTCAGCCTGAAGATTCTCTATCTCTTTACGTAACTCTTCTATTTTATTTATCATGATCGTAATGCTTTCAATTCAAGATGCTTGCTGTTGATACTTAAAATGATCGACAAAAATAGGAGAATTATTTTAGAAATCAGAGGAGTTATGGTTAAAAGTGTCATCCGTCCTGATCATTAAAAGGATCAGTTACTGAATCCCGTTTCCGGGATGAATGGTATCGTTGACAATCGGTTTCTCTTCGGGAACCGTGTAAGGGATCACCTGTTCAGGCTGCTTAGTTACCGGCTGTTCCGGTTGTTTCACAGCCTGCATCTCCTGTAGCGGTACACGTCTGCCGTTCCTGAACGACATGATAAAAGCATCGTGAAAACCTATTTGTTGTACAACGGACAGGAATCTCATTGCCTTGTCATAATCCCTGAAACGCCCTAGTGTAAGCTGATTAATTCCTTCATAGGAATCCTGCTGTAACGATACCATGTTACCTTTGAATTCATCAAGGTTGATACCTGTGTATGCACCTATCTGTACACAGTAAATAATACCTTTTGTTTCTTTTATGGGTACAGGTACAGTATCGGGAATGTAAACCAGGTTTTCTTCAGTTGCGGTATTCTTCTCCGTTTTATTCTCATTTGCAACTTTTGCGATTTTCTCTTCATTCAATGTATTCCTATCGGAAGTGTTCTTGTTATCAGGGAAAGAGATCATTCCTTTAAGGAATAAAATAGTAAAGAGTACTATGAAAAAGAAATATGTAAAATAAACAGTACGGCGTAAAGAGCCGATCTTTCCTGATTGTGTGTATGACCTTTCACGAAGGCGCTTCACCTCCTTTTCAAGAGCTTCCTGCCTTGTCTGGTTTTGCCATTCTGTAAAAGCCTCTTCTGTCATGCTCCGGTTTAAGTAAATTTTAGGTCACTCTGATAAATCCCTACAAAATTAAAAGAAATTTATGAGCTATTCGGGTTATCGTAATGTTTTTTTATCCAAAAGTTTATAATGTACACAAAACAATTTAATTGTTAAGGATTCCTGAAGCAATTATCACCTCTTCTATCGAAGGATATGTATTGGTCATGAATTCTTTAATGTTGCTTAATGAGACCCAGAAGATTTCGCTTATGTCCTCTTCTGTCTGAGGTGTCAGTTCATTATCATTTGTGTACATTCTGAACCAATGGGTTCTTTTTAATACAGGTGTTTCATCTATAAAATATATGTGATAGGTCTCGGTTATCCTATTCAGTATTTCAACATTAGATATCCCGCACTCTTCCTTAACCTCTCTTACTGCGCCCTCTTCTATCGTTTCTCCTTTTTCAAGCTTCCCTTTTGGCAGATCATTCTTACTTCTTCTGTAAATACCAATGAACTCTTTTTTGTCGTTGAAAACCATGCCTCCGGCTGCCTGAATATTTCTGAAAAAAGAACGGAACTCTTTAAATATCTCTTTAGGACTATGTCCGTAAATCACGGCTGCTTGCAAATGCTCTTTGGAAAGAAAATCTTCGGTAAATCTTTTTAAACCGTTTGAAGTATCGAACTTATAAATGGCATCGGAATTAATTACCAATTCGTTGTCAGGCCTGGCTGTAAAGAAAAGAGTTCTGTCGTTAAAAAAAACTTTATACCTTTGCATTATGGAAAAATTAGAAGTAAAAATAGCCAAAGAACTGATGCAAATTAAGGCAATAAAATTGCAACCCGCAAATCCTTTCACATGGGCATCAGGATGGAAGTCGCCGATATATTGCGACAATCGTAAAACGCTTTATTATCCGGAGTTAAGAACATATATCAAGGAGCAATTCAGCAGACTTATCCGCGAAAAACATCCCGATGTTGAGGTGATAGCAGGAGTGGCAACAGGAGCAATTGCTCAGGGTGCTTTGGTAGCTGATGAATTGAACCTGCCGTTCGTTTATGTGCGTTCTGCACCCAAAGGGCATGGTATGGGAAATTTGATTGAGGGAGACCTTCAGCCCGGCAAAAAAGTTGTTGTTATCGAAGATCTGATCTCTACGGGTGGAAGCAGTCTGAAAGCAGTGGAGGCCTTGCGGGCAGCAGGTTCTGAGGTGCTTGAGATGTTTGCGATCTTCACATACGGATTTCAGGTGGCTAAAGATAATTTTAAGAAAGCTGATGTGAAACTCACTGTTTTGAGCGATTACGAAACCCTCGTGGGAGTTGCTGCTGAAACAGGATATGTTACCAACGATGAGATCGAGACTTTATCGGAGTGGCGTAAAGATCCGGGCAACTGGAAAAAAGACTGAAAAGCATGACAAAATTTGAAAGCCAGGTAAAGGCTGTGCCTCATCCCGGAGAGAAGATATTTAAGTTTCTTTCCGATTTCGATAACTTCGGAGAAGTATTGCCTCAGGACAAGATAAAGAACTGGAAGTCGTTTGGAGACCATTGTACTTTTGAGCTTGA
>JAOZOF010000405.1:0-1297 GCA_029933425.1 Marinilabiliaceae bacterium
GCCTGCACAACAGGAAGTCTGTCTTTCAATATCCTGTAACAAGTAAAGGTTTTTCTCCTGCATCTTTCTTTTTGCAGTTTTTATTATCTTTGCAGCAATTTTTTAGACCCGAATTATTCAAGGAACAGAAGCTGAAAGATCAATATCCGGCGGCTGCATGAAAAAATAAAAACATAATGAGCAATTTAGAATTAAGCGAACAGGAGATCATAAGAAGGAAAAGCTTGCAGGAACTGCGAAATCTGGGTATCAATCCCTACCCTGCCGAAGAGTTCAAAACAACGCACTTCTCAACTGACATAAAAGAGCAGTTCAACGAAAATGAAGAGGTTGTTATTGCGGGCAGAATAATGTCACGCAGGATAATGGGTAAAGCTTCTTTTGCCGAGCTGCAGGATTCGAAAGGCCGCATTCAGATATACATTAACAGGGATGAGATTTGCCCCGGTGAGGATAAAACGCTGTACAATACCGTATTCAAAAAGTTGCTTGACATAGGTGATTTTATTGGCATCAAGGGTTTTGTTTTCAAAACCCAGATGGGAGAGATCACAGTTCATGCTAAAGAGTTGACAGTGTTGAGCAAATCACTCAGGCCTCTTCCCATTGTCAAGGAGAAGGACGGAAAGGTGTATGATGCATTTTCAGATCCTGAAATGCGTTATCGTCAGAGGTATGTTGATCTTGTGGTAAATCCCGAAGTCCGTGAAACGTTCAGAAAACGTACTTTGCTCGTTCAGACCATACGTAACTTTTTTAACAGCTACGGCTACCTTGAAGTTGACACTCCTGTGTTGCAGCCGATACCGGGAGGTGCTGCGGCTAGCCCTTTCGTTACACATCACAATGCTTTGAACATTCCGCTGTATCTGCGTATTGCCAATGAGCTTTACCTGAAAAGACTGATAGTGGGGGGATATGAAGGGGTTTACGAGTTCTCGCGTAACTTCCGTAACGAAGGTATGGACCGTACGCACAATCCTGAATTTACAGCACTGGAGATCTACGTGGCTTACAAGGATTACAACTGGATGATGGATTTCACCGCCAAAATGGTAGAGCAGGTTGCTCTTGCATTGCATGGCACCACAAAAGTTAAGGTAGGTGATAAAGAGATCGATTTCAAAACGCCTTATCCTAAGGTTACGATGATAGATTCCATAAAGGAATATACCGGCATTGACATTACGGGAATGAATGAGGATCAGTTGAGAGATGTTTGCAAAAAACTGGATATCGAAACAGATGACTCGATGGGTAAAGGGAAACTGATAGATGAAATATTCGGAGAGAAGTG
>JAOZOF010000405.1:1397-2718 GCA_029933425.1 Marinilabiliaceae bacterium
GACAGGCTGACAATGCTGATGACTAATTCGTCATCAATCCAGGATGTCTTGTTTTTCCCGCAGATGAAACCGGAGAAAAAACCCGAGAAGGACGGTAAAGAGAAATACATGGAGCTTGGAATACCGGAGGAGTGGGTCCCCGTGATCCAGAAAGCGGGTTTCCTCACAGTGAATGCATTGAAAGAAGCCAATCCGAATAAAGTACATCAGGATATTTGCGGTTTGAACAAGAAATTTAAAATGGGGCTGACCAATCCTTCGAAAGAGGATGTGGCAGAATGGATATCATAGAAACGACATTCAAAATTTGTCTTTTAGATTTTATTTTCTTAATATCCTTGTTTGTTTTAAAATCATAGATCATGGATGAATCTCCGAAAGTAGGTATAATCGGCAGTGGCAGTTGGGCTACTGCAATAGCAAAAATGTTGCTGAATAATGTTTCATCCATAAACTGGCATTTCAGGAACAATGATTACATAAAACTTTTCAGGCAGTTCAGACATAATCCAAACTATCTTACAGGTGTGGAATTCAATATGGACAGTGTACATCTTTCCACCGATATCAATGAGATAGTTGAAAAGTCGGATATTCTTGTTCTGGCTATACCCTCAGCTTTTCTGAAGGATGTTCTCAGGCCGTTAAAAGTTCCGATGAAGGATAAGTTTGTTGTTTCAGCCATTAAGGGTATCGTTCCTGACGAGAATATGATAATCGGAAGTTACCTGAATAAAACCTACGATATTCCGTCAACTTCCGTAGGTGTCATTTCCGGGCCGTGTCATGCTGAGGAGGTTGCCCTCGAACGACTTTCATATCTTACCATTTCAAGTCAGGATACAAAAAAAGCGAAGTTATTCGCCTCACTTCTGGCTTGTCCTTACATCAAGACAACCATATCCGATGATATTTACGGAACCGAATATGCTTCGGTATTGAAAAATATAATGGCCATTGCCTCAGGCATCTGTCACGGATTGTTTTACGGTGATAATTTTCAGGCTGTTTTACTGGCAAATGCAATTCAGGAAATAAAACGTTTTGTTGACACAGTGCATCCCATTTCACGGGACATTAAAAGTTCGGCATATCTTGGTGACCTTTTGGTAACATCCTATTCCCAGTTTTCGCGTAACCGTCATTTCGGAGTGTTGTTGGGTAAAGGTTACTCGGTAAAGTATGCCCAGATGGAGATGCTGATGATAGCAGAAGGGTACTACGGCGTAAAAAGCATTAAAGAGATAAACAAACAGTATAATGTTCACATGCCGATAACTGACGCTGTTTTCAATATCATTTACGAAAAGATATCTCCTCC
>JAOZOF010000109.1:0-2622 GCA_029933425.1 Marinilabiliaceae bacterium
ATCTGGAAAAAAGAGATGCAGCAAAGTCCCAAAATACAGATCCAGTATGCTGCCAAGTACTCGGAATCCAGTAATTACTGGAAATACAGCATAGGACAAAACGAGGGATTGAAGCACCAGAATGTGATAGAAAACAGGAAAAAACTGGAAGACAAATTCCGCAACTGGGTAGCTGAGGACACTGTTCAAAGAAAGATCTACACAAAAACATTACCCTTACTTGAAGCATCGTACATGCTGACGAATGACATAAAGCGCTCGTCCACAATTGCTGAAGAAACTGTTCTAGCCGGAGCCGACCTGCCTCTGTTCATCCTTAACATGTATTTCCACCTTTATCCACTTGATAATCTGGATAAGAACTCAACAGATTACAAACAGACTATTAAGATAATTGAAAAGGAAGCAGATGATTTTTTCAAAGACTATGATGCAGAAGTGGATGAAAAAGTATTTACCGCAATGCTAAAATATTACGTCGAAAATGTAGACGAAAAACAAAGAGCGAAGAACAAAGACCTTTTTCCGAAAAAATTCAAAGGTGATTATGCAGAATTTTCATCCGGACTTTATTCAAAGACCATCTTCAAAGATAAAGAAACGTTATTGAAAACATTGGAAGAAGGCAATTTTAAAAAAATAAACAAGGATAAGTTCCTTACTTTCACCGAAACCACACTGGCAAGCTATTTTGAACTTTCATCGTTGCTTGATCAGTTCGATGCTGAAATTGACAAATCGATGAGGCATTACGAAAATGCCCTTTTCAAAATGTTCCCGGATAAGGATTTTTATCCTGATGCAAATTCCACTTTCAGACTGACATACGGTAAGGTAAAAAACTATGACCCGGCTGATGCCGTAGTTTATGACTACAAAACAACACTGGAAGGAGTTATAGACAAAGAAGAGCCCGGAAATCCTGATTTTGAAGTCCCGCAACATCTGAATGATTTGTACAAAGCAAAGGATTATGGCAGGTATGGTGATAAAAAAGGTTACATGCCTGTTTGCTTCATAACCGACAATGACATCACCGGAGGGAACAGCGGAAGTCCTGTGATGAACAAGAACGGAAATCTTATCGGTCTGGCTTTCGACGGAAACTGGGAAGCAATGACAGGTGACCTTGCTTTCGACGACAATGTTCAACGAACAATTTGTGTGGATATAAGATACGTACTTTTCATCATCGATAAATACGCAGGTGCGGAAAACCTGATCAATGAGATGACCATACTGAACTAAAAGTGTCAGGGTGACTCGAAGTTTACCCCGACACTAATCCTATTTCTTCTTTGCCATTTTAGCCCATGAATCACGCAATGGCACTGTACGGTTGAACACTAATTTTTCTTCAGTGCTCGTTTTATCGACACAGAAATACCCCAAACGCTGAAACTGAAATTTATCCAAAGGCTTGCCACTCTTCAGATTTGGCTCAACTCGAGCTGAAGTTATTACTTTCAATGAATCCGGATTCAGGAATTCCTTAAAATCCACATCTTCGTGTCCGTTAGGATCTTCATCGTTGAACAACCGGTCGTACAAACGTATTTCGGCAGGGATGCTTTGCTCAACGCTGACCCAGTGAAGTGTTCCCTTAACTTTACGCTTACTGCCTTCCATCCCGCTTTTAGTATCCGGATCGTAAGTACAGTAGATCTCTGTTACCTCGCCGTTCTCATCCAGTTTGTAATCCTCACACTTAATTATATATGCATTCTTCAAACGCACCTCTTTACCGGGTGCAAGACGGAAAAACTTTTTCGGCGGATCTATCATAAAATCATCCTTCTCGATGAACAGCTCTCTTGAAAAAGGTATCTCACGTGCACCCATACTCTCATCCTCCGGGTTGTTAATGGCTTCCATCATCTCAACCTGTCCTTCAGGATAGTTGGTGACGACAAGCTTAACCGGATCGAGCACAGCATATACCCTTGGAGCTGTTTTGTTAAGATCGTCGCGCACACAATGTTCAAGAACAGCAACATCGATGATCCCATCTCGCTTGGCTACACCTATACGATCGGCAAAATCGCGGATCGACTCAGGAGTGTAACCTCTTCGTCGCAATCCTGAGATTGTAGGCATACGTGGGTCATCCCAACCGTCAACATAATTCTTCTGAACCAGCTCAAGCAGTTTACGTTTGCTCATCACCGTGTAGTTCAGGTTCAAACGTGCAAATTCGATCTGACGCGGTACTACAACCGGCTTCGGCTCCACCTCCTCAATTATCTGCTCAAGGAACCAATTATACAACGGGCGATGAATCTCAAACTCAAGAGTACATATCGAATGAGTAATACCTTCGATGAAGTCACTCTGACCATGGGCAAAATCATACATAGGATAAATGCTCCATTTACTGCCTGTACGATGATGCTCTTTTTTGATGATCCGATACATCAAAGGATCACGCATGTGCATATTAGGCGATGCCATATCGATCTTAGCACGAAGAACACATTCTCCCTCTTCAAATTCTCCGTTCTTCATCTTCTCGAAAAGTTTCAGATTCTCCTCTGCCGAACGATTGCGGAAGGGACTTTCCTGACCAGGTTCGGTCGGAGTACCTTTTTGAGATGCTATTTCCTCTGCTGACTGATGATCAAC
>JAOZOF010000109.1:2722-6711 GCA_029933425.1 Marinilabiliaceae bacterium
TTTGCATGGCCGATATGAAGATATCCGTTTGGTTCAGGTGGGAAACGTGTAAGCACAGCTCCCCCGTTCTTGCCTTCCTCAAGGTCTTTCTCAATCTCCTGTGTAATGAAGTTCTTTAATACTTCCTTATTTTCCGGTTCAACTGATCCTTTGCTCATTTCTGAAACTCTTTAAAATTAAGGCTACAAAAATAGTTGTTTTAGTTGGAAATAACAGAGAAGATTAAAAATAGAAGATTGAAAATTGTACTTTTGCACAAAGTAAATATGCGATAACCAGGAAATAATGAAAAAGACCGGACTCATCGAACTCGAAGAAATGGAATTTTATGCCTACCACGGCCATTTTGAAGAAGAACAGATAGTAGGCAACAAATTCCTTGTGAATATTTCGATAGAAACCGATTGTTCAAAAGCGGCAACGTCTGACAGATTGGAAGATGCTTTGGACTACGTTTCAATATACAGAATAACCAAAGAAGAGATGGAGAAAAAATCCCATCTTTTAGAGCATCTGACCGGGAGAATAATTGACCGGATACACGAAGAGTTCCCGCAAATAGTGCACTCAAAGGTAAAGGTTTCGAAGTTGAACCCACCGATGGGAGGCCGCATGGAAAAAGTGAGTATTACTTTTGAACGATAACTTTTTTTAAGAGCAATAAATTTGTGCAATAATTAAATAATTAGTTAATTTGCACCCACATAAAACGGTTCCGTGGCCGAGTGGCTAGGCAGTGGTCTGCAAAACCATCTACAGCGGTTCGAATCCGCTCGGAACCTCAGAAAAACAAAGACAGCCCTTAGCTTACATAAAGTTAAGGGCTTTTATTTTTTGCAGGGGATGAATAAGGGTAAGAACTTTTTTACTTCTTGAATAAAAATTATAACTTTAGTGTCTGAACCAAACACGAAAAGCCACAATCCAAACCTCGTAAAATGACATCTTTAAATGATCATATTTTAACAAAGGTCATTCTTATTTTTCTTTTTAATATTTCCTCCTTTTCTCTTTTTTCTCAGAAAGGAAATCTTTCGATAGCTAATCATGCCATCGATATAGCTCCTGAATTTCCTGACAGTTCAATACTGATATCCAAAAAACTTTTATCGACCGTAACTGAGGATAACGATCATCTGAAAGGATTAGCTTATTACGGCCTTGGCGAAGGATATTATTATAATCAGGAATATGACTCTGCGTTGATAGCGTATAAAAATGCATTGAGATATTTCATAGTGATCAATGACACTGCCCGTTTGGCTTCTATGTACAATAACATAGGACTTCTGCATTTTTACAAAGCTGATTATGGATTGGCTCTCGATGCCTACCTTACATCTCTGAGCCTCGAAAAGAAACGAAATAATAAACTGGGAATAGCAAAATCGCATCAAAACATAGGACTGATCTATGGGAACTGGGGCAGAAATGAGCAGGAGCTTGAACATTTCAAAATCGCTCTCGACATATACAAACAGATGAATGATACGAATTCGATAGCGAACATGGAAAACAATGTTGGCATAACATATGTTCGTCAGGACAATTATAAAGAAGGGCTGAAACATTACAACAAGGCATTACATTATTTCACAAAACTCAATGATCTTTCAGGTAAAGCATCAGCCTTGTCGAATATTGGTAATGCATATCTGTACCTGGGCAATCCTGACCTTGCCATGAAATATATCGGTCAGGCCATCAGCATATTTAAAAAGATCGATCACAAGAGGGGGCTGATACATGCATACTCGTCCATGGGTGAAGCTTACGCAAAAAAAGGGAATAAGAAAAAAGCCATAGAATATTATCTTAAAAGCGAGGATATTAACAAATCGTTAGGCTTTAAACAAGCACAGGTCAATAATCTTGAATATCTGTACAAATCATACAAAGATATTGGCGACTACAAAAATGCAACCCGCGTTTTGGAGTCTGTTATGGCTCTGAAAGATTCAATTTTCGATGAGGAAAAATTCACAACACTTGCAGACCTTGAAAAAAAATATAATCTGCAAAAGAGCAGACAGGAAGCCATGCTGTACAAAGCCAAAAATGAAAAACAAAGATTAGTTCTTTTTATAGCGATAGGATCGTTCTTATTCATCATAATCATGTTGGTCATTCTTTACAAGAACAGGACATTAATAGAGAGACAAAAAAGACTGATAATGGAGCAACGCTCGTTAAGAAGTCAAATGAACCCGCATTTTATTTTCAATACTCTTTCGGCTATTCAATGTATGGTCCTGGATAATAAACCGGGTGAAGCAAGTGATTATCTCACCGATTTCACAAAACTTATACGTAAAGTATTACAGTATTCACGTGAAGACAGGATAACTTTAAAGCAGGAAAAAGAACTCCTGCAGGAGTATTTCGATCTTCAGAATATCAGATTTAACAAGAAGATAAAATTCAACATCATAACCGGTGAGAATATCTCTGATGATAAAACCATGATACCACCTATGCTTGCTCAACCCTTCATTGAAAATGCATTGGAACACGGCCAACTGGCAAATTTTGAAGACGGAATGATAAATTTATCGTATATAAAAAAGGACGACAAACTTGTTCTTTCGATCGAAGACAACGGGATTGGCATCAACAGTACATTGAACGTTGAAGACAATAACGATTACAAAAGCATGGCATTCAAGATCACACGAGAGAGACTCATTTTGCTGAATTACGAAAAAAATAGTAATCCCACAGATCTAAAGATCACGGACCTGTCAAAGGAGAACAAGAGAGGAACAAAAGTAGAGTTCTCTATCCCTTTTGAATCAGTCAGCTGACCTATTTTCTACCGAAATCAGCAGGAATCTCGCCCCATTTCTTCGTATCCCATTTAAGTAGCTGAATATCGTAATCATGGGTTTTAAGCCATGTTTCGGCTCTGCGAACTATACGAAAAAGAGTAGCTGTTTTTTCGTTTTCTTCAAGTTTTGTCTTTACTTTCTTTTTCTTCACCCAACTAAGAGCAGTCATGGAATCAGTATAAATCGGCAATTTAAGCCGGTGCTTCATCAAATACGAGATGCCGTGAACTATTGCCAGGAACTCACCAATATTATTTGTCCCCAAAGGATACTTTTCATGAAAAATAACCTTCCTGGTTTTTGTATGCACTCCACGATACTCCATCACACCCGGATTACCGCTACAAGCCGCATCAACGGACAAACTGTCCCATACGATCTGTTGTGAACCACTAACTCTGTCACTCTTTTTCTTTGCTGCCTGCGCCGGATTCTTTAATGCATGCTCAGCTTCGGCCTTTGATGCAAACCCCTGATACCTTGCTCCTTCATATCCTGTTACTGCTTCACGACATTCATCCCAGGAATCGAACACCCCTGTCCTGTGCCCTTTCCATACTACATAATATTTCTTTTTAGCCATTGTGTACCAAAGGTTAATTAAATACCTACCGAGAAAATATCTTTCATTATTACAGCCGTTGCCCCGCACATACTTTCAACATACTTGCCGGCAAGTGAACCTCTCTTCTCCAACAATCCCTCATCTTCCCACATCTCTGTAACAATAGAATTAAAATCATCAAAAGTCCTTATTTCAAAACCGCCTCCCGCATCTATCAGATCACACGCCTCCTTGAACCTTTTGTAATTAGGCCCGAACAAAACCGGGATGCCATAAACGGCTGCCTCAAGTGTGTTATGAATGCCAATGCCAAATCCTCCACCAATATACGCTATCTGTCCGTAACGATAAATTGCCGACAACATCCCAATAGTGTTAACTATCATCACTTTGTACTTCTCAGGTTCTTCAATCGGAGAGGTTATTCTGAAAAATGGAACGTTCAGCATACTCTCGATCTGTTTTATATGCGATTCATCTATCACATGTGGAGCAATTATCATTTTCACATCCTCAGGTGCTTTATCAATATATTTTGCAAGTATCTTTTCATCAGGAGGCCAGGAGCTCCCGGCAACTATGGTCTTATAACCTTT
>JAOZOF010000109.1:6811-10506 GCA_029933425.1 Marinilabiliaceae bacterium
ACCGTAAACCGGAATTGAACGTTTATTCAGTTCATGAAGAAAATTATACCAGAACTCATATTTTACAAAGAACACTTTCTCCGGATTAACTGCATCGATAAATCTGCGGACATTCGCTTTAGTATCAGACGGAAGATAAAGAACATGATCGGCAAGATCATAGTTCTTCCTCACCTCGTAACCCGACGGAGAGAAAAAAGTAAGCACGATCTTTTTCTCAGGAAAATTCTTTTTTATTGACTCTATCAAAGGACGTCCCTGCTCAAACTCCCCCAGCGAAGCTGCATGTATCCAAATCGTCGGTCCCTCTTTTCTGACAGATCTCAACTTCTCCCAAGTCTCTTTTCTCCCTGTGTAAAGGAGTTTTAATTTCTTATTGAACAATGAACCTATTCTGATATAAACAGAGATCAATGCAATGCCCAGATCATACAGAGTTTTCATATTATGGGTTTTGAATGCAAATATAGTATTTGAAGTTTTTGCAAACTAAAAAAGCCTGCCGAAAGTTCAGCAGGCTTTAAAATTATTTATTTAGGATCATGCATCAACCTCTGATAGCTTTAATCCCCGGAAGTTCTTTCCCTTCAAGATACTCAAGCAAAGCACCACCGGCAGTAGAAATATACGACACTCCGTCAGCCAGGCCAAACTTATTAACGGCAGCAACAGAATCACCACCTCCAACAAGTGAAAAGGCACCTTTCTCAGTAGCTTTAACAATAGCTTGTCCAACTTCTTTTGTTCCTGTTGCAAATTTTTCCATCTCAAACACACCGAGAGGACCGTTCCAAAGAATCGTTGAAGAATTCTCAACAACATCTTTAAGAGCAGCAATGGTTTTAGGACCTACATCCAATCCCATCCATCCGTCTTCTATCTCATCAGCAGGCATGACCTTCGTGTTTGCATCTTCACTGAAAGCATCGGCAGCAACAACATCCTCAGCAAGGAATATCTTTACTCCTTTTTCTTCCGCTTTCTTTTCGATCGTTCTTGCCAACTCAAGGTAATCATCCTCAACAAGAGAAGAACCGATCTTTCCGCCTCTTGATTTTATGAACGTAAATATCATTCCTCCGCCAAGTATCAGGTTGTCAACCTGATCAAGCAGATTCTCAATAATTGTGATCTTCGTTGAAACTTTAGCACCTCCCATCAATGCGGTAAAAGGTCTTTGCGGATCTTTCAGCACTTTATCCAGACTTGAAACCTCACTGTCGATCAAAAATCCGAACATCTTACTGTCGGCATCAAAGTAATCGGCTATGAGAGCGGTAGAAGCATGAGCACGGTGAGCAGTACCGAAAGCATCATTTACATACACATCGGCAAGACTTGCCAGTGCTTTAGCAAATACCTTTTGCTTCTCTTTCATCTCTGCTTTTGCTGCCTTTTTCTCCTCATCAGTAGCATCTTCCGGCAGTTTAGGTTTACCTTCTTCCTCAAGATGGAAACGTAGATTCTCGAGCAACAATACCTCACCGGGTTTCAAGGCAGCAGCTTTTTCTTCTGCTTCCTTGCCAACGCAGTCAGAAGCAAACAGAACATTCGCACCAAGAAGTTTTGCAAAATGATCTTTAATATGCATTAAAGAAAATTCAGGATTAACTTTTCCTTTAGGGCGTCCCAGGTGTGACATCACAATTGCCGAACCACCGTCAGCTATAACTTTCTTTATCGTAGGCAAAGCTGCCTTGATCCTTGTATCATCGGTCACTTCAAACTTATCGTTCAAAGGCACATTAAAATCAACACGTATTATGGCCTTCTTACCCTTGAAATTAAAATCGTCAATTTTTGGCATTTTTTCAGTTTTTTAGATTATCAAATTATGACCCCAAAGATAAAAATTATACACCTATAACGGAAACGATTCGCTAATGTCGGCTTATTATTTAATAATATTTAACGGCCATTGATTACGATCTAAAATCACAGCACCACTAACCTTAACTTTTTATAAGTTCACTTTGACGGATATTACAAAAAGGAATAGGCATCAACCCCTTTAGCAGCAACAAGAAAATAATCATTTAGCAATTTCCTGCGGTTATATTTCATACGTTCATTTGTAGAAAAGTCTATCAGTTCACCTCCGGCAGCTTCTACCACTGCCTGGCCGGCTGCCGTATCCCATTCCATTGTAGGCCCCATGCGTGGGTAAAGATGAGCTTTTCCAGCTGCTACCAGACACATTTTAAGAGAACTGCCGATGGAAGAAAACTCTATTTCTCCCACTTTCTTTTCAATTCCGGCAATAAATTCTTTGGTCTCTTCGGAAAGGTGACTTTTACTGGCAACAACAGTGAATTTTCCAGGCAATTTCTCAGGTATCTTTTGTGCCTGTGTCCGATAATCGATATCGTCTTTCTTTTCCCATCCGTTACCAAGGTCAGAGAAAAAGGCGCCTTCACCCGATCCCCAATAAATATGCCCCAACCAGGGAGCAAACACAACACCCATCACCGTATAATTATTTTCAACTAAAGCAATGTTAACAGTAAAATCACCGCCTCTTTTCACGAACTCTTTTGTCCCGTCAAGTGGATCTACTATCCATAACTTACTCCAATCTTTGCGTTCCTCATAAGGTATATCAGTCCCCTCTTCACTCAAAACAGGTATCCCTGTCTGCTTCAAGGCCGACATAATCACATTATGACTATTAACATCAGCATCAGTAAGTGGTGATGAATCCTCTTTAAAACTCACATTAAAATCATCTCTGGTATACACTTTCAATATTTCTTTTCCTGCTTCAACGGCAGCTTTTATTATCAGATCAAGCATAATTTATTTTTAATGAATTAAAATCTTTATTGAAGTTTTAGTCGTCAACTTCATTCCTTCATAATCCAGACCTTTCACAAGCAGTATCCCGGGTTCGGAACCAACTTCCATCCTTCCCCAATTCACACTTTCCGGAAGATCATCAGTCAGCTTTTTTTGTAATGAATATATTGTATCAATAATATTTCCGCCATTTTCCTCTTTAACTTTCTCCCAAAAAGATTCTTTCCTACAAAGCTTTCTAACTTCTGCAATAAAAGAGGTGTCATAAAAAACCTTACCCTTAAATGTGGGATTAAAATATTTCTGATCAGACCGGCACAAAAACCGTATGGAACCTTTCGAATAAAAGCGATCGATCAGTTTCACTATCTCTCCTTCTGTAAGATCAGGAAATATACTGCTCCTTATATCTTCAATAAACCCGGGGACGATCACTCCCCCGTAGTACTCCATTCCCGGCTCTTCATTTAAATGATCACTGTTAACCCTTAACTCTGTTATTACACCGTCAGGATCAATACCAATCACCGGCCACTTCCCGAGAGTTCCGTCGGGCATTAAACAGAAATGTGCAGAGATCTTCCTCATTACCTTAAAACCTTACATCAATGACGAGGGATATAAAATAATTTTATATTTCTGATATATCCTTTCGCCACAACAGAAGTGTCATGCTCAAGAAGATATCCCTTTAATTCAATTACGTATTTCTTCTTTTTGGCATCGAGAGATAATGTAGTTATACGATCGGTAAAAGATTTATCAATTGAATAAGAAACCGTATCTGCAGTACTATCAGAATAACATGCAATAAGTTTCATGTAGGCATTGTCAATAACATTACCTTTTGTAAAACGATATGTAGCCAAAAGCCTGAAGATACCTGCACTCAATGAATC
>JAOZOF010000015.1:0-16944 GCA_029933425.1 Marinilabiliaceae bacterium
TCGGGATTTACTTTGATATTAATCTGGTTAGAAAGATCAGTAGAGCAGATAAAAAGCGAATAAAGGATGAGATTGCGTTGGTTCAATAACCTGACAATTATCCCAAATACAAAAAAGGGCTGATACTCAAAGTACCAACCCTTTTTTTGCTTATTAAAGCTTATGTTAGAAATTCTTCATTTCACTTTCAGAGAACTGTTTTACCAGTGACAGCACTGCGCTTGAGCATCCTTCGGCTCCGCCTTTGTAGGAAAATACGAGGCTGTAAACGCCTGTCTTTCCGCAAATAAACTGACACGACTTGTAGTGTTTACCTTTTTCGAAGTTACTTACAAGAAGCTTGTCGTTGTAATAGAGCTGCATGATCGCTTTTTCAGGATTATCAGGAGCATCCACAACATTGAACTTATACTGACTGCGGCTTTGAAGAACTACAGAATACTTCACATATCCCGTTTTCATGTCTTTCTTATCCTTGATAAGTTCAACTTTAAAATCTTTGATATACTGGCCGTCGCCCATCTCTTTTAATGCCTGCTTAAGCAACGCTTCAGAGTCGCACTTTTGTGCATACCCGGCAAGCGAGAACATTGAAAAGAGCACCAATAAACTGATAAATATCTTTTTCATTCCTGTAGAATTTTCAATTAACATCCTTTTCCCTTTTTCTAAAAATATACTTACGAAACTATATACTTACGTATCTTTTTGATCTGGTTGATTATTTCCGTAACCTGCTCCGGAGTGATCTCAACATGGCTGATCTCATCCTGAACAATGATCAGAGAGCCGTCAACTTCCATCTTCTTAGGCTCAGTGAACTCTGTTGTTATCTTAACTTTTGAATACAGGTCCTTTAATTCCTGCAAATATGTAGAAAGTTCCGTAAAATTCGGGTCATTTTTATAGTTTTCTAGGATGATGAGCAAAATATTTACAATGTCTTTTTGCTCTCCGAGACGGTCGATCAGCTCCTTGTTCTTGGTCTCTTCTATCACACTACCTGTGATGTACAATCCTTCGATCCATGTTCCTGCAACGACTAGTGAACTTACATTGCTGCGATTCTGATCACGCAGGTATGAATCCATCTTATTAAAACTTGATATGGAGATCTCCATAAGTGAATCAAGATTGTTACTGTTAGTTGCAAGGCGTTTGAGAGCCGTGAAATCGAAAAACTGACCGACCTTAATCCCTTCAGCCAGATCTTTAACGGCCAGAAGGTAAGATATCACGATCGAATTCTTGTCGAATGTATTGATGTATCCCAGATCAGCTGCAAATACGCCAAGGTTCAAAGCTCTTTTGAAACTTGTATTGTACTTGTCCAGATTATCAGGATCATTAAGTATTTTTTGCGAAAAGGCAACACCTGTAGATTTTATCAGTGAAGCCATTTCTACCGGTGATGATATATTCTGAATAACATCGCTGATAACTTCTTCTGATAATTTAAGAGGTTTATCGGTGCTTAATGAATCGGCACTGATAAGTTCATCTGATGATTTACCTGATTTTCCTGAGGAGTTTCCCGCACAACCTGACAGGAATGCTGTTCCTCCAACTATTAATGAAATGTATAAAATCTTCTTTAACATGGTTAAAATAATTTTGATTTTTAAGTTAACTGAAGCTATTATACTTTAAAAATCGAAAAAGGTTACCTTTTGCGTAATTTTAATTCACCCATATAGGTTAATCCTTTTCTTAACAGATCGTAATAAAGTACAACGTACAAAAGGATAGTAAGAACCCATACAAAAGAAATGTTGAACCACAGGGTATCGTAGAACTTCCCGAATATGTGTTTTTCAGGCGCAAAGAAGTGAGTGCGGAA
The DNA here is from genome assembly GCA_029933425.1 of Marinilabiliaceae bacterium. Lineage (GTDB taxonomy): Bacteria > Bacteroidota > Bacteroidia > Bacteroidales > Marinilabiliaceae > JAADEM01. The sequence goes on from JAOZOF010000015.1 coordinate 1,841, forward strand.
ATCCAGTGCATTCTTTGGTTCCGGTATCTGGTAAATGGGATCAACCATCTGCACCAGCTTGTCGCCGTCGCGTAATATTTTGTTCTTTTCAAATACTTTTCTGACTATGTCGGAAATGCTTTCATTGAAGTAGTCATCTTTCACCCGTTCAAATCTCTCTTTATTGGCACGGATATTTGCTTCAATGAACTTTTCCTTTTTCGTATTGGCAGCAATGAATAACTTACTGTAATAACTCCGGAGCACATTTAAATGACGGGCAAGATTGTCTGCAACATCTTTAGTGAACTTATCCGGAGTCAGCTTATCAACGTCTTTGAACTGCAGTCGAGGCACACGTTTATTCTCCTTGCCGATCTCGTTCCTGAGCAATCTTAGATCAGCAACGAATGCTTTATCCTTTTTATAATTCTCTTCCGAAAGGGTATTTTTTGTACGATCAAGAATATCATTGAGTTCAGGAATGTAATACACCTGTTTGAAATCAGCTTTGCTTTCCTGCATTTCAATATTAAAAATATTCTTCTTGAAGTTGTTGTGTTTATACTGATCAACTATCAATCCTTCGTAAATCCATCGCGACGGCATCCACTCGGCGACGAACGGCACCTTGTCGACACTTGTGAAGTCCTTATTCAGTTTGTCGAAGGTGAACATAGCTCCCCCGAGTACCATCTGAGGAATCATCAGAAGCGGTATGAGTATGTAGATAGTTACAATAGAATTAAAAGATGCTGAAATTATTAATCCCATAATGTTGGCAAATGCCGAAATAGAGAACAGAGCAAGCCAGAACTCAAAGGTCATACCTTTTATTCCCAGAATATTGTTGGCAACAAGAACGAATAAGATCATCTGAATAGCAGACAATGTGAAAAGAAGCAATATCTTGGAAACAAGATAACTCGACCTGCTCAGGTTAAGGAATGCTTCCCGTTTCAGTATCTTGGCATCTTTGAAAATCTCTTCGGCACTCACTATCAATCCGAAGAACAGAGCTACCACAATTCCCATGAAGATGTATGGCGGGATATTCACATTCTCTCTGAAAATATACACATTTGACTCGGGGTCAGCAATGTACCGGATAAGATAAGCAAGTATGAATCCCAACAGAGGGGCCTCAAGTATGTTGAGTAAAATGTATTGTTTGTTACTAATTTTCGAGAAGAAATCACGCAGGGTGTATATCTTGAACTGGTTGAACCATGAAGGAATGTTCAGTGATTTCGGTGGTGTGTCTTTTACGGCCTTTATCTTTGGTATCTTAATGTTTTCCTTGTAGTAGGTATACCACTCTTCAGGTTTGGTTTTGCGTTGATTGGTGTAATTCCCGTATTCATCGATCACATTCGAATCAATGATATTAAAGATAAGTTCAGGATTCAGGTTACCGCATGTGGGACACTCGCCGTATTCGCTGTTTATCTGGGCATCGAGTTTTTTAAAGTATATGAGCGATTCACTCGGGTTTCCGTAATAAACAGGATATCCGCCCGTATCCAGGATGTACATCTTGTCGAACATCTTATAGATGTCGGAAGATGGCTGATGGATAACTACAAATATCAGTTTCCCTTTCAGTGCAAGCTCACGAAGAAGGTTCATCACATTCTCAGAGTCCCTTGATGAAAGACCTGATGTAGGCTCGTCGACAAAAAGTATTGCCGGTTCACGTATCAGTTCCAGGGCAATGTTCAGCCTTTTACGCTGACCGCCACTGATCATCTTATTGAGTGGAGAACCGACCTTCAGATCTTTTCTTTCGTACAGCCCCAGGTTCATCAGGGTGTTGTCGACCATTTCGGTGATCTCCTCCTTCGACTTATCCTTAAAACAAAGACGGGCATTGTAAAAGAGGTTCTCAAAAACGGTCAGTTCCTCTATCAACAAGTCATCCTGAGGAATGAGACCAATAACCCCTTCGAGTTTATCTTTGTCTTTATGCAGGTCAAATCCATTAATGAGTACCTGACCTTCAGTAGGTGTTTCAATCCCGGACAAAACGTTCAGGAGCGTTGTCTTTCCGGCACCGCTGGCACCCATGATACCGATAAGTTTCCCCTGTTCCTCTGATAAGTTTATGTGTCTTAGTCCTATTGTCCCCGTTTTGAATTGGAACTTCACATCTTTCACCTGATAGGAGATCCTTGCCGCAGAAGCATCCGACATGAAGTGCCCCACAACATCGGTGTAATAGAGCGGAGGCCCTACAGGCAACTTAATGAAACTGCCTTTCGGGAAAAGATAGATACGCCGGTTGTTTATCAGCAACCCGTTCAGGAACAGTTCCTGATCGCCTGTGTATCTTATGAAATACAGATTTGAACTTTCGACCTTTAGGATGAACAGATCACTGTGCAGACCAGGTGATTGAATGTAAATTGCTTTTTTAGGTTTGTATTCCTGTGCCGACAGAATAAGCATTCCTTTTCTGTCAAGATCCTTGATGTTATTCTTTACAATAAATGCTTCAATACTCTCTACCTCGGCTTTCGGCAATTTAAATACATCGGCCACTGTGTTAATAATGGCCATCCGTTGGTCGGTAAATTTCCTGTCGGCATTGACAAGCTCATAGAGGCGAACCAATACCACGACCTTTTGTTCCTTGTTAAGCTTTCTGTTGATCTTCTTGCAGATGCCGAGGACCTTCACAGAGTCCTTCATCGACGTAAGCTTCACTTTGCCGTCATCGTCACCGTCCTTTTTATCTTTAACCTCTGCATGTTTCAGAAAGAGTGAATAATACTCATGAACAGCCTCAGTATTCAACTGTTGTCTCAGGAATATCTTTACATATTCCGTCTCATTTGATTCTACCCCGCCGTCCTGCTTTGCAATTAATCCGAATAATTGCATTAAGGCTTTTAGTATCTCTTCACTCATAGCTTAATCAAAAAAATCAATTAGTCTTCAAGAACAATGTATTCAAAAGGGATCTCAACAATATCGGCATACTCTTCACCGGCTTCAAGCATATCTTCTTCATCCTCATGGTAATGCCATTTAACAACCACTTCTTTACCGTCTTCAACTATTTCTTCAAATTTCAGAAGAATATCAAGTATCACTTTTGATGATGCTGTGTTGAAATATTCAAGTTTAAAATCAAACACAGTCTTATCAAGCGGATCTTCGGAATATTCATCGATCCAATCCATGATAGGCTCAAAAAACATGTTCACGTCTTCAGGAAGAGAACGTCCGGAAATTTCAAATTTCCCGTTTTCTTTATCTAAAATTACATTAGGAGTATCTTCGGTCCCTTTAATATTTATAACTTCCATGTGTATAGATTTTAATTATTTACGTTTAACAGTTGATGTCAGAATAAAAAAGCTCACATCGTCGTTCAGCTCTTTGAACTGGTAATCAAGCTTACTTCCTGTTTTCTTGGCAATGTCAATAAGTCCCAGGCCTGCTCCGCCTTTTTCCGAGATACGGCCTTCGCGCATCTGTTTTTTATACAAAGCTGACAGGTCTTCTTTTTCAAGGCTGTTTACCTTTTCCAGGCTTTCTTTAAGTGCCGGGATCTTTTCGTTCCTGATAACATTACCTGTAATAATGTTGTAGCTCTCTTTCCCGTGGCTCACCATTACAATGCCGCGTTTTTCTTCCTCACCTTCAAGTGAGTCGGCATGCTTGCTTATGTTTTGGAGACACTCGACCATAACGTGGAATACCTTACGTTGAACCATATTCGATTCTTCCGTTTTGGCAAGGCTCCTCTCCGTAAGAGAGGTAAACGTCTTTGTTATCTCCTGAGTGACCTCTCCTTCATAAACCAGATTGATCTCATTCGTTTTCATAGATTTATACATCTGATATGCAAAATCCAGAAAACTATGACCTTTCTTTTCCTTCAATTCGCTCATAATTTAAATTTTTCTTAAAAATATATTATAAAGATAATTACAATTCTATACCTATCAATAAAACATCATCAACTTGTTTCTCATCACCCATCCAGTCGAAGAAATCCTTCGGGAAAAAGCGGGAGTAATAAGCCATTGTATGGGAAGGATCCTCAACCAGAGCCTCCCTGATACGTCGTGCCTGATATTTCTTTTTCTTCTCGAGCGGCCCTCCTGTCTGATCAGGTAATCCGTCGGAGAATATGAATATCTTGTCACCTTTTTGATAGTTGATGAGATTATTTTCAAAATCCTTTTCGATGCGTCGTGGCAGAGGTGTTCCGCCAATCCCTTTGCGCGATCCTTTGTATTCTGTCAGTTCGCCGTCACGTACAAGGTATAACGGCCTGTGTGCTCCTGCAAACTGAAGTTCATTCTTCGAAGGAGTTATCTTACAAAGAGCAAGGTCCATACCGTCTCTTCCGTTTGCTCCTTCCTGGTCCTGTTTGAGGTTTTTCCTCACGCCCTGATGCAGCTTGTCAAGAATCTCGGCAGCCGTGTAATCCTTATCGGTACTTACAATGTTGTTCATCAGAAAATATCCGATAAAAGACAGAAGTGCTCCCGGCACTCCGTGGCCTGTACAATCGACAGCTGCAACGTAGTAGGTGTCATCTTTCTTGAAGAACCACGGGAAGTCACCGCTGACAACATCTTTCGGTCTGTAAAAAATGAATGAACGCGGGAAGAACTGTTGTAAGAGTTTGGTGTCAGGCAGAATGGATGATTGTATCCTCTGTGCATAGTTGATACTGTCTGATATTTTTTTGTTCTTCTCCTTTATCTGTTGTTCTATGATCTTTATCTGGGTAATATCGTGAGCAACGAACAGAACAGATTCAAGGTCCTTATCCTCATTGAACTCAGGTATACCTTTTATCTCCATTACCCTTTCACCTTCAGAGCTTGTGATCTCGATCTCCGACTTCACCTCTTTATTTTCATCCCTTATCTCAACCAGTGATTCGCGAACGAACTGAATGAACCGTTCATCGATATCAAGCTCACTGATACGCTTTTTGATGAGATCGGCAGAAGGAACACCCACAAAAGTGGAAACAGCCGGATTAACGTAAACCAGTCGACCCACCGTGTTGATACGAATGATCATATCTGGTGAGTTTTCCGACAGCGACTGCATACGGCTCTTCATCCGCTCTTCCTTCTCTGCACGTTTGCGTTCGGTAATATCCCTTGTATTGAAGATGATACCTCTGATGGCAGGATCATGAAGCAGGTTTGTCCCCCTTGTTTCAAGGAACATCTTCTCACCTGTTTTTTTCAGGTAAGTGTATTGTGCTGTTCTCTCACCGCCCGGTGTCTCAAGAAGATACTGGAACAGATCGTTAATTGTCTTGTAACCTTTGGGTGTAAGCATGTCGGGGTCCATTCCTATCACTTCATCGTTGTCGTCGTATCCGAGAATACGTTTCACCGAAGGACTCTCAAATACCAATTGCTGGCGTTCATCATAAATGGAAATGAACTCAGAAGCATTGGTAAGCAAAGCTTCCAGCTTTTTACGTCCGTGCTCTACTTCCTGCATCTGTGATTCCAGCATCTTGTTAGATTTCTCAAGCTGTTCCTGGGCTTCCATCATCTCTATGGCATTCTGCTTCAGCTGTTCCTCGTTCTTTTTCAGAGCAAGTGTCATTTTCTGCGACTCCTCGAGAAGCTGCTTAGTACGGATATTTATCCTCAGGTTGTAGATAGTCTGACCTATCATGCCACTCAGTTCCTTCGACAATTTCAGTACCTTTTGCGGAATATCCTCAAAGATAAATGCTATCTCATAAACCCCCTGCAGTTCTTCTTCCTGAACCAAAGGAACTATCAGAAGGCTTTTAGGCTTTTTATCGCCAAGAATACCTGACTGCAAAGTAAAATAATCATCAGGGATCTCAGTCCTGAAAACGAGCTTTTTTTCATAAGCTGTTTCTCCAACAAGACCTTTCCCAACCGGCACTTCCTGTTTTATGAACCTTTGACGTCCGTATGCATAAGTGGCAATATTCTTCAGGCTGCCATTACCGTTATACAAGTAAAATGCCCCTTGTACAGCAGAGGTATATTTAATTATGTTCTTAAGTACTTCGATCGAAAGGGTTTCGAATTCATTATGCGTTCTTAATATTCCTGAGATAAGATCTTTGCCTCTTGTTATCCAGTTATGAACATCCGTCTTCTCCCTGTTATATTTCAGAGTCTCGCCAAGGGTAACAAGCACTCTTGACAGAGGGCTTCCGTATTCCGATGAATCCAGGCTAAGCTCTCCCCGTCCTATTTTTTCGGCAAGTACCACATTCTGCTTTGCATCATCATGTAATCTTTCCAACTCTTTTCTAAGCTTCTGTGTTCTGTAGCTGTGATAATTTACAGAGATCAGAATTCCAAGAGGGATAGTCAGGATGATAAGATCGAGGAACCAGACGAACAGCATTGAATGGATCAGTAAAAGAGAATTAAAAGAGAAGCTGTATCCCGAAAGAGATGAGATCCCTGCCCATGAGAACATGTACAGGAATATGATCCCGAAAAACATCAGATACTTTTCGGTGACGGTCAATGCCGCAGGTGACAGGAATCTTTTGATCCGTTTTAATGTTTTTTTCTTCTCTTTTGACATAGATCAATGTCTTATATCTGTTCAGTTATTATTTCTGACAATTTGTTGTTTATCTTTTCCCAATGCTCTTTTATCTGCAACGGCTTGAACGAGGCCAGCTCTATAACTCCGATTGCCGTATTTTCACTTGCCAGGGGCAGAATATAGATATGTTTTGGCTTCGATTCTCCCAGCCCGCTGTAGCCCGAAAAATAATCTTCAGGCAACTCTTCCAGCACGATAACCTCACGTTCTTTCAGGGCTTCACCATGCAATCCCTCACCTATATTGAAAGGCGTTACAGGCTCATCCTTCTGAATTCCGTAGTTTCCTTCTACGGAAAAATTCTGAGATTGTTTATCGTAAACAAAGAAAAGGCCGATTATGACCTCACAGTTGTCCCCTAAAATTGACAATACCTTGTTGCAGAATTTCTTTTTGTCTGCAAACAATGGCAAATTAACAAATAAATTATCAATATCTTCAAAAACATTCCGCACCGGTTCATTCAACATGAAACTGTTATTCTCCTCAACTTCATGTTTCAACTGCTCAATATTATTTGTCAGGCTTTCGATCTCCGAATCTTTTTTCCTGATCTTTTTCCTGAATTTGCCAAACATCCTGTCTGCATAAAAAAGCAATAACAGGACACCTGACATTGACAGAAGCTCAAACGTATAAAATGACATTGGAAGTTGCTCTGCCGGTACAAGATATTTTGCTACTGCAAAAGTGAAAATGACAATGCTGAATGCAACTATATATTTCTGCTCTTTTTTCATACTGCTAACTGATTAAGATACTCCGCAATTTTTTCGGGTGTCATGACATGGTCAGGTTCAAATAGTTTCAAGGCAGCTTTGGTCATTGTATTGATATCACAACTGTCAGGATCCTGAATGATCGTTGTTCCGTTCTTGTCATGGATATCCTTCAGACCGCTGGCCCCGTCTTTATTTGCCCCCGTAAGGATTATTCCCAGAACCTTGTCCCTGTATGTGTATGCTGCCGACGAAAAGGTATAATCGATTGATGGACGACTGTGATTCAAAGTTTCTTCGGTAGACAAATGAATGGTGTTGTCATACTCGATAAACAAGTGATAGTTCGAGGGTGCCAGGTATGCACGTTTCCCCGTTATCCGCTCCTTGTCGTTCGGTTCAACAACCTTTATCTTCGATTTCATGTTCAGCCCCTCCACCAAACCCGAACGAACATGCTTAAGCCTGTGCAGACAGATAATGACAGGAACCGGAAAATCAGGGTCCAGTTTCGAAAGTATCTTTGAAACGACCGAAAAACTTCCGGCCGAACCTCCGATTATCACTGCCTTATATCTTTTGTTGTCATTCATTGTTCCAATTAATTTCGAAGCCGTGTTTTTTAAATATCTTCTCTTTGGCATTCAGGCATTCGGGTTTATCTCCGGATATTTCAGGTATCTGTTCTTTTGCCCCTATGGCAATAATCCCTCCCGGCAATAACGAATCCCAAAGTTTTTTCATACAGATTCCTGACACTTCTTTATCGTAATAAAGCATCTTATTCCTGAATATTATTATCCCTATATCCTCAGGAGCCGGATCGTTCAGGAAATACCCCTGAACAGTCTGAACATTTTTCAGCAATGACTCTTTCAGTATAAAAACATTATCGACCAAAGCATAATAGTCCTCAAACACACCGGAACCTTCAATCCTCACATAATTGCTGCTGTTAACCTGTATGTTTTTATTGAACAGTACGCCTCTTTTGATCTCATCAAGTCTCTCAGCAGAGTAATGTTGACAAATGATATTGAACTTATCCCTGATACCCAGCTCATTTGCTATTATCAGAAATGAAAATACCTCTTCGCCCGAAGATGCTTCCGGAAACCATACATTAATACTGCCATTGATGACCAATTTTTTTAACTGCGAGCGTAAATATCTCCAGAAACCGGGGTCACGGAACATTTCGGTGGTATCCACCGGAAAATCATACGCAATCTTTTCCCTGTAATCCTCTGCCTCCAGCATCTGCTTAAAGGTATCGGAGTTATGTATGTTATGTTTTCTGAAAATATATGCCAGTCTCCTTTTCAGGAACGATACCGGCATATGGCCATAAGGGATCCCGGTGCTCTCCTCCATTACAGACGAAAGCTCCTTCACCTCCTTAATGCCGAAAGCGGCACCCATGCTGACAACAGTGTCAGTATTGGAAGTGGAAGGCATTGGTCTTGATAAATACCGGGCCATTTTTAATAAATTTAGTTTTGAAGAATCCTGTCAATCCCTCATGATTTCCGAGGATCAACATTCCTCCGTTTGTTAAATGATCATGAAAATATTTCAATATTCTTGTTTGCAGGTTTGTATTGAAATATATCAGCACGTTTCTGCAAAATATTATATCGAACTTCTGAAAGCTGCTGATATCACCTTTTACCAGGTCATGTCTTCTAAAATCCACACAGCTTTTCAGTATCTTTTTTACTCTTATGATATCGTTGTCACCTGAAAATTCAAAATACTTGTCAAATCGCACTTTATCAGCAAAGGCATTCCCATTTATCACAGAATTGAAATTGTCGATGATCTTATGATTGTATCTGTGATTGTACTCACCTTTTTTCGCTGCTTTAAGCATCTTGCTGTTCAGGTCGGTGGCAACAATGTTGCTTTTTTCGAGCAATCCCAGTTCATTCAGGAGGATATTGTTTGAATACACCTCCTGACCTGAAGAACAACCGGCATGCCAGACATTCAGCTCCTTCTTATTCTTTAAAGAAGGAAAATATCCGGTGTAAAGATCTCTCCATATCTCAGGATCTCTGAAGAATTCCGTAGTGTTAACCGTGATCTCCTGTACAATATCTTCAACAAACAAAGAATCGCTTCTGGTCTTGTCCATAAGCTCGTCCAGACTGAGCCTGTGGTCTTCAAGCACTTTGTTTATCCTACGATAAATAGAGCTGTCGGAATATTCACAGAAGTCATAAGGTGAATACTTTTTCAGCTCTTTCAGATAGGTTTTGATCTCTGCTATGTTGTCAACCTTGTATGTCATTCTTTTTAAAACAATTCTACCTCAACGTTTTGGATAAATGCGGTATATGAATGATCGTTACCTACTTTGGCTTCCGAAAGCAGGAACAGCACGGGTATCTCTTCGCCGAACTTGGTAAGAATAGGCACCTCGCGTCTTTCACCTACTATCTTTTCTTTTTCAGAATTCACAAATGCTGAAACAAATTCATCATTCTTTGACGTATCCTTACTGAAAAGAAGGGCTACCTGTTTTCCCAATACCTCCTGACGGTCGTACCCGAACAGTTTCTCGGCAGCAACATTGAAGAATTCAACAATGCCATCTTTGTTAGTGGTCAGAATAGCATCCAATGCTCCTTCAAGTGTTTTTTCATTTCTGATCTTAACAGCTTCTATCTCTTTGAACTGCTCCTTGACCTCATTACGTGCCTGTTCGAGCATTATGCCAAGCTCCTCCTTACTCTTCTTGAGTTCTTCCTCCATCTTCACCTGCTCGGTTATGTCGTAATCAAGGCTCAGTATCTTCACTATCTCTCCTTCATGGTCCATTACCGGGGTATAGGTTGTCAGCAGATAGATAGCCTCTCCCATCTTCGTTCTGCGCCTCACCCTTCCCTTAAAGTTCTTACCGCTCCTGAGATCTGTAAGTATCTTGTCAAGTTCCGGCAGGTCATCCTTGAAGAAGAATATTTTAATGTTTTGGTTCTCCACCTCTTCGATATTGTACTTAAAGGCATCAAGGAAATTGTGGTTGACAGAAATAAGCGTTCCGTCGGTCTCAAACTCTGAACTTATTGCCGAATGATCGATAGCCTCAAGTATTCCTTTCATCTCAAGCTCACGACGATCACTCTCCTCCTGAGTCGCCTGCATCTCTTCCAGGTTCTGGCGGAGTTCCTCTTCCTGCTGTGCCATCTTCTCGGCCTGCTGCTGTGTCTCTTTCAGCAGTTTATTGGTCTGTATATTTATCTGCACCGTAGAGATTGTAGAAGCAATACTCTCGGCGATCTTCTCGATAAACTCTATCTCGAACGGTTGAAATTTACTGAAAGAAGCCAGTTCAATGACTCCGAATATCTTGTCATTAGCTTTTAGCGGAACGATAAGCAAGGCTGATGCATTGGCTTCCCCCAGTCCGCTTGTCACGTTCATGTAATCGTTGGGAACATCGGTAAGGTAAATGGTCTCTTTTTCGAGGGCACAGCGCCCTATCAATCCCTCTTCCCACCTGACTGTTTTTTCGGCGTATTTTTTCCTGTCGTAAGCGATAAAAGACATAAGCTCAAAATACGGGTCCCCTTCATCGGGAGTATTGAGCAGGAAGAAGCCAGCCTGGTTTATATTTGCATAATCAACTAAGTATCTTATAATATTATAAGCAAGTTCTTCAAGATCATTGTTATTGTTACGCAATAATTCCCCGAATTGAGCAAGACCATTGGTAACCCATGTGCGTTGTGCTTCTTCGATATGGCGCTGATCTTCTTCATCCCTGTTCTTTAAAAGGTATTTCTTCAGTTGTTCCAGTGATTTGCCCAGTTTATCGTTTTTGGATGATATCGGTATTGAACTTTCAAGATGTCCTTTAGTGAGATTGTCGATAAAGTTCAATACCAAGTGTGTTCTTTCTGATTCTTTTTCCAGCTGTTTTTGCTGCTTCTTCAGCTTTTTGGCCATTTCACCGGCAAGATAATATCCCGCAACGGCTGTCAGCACCGGAAAGAAAAGAACAATCCACAATCCGGGGATATCAGCCATAAGAGCCTTCAGCTCAATGAAACCGCGGGTATTCAGACTTAACAAAACCGTAAACAACAGAACAATGAGGCCGAAACTGAAGCCTCTTAACATATATTTTTTCTGAATAGTTTTAGTTTTAACTTTTTTCATAGTCAATTGTTAATTCAGTAATTGCTTTTTTATTTGTGCACTCTTATACGACCTAAATTCGTTAAGGTTTGGATTGACAGAAAAATATTAACATTTTAGAAATAATACCTGACAGAAAAGAGAAATGAGTGAATAGTTGAGACAAGAAATCATCGAAGGTTTAATAGGAGTCGAGTGCCAGGGTTTTGTCACAAATTTTATCTTTTATTCTTCTTTATCCCGGGACTGACGTCCCGGGTCAATAGAATGTCGTTCCTATGGAGCTTGGGCAGTTTCAAGATTTATCAAGTCTCCCGATTCTTTACATACTAAGTTCCTCAAGCCATTTTCAATCCTGGAGCATCCATAGCCGTCAGGCAAGGATATGTAGATAAGTGGATGTGATTTACTTCCTGAAAAAATTCAGTTTGAACTCTTTGCCGTCAAACTCTCCGTAAGAGAAATTCTTGATCCAGTCGCCAAGATAGATGATCATTGTTTTATCGTTGAGTGGTATTTCTTTGGCGATATGTCTGTGTCCAAAAATAAAGAAGTCGATATCAGGATCTTTTTCAATGTACGATTTGGCGAACAAAACAGGCCACTCTTTTTCGTCACCTTGATATTCAGCCTTGTACGATCTTTCATTTTTTGTCCGGCTCTTCACCGACCACCATTTGGCAAAACTTATGGCAATGTCGGGATGAAGCAGAGAGAACAGCCATTGTGCGGTTTTATTACGAAAAAGCCATTTCATCAATTTATACGACCTGTCGAAATCACCAAGCTCATCGCCGTGAGCAAGGTAAAATGTAGTCTCATCAATCTTTATTTTCAGCTCTTTTTGGTGTACAATCACCCCGCACTCTTCGGGAAGATAGTCGAACAGCCATACATCATGATTTCCGGTAAAGATATGTACCTCGATACCTGAATCTGTGAGTTCGGAAAGTTTACCGAGAAAACGGGTGAATCCTTTGGGAATAGAATATTTGTATTCGTACCAGAAATCAAAGATATCGCCAATAAGAAATATCTTTTCTGCATCCTCCTTTATCGAATCAAGCCATGAAACAAATCTTACTTCATGGGTTCTCTGATCTTCGATGTAAGGTGCCCCGAGATGCAGGTCTGAAGCAAAATATATTTTCTTTCCCTCTTTCAAAACAGTAGTTACACGTTACCTGAAAAGTTCTTTCATCTTTTCATCCAGTCGCTGACCAAAAAGATCCTTACCAATGATGGCACCTTTCCTGTTAATAATGAAGTTCGCCGGAATGCTCCTTACATTGTACATCTTTGCCGGCAATGACTCAGTGTAGCGAAGGTCGCTCACATTTATCCACGGAAGTTCCTGGGTTTTTACTGCATTCTCCCAAAGCACCTTGCTTCTGTCAAGTGAGACCTGATAAATCTCCAATCCTCTTTTGTGATATTTTTCATAGAGGGATTTCAGTTGTCTGTTCACACCTGCAGAAGCTTTGTCCCACGATGCCCAAAAAGAAAGGATAATGATCTTGTTCTTTAAAGATGACAGCCTGACCGTATCTCCGTTGATGCCGGGTTGGGCGATATCGGGAAAGCTGTTGGTCTTGGAGCTGTTTAGCAACTGTTTCCAGTTCTCATTGTTACGGAGTTCTAGTTTTGCTTTAAGCACATAATTGTACAGATGTTTCACTCTTTCCGATTCGGGATAGAGAAGGTTCAGACTTGTGGCCAGAGTGGAAAAGTATATCTGATCTTTTTTATCCATAATGTTCATCACCATGGTATTGTCATCCCATCGCTGGAACAGGGCATAGTAGCTGGCGAACGATCGGGGATTGCTCATAACAAAATCGCCGATAAAATCCTTATAGGATTGTATTTCAGAGTTTATGCTATCAAGGACCAACTGCCTGCCTTTAGTGTCATTCTTGTCCATTGAGCTGTATTTGTTTATGGACTTTTGAACCGATACTTTCATATTGTTCAAACTCTCATTGAGCATTTTAATGTATCCTGATCCGATCGAGTTTCTGATTTTATATCCGGTTGCAAAATTATTTGTATTTGCGGTTACTTCTATCCTCTCGGTAGAGTCAACAAGAAGAGTTATAACTCCTGCATCTTTGAGGCGCAAAAGAAAGAAGGTTGGTTGATTAAGTCTGTCGCCTTTGAATGAGAACTCCCCTTTTTTCGAGAGCTTTACCGAATCGAGAGGATAACTCTGCGATAGACCGAGTTTCTCGAAATACAACATTTTATCTTTTGCATTTTCTATTTTTCCCTCAACATGATACTGATCGTTTGAAGAACAGGCAGCAATTATAAAAATAAAAGGAAGCAATAATTTTATATTCTTCATATCGTAAATATTAAATACTCCTTGAAAGATAGTTTTTTTGATCTTTGAAACTTGCCAAAGATAATTTAAATCCTTTTATCCTCAAATCGTTTACTCAGAATTTGCGTATTTCATTTTGCCTGACCTGCCTTAATTCTAAAGGTTGACAAGCTCTCCGTCCTGAATGAAGAAAAAAGGTTGCAATTAAAGATTTATTTTATATTTTTGCAGCAAATAAAGAAAATAATCATTATTTATGAGATACAAAATAGTTAGTGCAGAGGAAGCCGTGAAGGTAGTAAAGGACGGAGATCGCGTACACTTCAGCAGTGTGGCAGTCACCCCCCGCATTCTTATAAATACGTTAGTGGAAAGAGGACGCAAACGGGAGATCAGAAATGTAAAAATACAACATATTCATACAGAAGGAACAGCCTGTTATGCCGATCCTGATTTCGAAGGAATCTTCCATCTCGAGTCTTTTTTTGTAGGAGGTAATGTTCGTAAACAGACACAAGCCGGTTATGCAGATTACATTCCTGTTTTCCTTAGCGAAACCCAGAAACTGATTCGTCAGGGATATCTCAAGGTAAATGTTGCCATGATACAGGTATCTCCTCCCGACAAACACGGGTTTGTTTCTCTCGGGACCTCGGTCGATGCAACACTTGCTGCTATTGAGGCTGCGGATACTGTAATTGCCCAGGTTAATAAATATGTGCCGAGAGCATGGGGTGACGCAATGATCAGCATAAAAGATATCGATCTTTTTGTTGAAGGAGATGTACCCCTTCATGTTCACGACAATGCACCCATAACCGAGATTGAAAAGGCAATAGGTAAGCATGTTGCCGGACTTGTTGACGACGGGGCATGCCTGCAGATGGGCATCGGGGGGATACCTAATGCTGTATTGGCAGAGCTTACAAACCACAAAGATCTTGGTGTTCATACCGAAATGTTCTCCGACGGACTTCTGCCGCTTGTTGAAAGCGGTGTCGTCAACGGAAAGGCAAAACAGATAGACAAGGGTAAAATAGTGGCCTCATTTCTGATGGGTTCACAGGCACTGTACGATTTCATCGATGACAATCCAATGGTTGCAATGATGGATGTGGCCCATACAAACGGGATTCATGTGATCAGAAAGAACCACAAGGTAACAGCTATTAACTCGGCGTTGTCCATCGATATAACAGGTCAGGTATGTGCCGACTCCATTGGTACAACTTTTTATTCCGGGGTAGGTGGTCAGATAGATTTCATCCGGGGAGCAGGTCATTCCGAAGGAGGAAAACCGATAATTGCCATGCCTTCCGTCACATCGAAAGGAATTTCAAAGATCACAC
>JAOZOF010000015.1:17044-31722 GCA_029933425.1 Marinilabiliaceae bacterium
AAACCGATAATTGCCATGCCTTCCGTCACATCGAAAGGAATTTCAAAGATCACACCTACTCTGATAGAGGGAGCGGGAGTGGTTACCACTCGTGCTAACATGCACTGGTTCGTAACAGAATACGGTGCAGTGAACCTTTACGGGAAAACACTGCAGGAAAGGGCTAAACTGATCATCTCAATAGCCCATCCTGACCACAGGGAGATGCTTGACAAGGCTGCATTCGAAAGGTTCGGCCCTCATTATCATTTTCAGGGAAGATGATAATTAAATTTAAGGATATTTAGGTTTGTTTTATATGGTTTAGCGACCTGTCCCGGCAGGCATCTTGTTTGCCGGGATATTTTTTGAATTCATGTCAGTAAAACATCAGCAAGTTTCAGATCGAAAGGAGTGGTGATCTTAATATTTTCCCTGTTGCCTTCTACCAGGTTTATCCTGAAACCCACATACTCAACAACTGAGGCATCATCGGTAAACTCCTCTCGATATGGAATTTCGTATGCTTTGAATATCTGTTCGGAGTGAAATACCTGAGGTGTCTGAACAAGCTTTATCGTATTTCTGTCAATGGCTTTATTGCCGTCAACTGTTACCTGCCTTACCGATTCAAAAGCGTCGATCACAGGAACTGCATTCCCGCTTTTCTCTGCTGTCATATATGTATTGTTCAGCGTTTTTTCAGACACAAAAGGTCTTACCCCGTCGTGAACACCAATGACACCTTCTCCTTTAATGACCGACAACCCGTTCTTCACGCTGTGATATCTTGTTTCTCCTCCTGCAACTGTTTCATGCGGTATATCAAATCCGGATCTTTGGCAAAGATCTTTCCAGTAACTTATCTGAGACTGAGGTAAAACAAGGATGATCCTGATATTCCTGTCAAATCTCCTGAATGCTTCAAGGGTATGCATCAGAACAGGCTTTCCCTTCATTTCAATGAATTGTTTTGGGATATCCGATCCCATTCTCTTGCCGCTGCCACCGGCCACAATAACTGCATATCTTTCCATTGATCCTGACTTTGAAATTACTTCTGTCTCTGTATTTCTATATAATTATTTTTAACATTTTCCTTTGAACAAAAATACTATTATATCCTTGTATTAAATAGATACAGGAAGAAAAAACGATATGGTACCCGAAATAATATTCAGATTTCTGAGAGAGCTAAGTGTTAACAACAATCGCGAATGGTTTGCCGATAACAAGCCTTTTTACCTTGAAGCAAAAGAGGCATTTGTAGAATTAACGGCAGGCATGATCTCTGATATTGCAGAAACAGACAGGGAAGTAGCAGAGTTACAACCTTCCGGATGCATCTTCAGGATCTATCGTGACATCAGGTTCTCGAAAGACAAAACGCCTTACAAGACCCATTTTGATGCCTTTATTGCAAAAAAAGGAGGGCGGAAGAGTCAGTATGCCGGATATTACATCCATGTCATGCCAGAGAAATCACTGCTCGGAGGAGGTGTTTATGCCCCGATACCTGAAATATTAAAACTTTTGAGAAAGGAAATATACAATTTTCCAGAGGAGTTCAAGAGTATCCTTAACAATCCCGAATTCAAAATGATGTTCGGAGACTTGTACGAACATAAGCTGAAAAATGTGCCTAAAGGGTTTCCTAAAGATTTTAAGGATGCTGAGCTACTGAAGTACAAATCATACATTGTGGCCCACTCTTTATCCGACAAAGAGCTCTTGTCGGCAGGTATGAAGGAAAAGTTCAGGCATCAGATAAAAGTGCTTTATCCTTTCAATGCTTTTCTGAACAGAGCCATTGATTTCAAGGAGGAGATGATCGACTTTTAGCTGTTGCCTTTAAAGATCTTAGTTTCTATGTTGCTTTTTTCAAAAAGATATCTCTCGTAATCACCCTTGAACCTGATACGTGTCTCAATAGTCTCGTTCATGCTGCCTGTCATACCGATAAGAAGCTCGCAGACCTCACGTACAGCAGCATTGCCACCGGAATTTCCGGTAACATAATCGCATATTCTGTTCGAGATCACATAGTCAGATGTAAGCGGACTACCCCTACGATTTACAAGAAAAGAGAGCCCGACCTGTTTTGCCACCTCAATGTCAAGAATATCATCAAAAACAAATGCGATCTCTTCTTTCCTAAGGTCATACCGGTCACAAATGATGTCAAGCGCATCGGGTTTGTAAAGGAAACTGAGAAAGACAGCATTCATATTTTCACGCTCTGCAAGCTTTATCGCAGTTTTGTTGTTCTGTCCTGTGATTATGAATGTTTGTGGTATCTCTTTGTTTACAAGCCAGTGATTAAGTTTGAACATGTTAAGCCCCATTGTGTCAGGCTCCGAGAACGGGCTGCCTTCGTCTCCGGTTTTAGTCCCATTATTGAATACTCCGTCCCAATCGAAAACGGCAGCCTTAATTCCGGCTGCCTTTTCTTTTATGATGTTGTAAGGGGTTACATACTGCCCTCCGATCCCACTGAATATCTTTTCAAGACTGTCCATTGGTCATCTGTTTGTAGATCTTATTTGCTCTTTCGAGATCCTGTGGTGTATCAACAGATACAGTTTCCGAAACTTCCGAGATCTCACATTTCACCTTATATCCGTTCTCTAACCAGCGAAGTTGTTCCAGTGATTCTGCTTTTTCGAGCGGTGAAGGCATCAGCTTGACTACTTCAAGCAGAACTCCGGGACGAAAGCCGTAAATCCCAATATGTTTGTAAAAAGAGTGATTATCCAGCCATTCGTCTTTTTCCACATTCCTTAAAAAGGGAATAGGCGACCGGCTGAAATATATCGCCTCATTCTCTGAGTTCACGGCAACCTTAACATTCATTATGTCGAACAGATCATCTTTATTCTCAATTTTATGGATAAGAGTCGCTATCTGCGTATCCCTTGATTCGAATGATCGCAGCAGGTCATGTATCTGGTTTATGTCGAGGAAGGGTTCATCTCCCTGGATATTTATGATCACATCGAAATTCACATTCTCCTCAGCACTGATAAGCATTGCTGCTTCAGCACATCTTTCGGTACCGTTCGCATGATTTTTCGATGTCATCACCACTTTCCCTCCGAAAGCCTGTACCGCATCAAAGATACGTTCATCGTCGGTGGCAACATACACATAGCTCAGAGCCTTCCTGCAATTTTCATAAACATGCTGTATCATTGGTTTGTCACCGATCATGGCAAGCGGTTTCCCCGGGAATCTCGAAGACCCATACCTGGAGGGAATTATTCCTAACACTTTATTTGACATAACATAGATCTTTAAGTTTACTAAAAACAGATTTGGATATTTTTTTAATCAAGCACTTCAAGTTTTACCAGGTCCTGAACATCGAGCATACCTACCGGTTTTCTGCCTTCGAGAACGATGATGTTATCCACCTGTTTCTCTTTGAAAATAGATGCAGCCTTCTTTAACAGATCATCAGCATCGACTGATAACGGTTCGTAAAGATAGAACTCTTTCATCTTTTTTGATAATAATGCCTGACCTTCTTCATTTAAATTTCTTCTGAGATCGCCATCAGTAAAAACACCTGCAATATCGCCATTTTCATTTACGATCGAAACAGCTCCCAATCCTGACTTGGTCATTTCCACGATCGCTTCATTCACGGTATTGTCAAGTGTGATCACAGGATTCACTCCGGGTCGCATGGCTTCACGTATCTTCATGGTCATTTGCCGGGTATGGGCAATGAACTGTTGTGTGCCGACCTCGGTAAAATTATTCGTATTCATTTGTCTCATCACTTTCCATGGAATAGTACAACAGTGTGCTCCGAGTTCAAGTGCATTTTTCACATGTTCGGGATGCCGGACCGATGAAAACATGATCTTGCTGTTGTAACCATAATGATCAACGACGTTAACACAATCTTCTATCAATTTAAGGGCATCATATCCCTGATCCTGCATACGGCCTACCAGTACGCACACATAAGTGGCGCCTGCTGACATTGCCATGTAAGCCTGCTGAAGATTGTATACAAGATGTATGTTGACCATGATATCTTCGTCACGCAACATTTTACATGCTCTTGCGGCTTCTATCGATGCCGGGATCTTGAAGACAGTCCTTTTTTTGTCAAGGCCGAGGTCAAGAAGTCGGTGTGCTTCTGCAACTATCTCTTCTGCCGTATCTCCCAATGCCTCGATCTGCAGCACAGGTACCATCTTTGAGAGTTCGACAATGGTTCCGTCGATATCGGTAATACCGTGACGGTGCATAAAAGTGGGGGTTGTGGTCAAACCGTCAAGGAAGCCGAGTTTAAAAACCTCCCTGATCTCATTGATGTCAGCTGAGTCAAGATATAATTCCATCATGATTTTTCATATTTTAAGTTAGTTGTCTGTATTTTTTTTCTAGGTAATGAATTTCAATCAAAGGTTTCAAAAACTCTTCCAGCTTATCTATATCGATCTGGCTGGCAGCGTCACACAAAGCATCACAGGCACGCGGATGTGCCTCGATGAAAATCCCGTCGATACCTGCAGCCACACCTGCACGGGCAATGGGACCGAGGTACTGGCGTGTTCCTCCGGCAGGATCAGCACTGGGAATACCGTAACGCCTTATGCAATGAGTGATGTCAAAAACTACGGGATAGCCTATTTGGTTAAGTTCGTAAAAGCTCCGGGGATCAACGATAAGGTCATTGTAACCGAAAGTATATCCCCGCTCGGTAAGCATTATGTTCCTGTTCCCGAAATGTTCGACTTTCTGAACAGGCTTTGCCATATTTTCGGGGGCAATGAATTGTCCGTGTTTTATGTTTATCGCTTTTCCTGTTTTGGCCGCTTCGGTAACAAGCGATGTCTGCATACAGAGATAGGCCGGTATCTGTATCACATCAAGAACTTCTGCTGCAGCTTTAACCTGCCCCACATGGTGTACGTCAGAAATAACAGGAACGTCAAAAGTCTGTTTGATCTTCTGAAGCATCCCTAGTCCTTCCTCCAGGCCGGGGCCGTAGTAATATTCTACCGAACTACGGTTATCCTTAATGAATGATGATTTGAATATCAACGGCATATCGAGCCTTTCGGCTATCTTTTTTATCCTTTCTGCCGAGTCCATCATTATCTTTTCGTCTTCAATGACGCAAGGGCCGGAAATCAGGAAAAGTTTTTCGTCGCCAAAGGTCTTGTCTCCGGCTTTTATGTTATTCATTGAACTAAGGTTTTAAACAATGTCACATTCTTTCAACAAAACAGAGTGCAATGTTAATTAATTATCACTTCTGGTCAAAATATCATAATGCAAATCTGATTTAATGACACTTTAGAACAGTTATGCACTTAGCTTGAATAAAAAAATTAATACATTAGCGAAATATTTTAACATACATTTATTTTTAACTATGAAACATTATCTTTTTATCATTCCAATAATATTATTGGCTTTCACTTCATGCTCGTCAACAAAGTTCAATGCTAACTACGACAAGAGTGTTGACTTTTCGAAATATAAGACACTTGAATTTTACGGATGGAAAGAAGGCAGTTACTTCCGCATAAGTCAATTTGACAAAGAGCGTATTGAGCAGTCTTTTGCCAGTGAATTCCAGAAGCGGGGTATCGATATTGTGCCTAAAGGAAGCGGAGGCGACATGTTGGTTTCTCTTTATGTAGTGACACAGGATAAAAAATCATATACCTCAACTACTGTCAGTACCGGAGGACCTTACGGATTTTATGGTTATGGTTACGGAGGATTTTACGGCTACGGCCCGGGATGGGGATGGGGTCCGGGATTCTCCACATCGACCATTCATGCGGTTGATTATAAAACAGGAACGTTAATATGTTCCGTTTATGATGCAAAGAAAAAACAGCTGATCTGGGAAGGTGTTATCAGCGGAACACTCAGTGATGATCCTGCCGTGAGAGCAAAAAATATTCCTAAAATGGTAAGTTATCTTATGAGAAAATATCCTGTAAAACCTGTGAAAAACAAGTAGCAATATTTTAATATCATTTAAAGCCTGAGAACTAAATTGTTTTCAGGCTTTTATTATTTTTATCTTCAAAAAGAACAAAATACTATTGGCTTCTACGCACAAGAAATCTATCTTTGAAATAAAAACAGAATAAGAAATTAGGAAGTAGACGCCTTAAATCAACCAACTCACCAATCGAAGATTTATTCTATCTTGAAGAATAGATAATTATAAAAACATGAGGCAGATAATTTTAATATTAGTAATACCTATTTTTTCGGTTGTTGCTTTTGCACAACAGAGTTCAATTACTTTCAGGCATTTAAATGACAATAATGGACTATCAAATAACTCTGTACTTTCGATCTGTCAGGACTATAAAGGCTTCATTTGGTTTGGCACTAGATACGGACTTAACAGATATGATGGGCATGAATTTAAAATATTCAATCCAATATTAAACGATAGTACTTCGATTAGTAATTCCCATATTAATAAAATCTTTGAAGACAATCATAATAATTTATGGATTGGTACCAAAAATGGACTGAATTTATACAGAAGAGATAAAGAACAGTTTATCAATGTGGAATTAATGAAAGACAGTATACATTTTTCCAATGTATATATAACAAATATTGCTGAAGATAATAAAAATCAAATCTGGATTATTAGTCCAGAAGGAATTGGTAAAATCACATATAAAGGCAGACATTTTATCCTTTCTGAAAAATACAGACTGCCTAATAATGCAGTTGCTAACACTCTGTTAGTTGACACAAAGGGTAATTTGTGGATCGCCGGTGAGACAGGGTTATTCACAATGACTGATGCCGGAATCAAACCTTTTGAAATTATAGTCTCCGATAAAAAAATAAAAAGTATTGATATAAATGATATTTGTGAATTGCACAACGGTGATTTCGTTATGGGAACTGAGAATAATGGACTAATCTTTTTAAACACTCAAACGCATAAAGGCAGAATTTTTAAGTATAATAAAAATAGTACCAAAACATTAATTAATGATAGGGTAAGAACAGTACTTGAAGATGATCGTGGATATATCTGGATTGGTACCCGGTATGGGCTTAGTATATACAATCCTAAAACTAATAAATTTCGTAATTTCTCACAAAATATCATTCATCCCAGATCTCTGAGTCATAACTCTGTAAGAGATATATTTCAGGATAATTCAGGGGGGATTTGGATAGCAACCTATTCAGGTGGAGTAAACTATTATCACCCTTGGAATAACCTATTTAATCAGGTTAAGGAAGAGTATGGCATTAAGAATACATTATCTTACAATAAGGTATCATATTTATATAAGGATAATCTAGATATTTTATGGATTGGAACCGAAGGCAGGGGTTTAAACAGTCTCAATGAGAGTTCCGGGTTGTTCAAACATTACAGTATTTTCAAAGATCATTATGTTGCTTTGGATAACATTAAGTCTATTTCAAAGGGGCAAGGAAATCTGCTGTGGATTGGTACAAATGGAGGTTTAATTAAATTTAACAAAAAAACGAAAAGCCTTAAAACTTTTATTCACAATCCTTCAGATTCAGCATCCCTCTCATATAACCAAATACACACTACGCTTGTTGACAGATACGGGCAACTATGGATTGGAACAAATGGTGGTGGATTAAACCTTTATTTGCCACAATCTAATAGTTTTAAAGCATTCAGAAAAAGTAATGATTCTCAAAGCTTAATTTCCAATAATATTAATCATATTATTGAGGATAACGAAGGGTTAATTTGGATTGGGACAGAAAGTGGCATTGATAGAATTGACCCGGTATCCATGAAGTTTGTGAGGAACAACAGTACCGAAAAAATGAAATCTATACTTCCCCCTTTCAGGATAATTGTATTGTTTGAGGATAGTGAGAATTACCTGTGGATTGGAACAGAAGGGAATGGAATAATATGTTTAAATAAATATAACAATACCATAGAGCGTTATAATTTGGAAAGTGGACTGCCTGATAATGTTATTAATTCCATCGAGGAAGACAACAGCAATAATATATGGATTAGTACTAACAAAGGCATTTCAAAGCTTACCCTAAATCGCGATTCCTCGAGGATTAAATTAATTAAAGTAAAGAATTTTAATAAAACAGATGGCCTTCAAAGTAACCAGTTCTCTTATCGATCCTCATTTAAAGATAAATTGGGGAAAATGTATTTTGGAGGAATTGAAGGATATAATACTTTTTATCCTGATCAAATTAAAGATACTGTTTTAACACCTCGGGTCATTTTTACTAACCTTAGGGTTAATTACAAAACCGTAAACACGAATGATATCGACTCACCTATTAAAAAGAGTATTTCTGAAACTAATAATATTGTAATAAAACATTTTCAAAAACAAATTGCATTAACTTTCACAAGCTTAAGTTACATAAATCCGGATAACATATATTATTCGTATATGCTTGAAGGGCTTGATAATAATTGGATAAATATAGGCAAACAACGTACAATCTCATTTAGTCAATTAAGAACCGGCTCGTATAAACTGAGGGTGAGAGCATCAGATAATCCAAGTGTATGGAGAAATCAGGAGTCAACTATTAATATTACAGTACTGCCTCCACCCTGGAAGACATGGTGGGCTTATACAGCTTACTCATTAATTGTATTAATAGTTTTGGGAAGCATCCTTTTCTATATAAATAAATGGTTGTTATTAAAAAACAAACTTGCATTAGAAAAGCATACTAAAGAAAAAGAGAAAGAACTCTATCAAAAAAAGGTTAGGTTTTTTACTGATGTTTCACATGAATTGCGAACTCCTTTAACTCTGATACTTGGACCATTAGAAAAGCTAATTTCTGATGTGAAATTGAACTATAAATTAGAGAAGCAGCTTGAAATTATTTTACACAGTGCACGAAAAATGCATAGTCTTATAAACCAATTACTAAATCTTCGCAAGTTTGAAAAAGGTTATGTGAAGTTACAGGCATCAAAAGGTAATATTTCTCGTTTTGTTAAAGAAATGACTCTCCCATTTCGTGAAATGGCTAAGCTCAAAAACATCAATTTTGAATTTCTAACTGAGATAGAATCAATTGAAGCATGGTACGACAGGCCTAAAATGGAAATCGCACTATATAATCTTTTCTCTAACGCAATAAAAGCAACTCCGCCTCAGGGAAATATAAAAGTAACAATAGAGCTTGTTAATGATAAAGCTGAAAATAAGTTACCTGCCACTTTTGTGAAAATTACAATTTCCGATGATGGTAAAGGAATTTCTCCCGAACATATTAATAAAATATTTGACCGCTTTTATCAACCGGACAATCAAAATACAGGAGATAATATGGGCACTGGTATTGGGCTGGAGCTAGCAATGAGAATGATTAAGTTGCACGGGGGATTAATTGAGGTTAGTAGTAAGTTGGCAGAAAATGCGAATAATGGTTGGACAACATTTACTGTATTAATTCCATTGGGGAAAGATCATCTTAAACCTTCTGATATCCGGGAAGAGTATACAACGAGTGAAGACAGTTCGCTATATAAGGTTGATTTATTAAGTACCGAAATTCTCAAAGATGAAGATTACGATATTGACTTAAGTTTTAACGGCAATAAGGAGAAGCCATTAATGATGGTAATTGAAGATAATATAGAGGTGTGCATGTTTATTAAAAGTTTGTTTATAAGTAATTATAGGGTAAAAACAGCACATGATGGAAAGAGTGGGCTAGAAAAGGTGCAAAACTTCCTGCCGGATATAATTATTAGCGATATTATGATGCCTGAAATGGATGGTATCGAGTTATGTCGATTAGTTAAGACAGATGTACGAACATGTCACATTCCCGTTATTTTGCTGACAGCCAGAACGGAATTGACATTTAAATATGAAGGCCTTGAAACAGGTGCTGATGATTATATTCAAAAACCTTTTAGCGCAAGGTATCTCGCAATGAAAGTGAAGAACCTGATAGAGCAGCGTCGTTTGATACATGAGCATTTTTACAGAAACAGCATTGTTAAGCCGGAAGAATTAGCTCTAACTTCTATAGATGAGAATTTAATAAGAAAGGCTGTGTCATATATTGAAAAGAACATTAACAATCCCGATCTAAGTGTAGATAGCTTAAGTAAGGAGCTAGCATTAAGTAGAGTACATCTTTACAGAAAGATAAAATCACTTACAAATCTTACAGCTGTGGAGTTTATCAGAAATATCCGATTAAAAAAAGCGGCTCAACTTTTTGAGGCTGGAAAATATAATGTTGAAGAAGTACGGTTCTTAGTGGGATTTAATGATGCACATTATTTTAGAACTTCATTTAAAAAACAATTTGGGCTTAATCCTAAAGATTTTATAAACAAATTTTCTCGTTGAATTTACACTTTGAATATTTGTCATGTGATATAGAACATGACATTTTTATCAGAATGTAACAAATACCATGCAAAGTAGAAACAAATACCCATCTCGCGTTTTGTTACTTTGATATAGTTTTGTTGATATCTAATGAAAGTATTAGTTATTAACTTAAAAAACAACTCTATGAAAAAAATTATTTTTATTATGTTATTATTTATGTTTTCTATAATAACATACAGTCAGGTAGAGATTCGTGGTCTCGTAAAGTCATCCGATGAAAATCTTCCTCTTCCTGGTGTGAATGTTTACCTGAAAGGCACACCTTCTACCGGAACAATAACGAATCTGGATGGAAAGTTTACTATTAATGTGCCTGAAGCAAGTATTATTGTTTTCAAATATATTGGATACAAAACTCAAGAATTACAGTTAGATGCCAACAGTTCATTTGTTAATGTTATTTTGGAGCCCTCAAAAGAGTTAATGGAGGAAGTTGTGGTAACAGGCTATACAACTGTGAAAAAGGCTAATTTAACAGGCTCGGTTGGAGCAGTAGATTTTAAAGATTTAGAATCAATCCCTTCCTCAAATGCTGCAAATATTCTTCAAGGACGAGTTAGTGGTGTAGATATTAGTAATTTTAGTACTCAACCAGGTATTGATGATCCTCAAATATTAATTCGGGGAATGGGAACCTTAAATTCAGGAGCTAAGCCTCTTATTATTGTTGATGGGGTAGAGAGTTCTTTTGGGCAAATCCCGGCAGGTGATATTAAAAGTATTAGTGTACTTAAAGATGCTGCTTCAGCATCAATTTATGGGGTTAGAGCTGCAAATGGAGTTATTATTGTGACAACAAAGACAGGCAAAGCCGGAAAAACAGTAGTAAATTTCAATACTAACATTGGAATTCAGCAAAACTTGATAAATACAAAACTATTAGGTTCCGTTGATTTTGCAACAGTTAGAAACAATTGGCAGATAGCAGATGGAGGCTCTCCATGGTATACTGAAGAACAAATTCAAACTATGCAGGATGGTTCTGACCCTGATCATTTCGCAAATACTGATTGGATTGACCAGGCATATAATACAGCGCTTATGCAAACCTATCATATCTCTGTAAGTGGTGGGAGCGACAGAGCTACTTATATGTTATCCTCAGAGTATTTTAATCAGGAGGGTATTATGATTGGAACCTCTTCAAAACGCTTTAATTTACGTAGTAATGTAAATGTGAAAATAAGTGATAAAATTAATGTTGGGGTTAATTTGTTTGGTTACAGGAAACGTATCGACGAGCCAATAAGTGCCGTTTCAGGAACTAACAATGTTGGACTAAACTATGAATTACGAAGGGCTACCCTACCTACTGTACCGGCATATTATTCAAGTGGTGATTATGGCTTTGTTGATGGAGCATATGAATTAAATGGTAAAATGTCGAAAAACATCCTGTTTTCCTCTAGTATTGGTGAGCATTATTCTATTTTAAATCGCCAGGAGGGTAAAATTTATTTGGATTATGACATAGTTAAAGGATTACAATTTAAAACAAGCTTCGCTTTTATTTCAAACACCATCGCACGTTCAAACTTCAAGCCAACTTATGAGAAAAAAGACGCAGAGGGTAATGTAATAAGCGAAAAAACCATTAACAGTTTATTAAATGCAAATACTCGTAATTTTAAATATCAGATTGAGAATGTACTGACCTATAAAATTTCTTTCAATAAGCATAAATTAAGCTTTTTATTAGGACAGTCTGCTCAGGCATTTAGAGAAGATTATAATCAGGGTTATGTTGAGAACTTTCCAAATAACACAATACATGTGCTTGGTGGAGGAGTAACAAATCCTACGGTTGATGGTTGGGCTTACGAAAACTCCCTATCCTCATTGTTTGGTAGGATAAATTACAACTTTAACGATAAATATCTATTTGAAGCAAATCTTAGAAGAGATGGTAGTTCGAGGATGCCGGAAGTTAACCGTATCGGCATTTTCCCATCATTTTCCGGTGGTTGGGTAATGTCAAATGAATCATTCTTAAACGATAGTAAAATCCTAAGTTTCCTTAAAATCAGGGGCAGTTGGGGGCAGTTGGGTAATCAGGAGATTGGAGAGTATGCATACTCTCAAAGCTTCTCAACCGGATACAACTATATAATTGACAATTCGTTGGCAGGTGGTGTCGCTATTAGTGAACTTGCAAATCCTAATCTTAAATGGGAGAAAACAACGATTACTGATATCGGTATAGACATGAACTTCTTTAATAATAAAATGACAATTGTTGCAGACTGGTTTAGCAAAATCTCAACAGATGTGCTAATCAGACTGCCAATTCCACTCTCTATGGGTGTTTCGTTACCTCCGTATCAAAATATTGGGGAAATTCAAAACTCAGGCTGGGAGCTGGCAATTGGCTATCAGGATAACTTTGGAGGACTGTCATTCTTTGCCAATATGAATTTATCACAAATAAAAAATGAGATAAATGATATAGGTGGGCGAGAAGACTGGATTGATCCTACATACCATACAATAAATCAAGTTGGAAGTCCTATAGGTTCTTATTATGGTCTTGTTGCAGATGGTTATTTTGATGAAGATGATTTTGATGCAGACGGGAATCTTACTCCTGATAATGCAAGTCAGTATGGCAACTTAAAACCTGGAGATATTAAATATATGGATATCAGCGGGCCGGATGGCATCCCGGATGGTGTAATATCAGAAGACTATGACAGGCAAATAATAGGGAATCCATTTCCAAAATTAAATTATGGATTTACCATTGGCGGAGCATTTAAAGGATTCGATTTATCTATGTTTTTTCAAGGGGTAAATAATGTTGATCGTTGGCAGTGGTATAACAATGAACCTGATGGGAACTACACAGAAGCTATACTTGACTACTGGTCACCAACAAATACTAATGCAGCCTATCCAAGTCTTGGTAATTCTGAAAATAATTCAAAATGGTCTTCTTTTTGGATAAAGGATGCATCGTATCTTCGTTTAAAGAATTTAGAGTTAGGATATACTATTCCCAAAACACTTACCGATAAACTCCGTATTAACAAAGCCAGATTCTATTTTACTGGATACAACCTTCTTACTTTTACAAAGATGACTGATTACGATCCGGAGATTCGTCCTGATGATATTAGAGCTGGAAGCTATGCTCAGGCAAAGATATTTTCATTTGGTCTAAATCTGACCTTTTAATTTAACACAAATAAATTCTATAAAAATGAAAAAGATATTAAATATAATAATTGTTTTTGGAGTACTGTTTTCCGGATGTAAAAAGGAATTTCTTGATAAAGTATCTCTGTCTGACATATCTGAAGACAACTTTTGGCAAAACAAACAAGATGCTGAATTAGCACTAATGGGGTGTTATGATGGTCTTCAGGATATCTCTCTTTATAAAGGAAACGGCAAAGTTAGTGGTGCCGGAATTTCTCAATTTGATGTCATCTCTGATGATTCCTATTTTAGATACACGTGGGCACGACTTATTCCTCTTTCAACAGGCAAGTATGATCCTACAAGTTGGGGGAATGATCAAATGTGGGCAGCATGCTATAAGGTAATAGTTCGTGCAAATCAGATTATTAAACATGTTCCGGAAATTGAGAGTCTTAATCCCGAAGAGAGCCTGCAAATTGTTGCAGAAGCTAAAGTACTTAGGGCAACGATGTATAATTTTCTGGCTATGACTTATGCTGATGTACCGCTAATTACTGAGCCTCCATTAAGATATGAGGATACTCAGGTAGCCAAAACCCCTAAAAATGAAATTATGAAATTTGTAATTTCTGAACTTGAATTCTGCTATTCTGATTTGCCAGTAGAACCTGAAAATTGGGGAAGACTCTCCCGGGGTGCGGCTTTGGGAATGCTTGCCCGCACATACTTGTATAATAAAGAATGGGATAAAGCTGCTGAAACAGCTCAAGAGGTAATCAATCTTGGATACTCTTTGTTTGAAGATTATACATCTCTTTTTACTCCGGAAAATGAACAATGCAGTGAGATTATTTTTCCTGTAACATTTGCTTATGGCATGGATGGAGAAGGCTCCAGGTGGATGAACTACTATTCTTCGAGAATGTACCCACACTACAAACCGGCATTACCTAATCTTATTGATGAGTACTATTGCACAGATGGTTTACCAACTTCTGAAAGCCCTCTATTTAATCCTGATAGTACCTGGAAAAATAGAGATCCTCGCTTAATGGGAACAATTACATCCAATGGGTGGCCAAACAACCCGGCAAGCAAACAGGATGCAGTTGGGGTATATTATCCTATAAAGTATGCAGCTTCTCCTGA
>JAOZOF010000406.1 GCA_029933425.1 Marinilabiliaceae bacterium
TTTACTTTCATGGAAGAAAGGCAGGCCGAAGCAAATGCGTATTACAGGAAAGCGGTTGAAGACCTCAACAATGCTCTGACCTATAATCCTGAACAGTATGAAAAAGATGGGGCACTGAAAAGGGAAGCAGTAAATCTTCAGGAAGAAGCATTACTGCTTTACATGGAATATCTTGACGGTAATACATCGGTTCAGGATTCATTGCTTAAAGACAACAGCAATGCGGAAAGATCGTATCAGGAACTTCAGGGCGGTAAAGATGCGGTAAAAGAAGCCAAAGCATCCGGCAAGTCAGTCAGCAGCACCGGCACCGGCGATCAGTTGGTTTACAAGATACAAATCGGGGTATTTAAAAATGCACCTGACGAAGAGGCATTGAAAAAGATACCTCCGGTAAGTAAGCTAGCTATTCCCGACAAGGGATTGACCAAATACTTCGCAGGAAAATATTCATCTTACGAAGATGCACAGAAAGATCTCAAGAAAGTAAGAGATTCCGGATTTTCAGGTGCTTTCATTGTTGCATTTTACAAAGGTGAACGTATTTCAATATCTAAAGCAAAAGATATTGACCATTGATTTTTTTTGTTTTAACTTTGGATTGGTAGCATTTTTTTTATTTACTTTAAGTAAAACTTTTTAATCATGGTATCGTCAAGCAAAAAAAGCAAAAAAAGTGTTGAAACTTCCGACCTGAAAAGTGAAGGTCGTTTTTTAATATTGCATAACGATAATATTAACACTTTCAATTACGTAATTGACACCCTGTGTGACGTTTGCAACCACAACGAAGCTCAGGCTGAACAATGTGCCATGATAACTCATTACAAAGGTAAATGTGACATTAAAAAAGGTACTCTTGATGAATTAAAGGTTTTAAAAGAACTATTGCTTGAACGTAAATTATCGGTAACCATAGACTGACATGCTTACATTTGTAATTATCTTCCTGATCCTTTTGGGTCTTTTTCTTATTTTTCTTGAGTTTTTCGTAATACCGGGGATAACTGTTGCCGGCATCGGAGGACTTATATTCAGTATTGCTGGTATTTATATGGCTTACAACAATTACGGTTCCGCAACGGGACACATAATTCTTCTAAGCACAATAATCTTTGCCTTAATACTTTTTATCATATCTTTCAAATCGGGCACATGGGACAAACTGATGCTTAAATCCACTGTTACCGGGCAGGTTGAAACAGTTAATGAAAACACTATTCAACCGGGCGATACAGGCACCACCATAACAAGACTGAATCCGGTAGGAAAGGTGCGTGTCAAAGATCAGATAATAGAGGCGAAATGCCCCGGACAGTTTGTTGATCCCAATACTGAAGTCATTGTAAAAGAAGTGTATAAAACTTATATAATTGTTAAACAAAAATAATATATCATGACTGGACTAGGTTCTATTTTCTTTATTGCGGCGTTGGTCGTCCTGTTTTTTCTGTTCCTGTATTATGTACCGATACTGCTTTGGTTTTCTGCCCTTGTATCGGGAGTACGCATAAGTTTGCTCCAACTTGTATTGATGAGAATACGTAAAGTCCCGCCGGGCGTCATTGTAAGAGCAATGATAGAAGCCTACAAGGCAGGGCTTAAAGACATCAAACGGGATGAGCTCGAAGCTCATTTCCTTGCGGGCGGACAGGTTGCGAAGGTAATTCACGCTCTTGTATCTGCAAACAAAGCAAATATCGACCTCACATTTCAGATGGCCACTGCCATTGATCTTGCCGGTCGTGACGTTTTCGAGGCTGTTCAGATGTCAGTTAATCCTAAGGTTATTGACACACCTCCTGTGGCAGCCGTTGCCAAAGATGGTATTCAGCTGATAGCTAAAGCAAGGGTTACCGTTCGTGCCAACATCAAACAACTTGTTGGTGGTGCAGGTGAAGAAACCGTTCTTGCCCGTGTAGGTGAAGGCATCGTTTCTTCCATAGGTTCTTCACATACCCACAAGGCAGTGCTTGAGAATCCCGACTCGATATCCAAAGTTGTTCTTAATAAAGGACTGGATGCCGGTACTGCTTTTGAGATACTCTCCATTGATATTGCCGACATCGACATAGGTAAGAACATCGGAGCTACATTACAGATGGACCAGGCTGAGGCCGACAAAAATATTGCCCAGGCCAAGGCTGAGGAGAGACGTGCAATGGCCATTGCCCTTGAACAGGAGATGAAGGCCAAAACACAGGAAGCACGTGCCAAAGTTATCGAAGCAGAGGCTGAAGTTCCCAAGGCAATTGCAGAGGCATTCCGTACCGGGAATCTCGGTGTCATGGATTACGTAAAATATAAAAATGTGAAGGCTGACACTGCAATGAGAGAGTCCCTTGCCAAACCACAGACACCCAAGAAACCTAAAGACGGGAAATAAAAATAAATTATAAAAATCACTAAACCTGACAGGCCTGGTCAAATCGACAAACAGACCTGTCAGGTTTATATATATTTTTCAAAAAAAGTTTTTGGAGTTCACGATCTAATTCTTACTTTTGCACACGCATTCGGAAAGACATATCCGGTGCAGGGATAAGCAACGGTTTATCCGAACAATTTTAACAAAAGAAAATAATTAAGCATAGAGCCCGGAGAGGTGGGTGAGTGGCTTAAACCACCGGTTTGCTAAACCGGCGTACGGGTAACTCTGTACCGGGGGTTCGAATCCCCCCCTCTCCGCTTTGTTTATTTTC
>JAOZOF010000110.1 GCA_029933425.1 Marinilabiliaceae bacterium
ATATTGGCAGCATCGATCACCGGACATAACTCTTTCAAAGGCCGTTCCTCTATAAACCCAGCCGAGACCATAACGTTTTTAATGCCGGCCTCTTTAGCTCTTTTTGCAGTGTCGTATGTATATTCGTAATACACAATCGGCTCTGTGTAAGTATAAGCTATCGAAACACACTCTTTTCCCTTGGCCATATCAACCACACTACCCGGCATTAGATCATAGTTGTTTGTTTCTTCAGGACTCTTTTGCGATATCTGCCAGTTCTGACAGTTCAGACATGCAAGATTACATCCTGCAGTGGCAATCGAGAACGAACGTGATCCCGGCAAAAAATGGTTCAACGGTTTTTTCTCAATAGGATCGATATGTATTGCACAAGGGTTACCGTAAGCAAGTGAATATAAAACTCCATCGATGTTTTTGCGTGTACGGCAATCAC
Organism: Marinilabiliaceae bacterium; assembly: GCA_029933425.1. Lineage (GTDB taxonomy): Bacteria > Bacteroidota > Bacteroidia > Bacteroidales > Marinilabiliaceae > JAADEM01. Next base: position 437 of record JAOZOF010000110.1, read on the forward strand.
CAACTTCTCCCTCTTTTAAAACACAGGCATTAGGACACAATTTACATTTAATGCCTCTTGGTGTTTCTACAAAATATTTAGCAGGTATCATGGTTTTGTTTTTTTTATTGTTAGAACCGGTATCGAACACACTTTCAGCAAAAACGTTTAATGCAGGTAAAGCCATTCCGCAGGTCAACCCCAATTTTATAAATTCTCTTTTCGTGATCATTTTCCAACCCTCCGATTTGTTGAATAAACCCAGAATAGTCATTAGAATTGCTAAACAATTCTAATTGCCTATCGATTAAGACATTCATCTGTTTTGTCATTCGCCAAAACAGTGAATCTCTAAATCGGGGTTAACCCACATGGGGCCTTTAGTTCAGCTCGTTCATCGCTTCCTAACGGCCAATTTAGGTTAAATACGAATTATTCATTAAACATCCCACCTATAAAATTACTAAAATTTATTCATAAATAACAGTGAAAATAACAGACAAATCACACCAAGAATAAATGCTGTATTTGTCATTCCTGCAATGGGGATCAAAAATAGAGATGTCAGCAGTAAGCCGGCTGATGATCCGATCAGATCGGCTCCGTAAACAGTTCCCGCAAGCTTACTGGTATCGGCATTTTCGACATGACTAATGGAAGAGAACAGAACCCCGCCCGTAAAAGCAAAAAGCAAAACAAGCATGTAGATCAACAATACCTGAAGTATAAAGTTCACATCTTCCTCCACCAGGAAACGTAGTATGAACGGCAGCAACAGGATCATCATCCCAATTATCAAAAGAATTACCTCTGAACGAACAGTAAGCGATGAAATATATTTCCTGTTGACCCATGCGCCTGTTGCCATGCCTGCCATGCTCAGTCCGAATAACACTCCTATAACTTCATAGATATTGCCTGCCACAATTTGCATCATGTATATCAGTATCAGCTGTACTCCCGCCAAAGCAAATCCTGCTAATGTCATAGTCTTGGCCTTTCGTTTGAAAAACAGGAATAAGATCAGGAAAATTCCTGTAACTATGTAGATATATGTAAACCTGTCAATATGCCAATAACCTGACTTGGCAATTATACTTTCCTCCAGCAGTATCGGATCAAGACTTGTGTTTATTCGCATGTTAGTCTTTATCTCTTTCAGGTAAGATGATCGTTCCTCCTGTGAAAGATCAGGAAGAATGTAATCACTGTTGAACCAAACATTTTCATTGATCACATCAGCATGTTCCCGGGCAAAAAGAGGTAATATCTTCCCGTTGGTAAAAAGAAAAAATATGTGACTGCCGGGATAGATGTCATATTTGTCAAATACTGATAGTCCCGTGGAAGCAATGATCGACAAAAAGCTGGCATAACTATCCTCTTTGTGAAACTGCTTTTCGGGACCTTTTAGTCCAAATATTCCACCTGTAATCAGATGATCTTTTACTATCCGGAAAAATTCCTTTGTGAAAAATCGGTTATCCTGAAGATTATGAGGAAGACCGGTATCAAGAATTATCACATCATATTTCATGTTACTTTTTTTCAGGAATCGTAAAGGGTCTGTCACAAAATAACTCACATTGCTCTCCCGTGATTGCCTGAGCATTTTTACGATGGCAGGATCAATATCCACATAATCGACCTTGACACCTTTATATTTCTTAAATTCCTTGAATGTACCCGTAGAGGCTCCCCCAATCATCAATACTTTATGTGTAAGAGGAGAACGAAGCATAATTGCATGAACATCTTCCTCGGTAGTTTCAATTTCGCCCGAATAACTTCTCAGATCTCCATTCTCGTACACGTTCTTTTGTCCGTCCGATTCTGTCACAACCACGTTCCCGTAAGGAGTATCCTTGATACTTACGATCTTTTCCGATCTGAATTCCAAACCTCTCAAAAGTTTTTGAAAAGGAGATGTCAATGCAAAAAAGCCTGTTATAACCACAATCACTAAACCTATTACCTTTTTTCTTACAGACATATCCTGTAACCACACAGCAACAGCAAACAGATAAAAAGCTGTGAAAATTATTATCTGGACGCTGTTAAGCCATTGTACAAGTATCAGATACAGCACACCGCCACCAATACTGCTGCCGGCCTGTTCCCACACATAAACATTTGAGATGCTCCAATTTCCGTATTTCGTAACTGCCGTTTTCGAAAAAACAGTAAACGCATAACCTGTTACAATGCATACCGGTAAAAGTGAGATAAATATTATCAGAACCAGTTTTGGGAATTCGGGCTCTGTGCCATGAATCACTAATCCTGCACGTGAAAAGTAGAGAGTTAATAGCCCTGTAATTAAAGCTAGTCCGAAAATGACAGGTAAAAGAAAGATACTTACATTTCTTTTTATGTTTCCGGCGATAAATGCCCCTGTTCCCACCATCAACATCCAGAATGCAAGAAATATCCCGATGATAATTTCATGACCGGAGAAGAGCGACATGAACTCCCGCAGTAAAGCGATCTGTCCTATGATCGATGCCAATCCGAAAGAAAATGCAAACACCCTGATTTTCATTGCACACAACCTTTTAATAAAAGTTTTATGAATTTATCTTTTAACCTCAACCGCTAACCCCTCCTGATCTTCAGATCCTCCATCTTCCTAAATCCGTTAATCCTGATATCTCCGGAAACTGTCACCGTAGCAATACTGTAACTGTTATTGTCATAGCCGCTTCCTTCAATCAGTGCTTTCTCAGTAATGTAATGAATACTGTTTATCTTATTGTATGCCCCTTCGTGGTAATGTCCCTGAAAAACAGCAAGCACTTTACCCGAATCTTCCAGTATCTTTCGTATCTCCTCGCTGTTATTGACATAGTAATTTTCGTTCCCGGGTCCATCAAGACGTTGGTGAACAAAGACAATAACGGGAAATCCATTGCCTGTCAGTTCATTTTTCAACCAGTTAAGCTGAGGATCGGGAATAATAGTATCTGTCCAATCAAAATCACCCTTGTTGTATGGTGTCCCGTCCGATCGGAAACAAGCATCAAGAACAATGCATTTGATACCATTTCGCTCAAATGAATAGTACGATTTGTCCTTTGGTATCCCTGAATTTTCAACAATATTCAGAAAGTCATCTTTCGAGATACTGTCAACATCATGGTTGCCGAAAACATGAAACCTGTCTCCTTTGTATTTTGCAAATTCACCCTCAACCTTTTTCAGATACTGCATTGTTTTTTCATAGTCAGGTTGTTCATTCTGATCTTTAAAATCACCTGTTTCAATAACAAAATCCAATCTTGATGAATTGAACAACTCTACTGCTTCCTTTAATTTCAGAATGCTTTCAGAATAAAATCTGTTCCATTTAGTTTCCCGGAATGCATAGTGAATATCGGTCACCCAGCCGAATTTCAGCCTTTGTTTTTGGCCTAATCCGCTTGCCGGCCACACCAAAGTGCCGGTCAACAATACAGATGATGTTTTTACGAATTTGCGTCGATCCATAGTATAAAAATTAATACAGAGGCTTGCCCGAAGTCAGGCGGGCATGAAAAAAGGATAAGCCAATAACTCTCTGTGCCTTTGTGTTTCTGTGTTAGTTAAAATCATCATCCGAAAAAACAATGGCCTCGTATGTGTAAATATCCGCATCTTTCCAGCCATCCCATCCTATGTGGGCTTTATCCCTGGCACAATGGCCCAGAAACTCTTCCAGGGTCCAGCCTGTTTTGGTTGCAACCTGAGGCAGAAAAGTACCTGAATAATATCCTTTCTTAATGTAAATACCGTCACGGCCAAGTTTTATTTCGGATATGTCATTTATCTTTTTCAAAGGAGTAAGTACCGAAATTTCTATCTTAATATCTTTCAATTCGTCTTTACGCACAGGATAAAACCTTGTATCTCTCGTTGCCGAGGCATCCGTCATCTCCCGTACCGTCCGCCACAAAGGCTTTTCGCCGATAAACTGTCCGATACAACCTCTCAACTGTCCATTATTGTACAAAGAAACAAAAGCACCTGCATGCTCTCCAAGCTCCTTATCAAGCACATCTTCCGGAGGCAGCTTAATATCCGATTTAGCTCCCACAACTTTTGCAAGTTCATCATGAGCAACATCAAGCAACATCTTTTTTTGCTTATCGGTAAGTGTAAACACTTTCTTTTCCACTACAGCAATGGCATTGTAACCCACTACCCGTTTTTTGTCGCCGTAATATGGTATATCACCCGAATTCATGTAACCAAGGTGTTTGTACTCAATGTTCTTATCATCTTTGGTCATGTACATCAGTGTAAGCACCGATGTCCAACCACAAAGAGGAGTGAGCAGATCCGGATCATGCATCCTTTTAACATCTTTCACAACCTTTATCAGGTTTTCCGGATCATTCGATAATATGGCATCTGCAGTCGTCTTATCCTCTTTTTCTGCCGTTTCGTAATCCGGATAATGTGAAAAATCACTACTGATCACAAACAGATTGCCGGGAACAAAATATTTTTTCAGTTCTTTTGCCAGCTGCTTACAAACATACGGATCCTGTGTACCCAGTACTATCGGTACAATTTTGAACGGCTTATGCAACTGAACCTGCAGGAAAGGTAACTGAACTTCAAGACTATGTTCCTTACTGTGAGCATCGGCATAAAAAGTAAAATACTTCGAAGAAGCGATAAGATCATTTGCAATCTCTTTGTTCACGGTAACACGACCGAGAGGAGTGATATAATCGCCCCTATTGTATACCGAAGCTCCTTCAAAATACACATGATGGCTCGAGCCTATGACAAAAATATTTTTGATATCCTTTTCAGGATCGATCACCTTGTATCCCATGCCGGCAACTTTACCTGAAAAAACATAGCCGGCATGAGGAACGATCAAAGCCATCAGATTTTCCAGATAGTCGCTTTTGTCCTGCGGCATGAGGAATCTTTTTACTTCAGCCTCTAATGCATTCTTATCTCTTTCGTAGAAACTGCCTGCAACAACAGGTTCCCTGTCAACATTTTTTTCCATTTTTACCTGTGCTAAAAGTTTAACTACACCTGTTTGAAAAACAAACATCAAAACAAATACTTTCAAAGCCATCCGGTTCATAACTACAAACTCTTTAAAGCAGTACTAAAGTTACAAAAAATTTAATCAACTTATTCCATTAAAAAACAATGGATCATAAAATATTTCACAACAATATTTTCGAAATATTTACTTTATTCAACAGATCCTCTTTGTATTTTTTAAAAATTAGATTTACCTTTGCATCCGCAAAAGAGCGAAAAGCTCTTGTTACGGAGACTCAATAGCTCAGCTGGTAGAGCACATCCCTTTTAAGGATGGGGTCCTGGGTTCGAACCCCAGTTGAGTCACTAAAAGGAAAGCCACCTGTATAAGGGTGGCTTTCTGATTTGATATGACATCACGATTTATATAAAAACAGCAATGATTTAATTGACAATACTAACTTATACAGATTTTTCATAAATTTGCATAAACAATTATTACATATGTCAACTGTAATTTTAACATCTGATTCGAAAAAAGATCTTGATCTAATAATTAAATTGGCCAAAAAATTGGGCATTGGAATAAAAGAATTATCAAAAGAAGAGATTGAAGACATTGGTTTATCTGCTGCAATCAAAGAAGGTAAAACCGGAGAATATATTGATACTGATTCTTTTTTAAAAACACTTGATGATGTTGGTTAAGATCGACAAATCATTTGAGAAAGATATAAAAAAGATACACAGCAAAAAGATTTTAAAAAAGATCTCTGAAACGATAAAGAATGTACGTACTTCATCAGAACTTCAAGACATCAAAAACCTTAGAAAACTATCCGGAACAAAAAATGAATACCGCATTCGAATAGGAGATTATAGAATAGGTATAATTATTACCAATGACATTGTTCTGTTCATCAGGTGTTTACATCGAAAAGATATTTATAAATACTTCCCTAAATAACGTTTACTTTCTATTACAGGAATGACACGAATTTCATATTTCATTCTATTCGTATAAATTCGCAAAATTTGTACCCTCCCTGCCATTTCGTCAATATTTATCTTTGGCCCTGTTTTTGCCATATTTAATGCACATCAAAAGCAGATCAATTTCAAAAGCGATGTTTTTGATGTAAATTTGATAACTAGTAAAAAACAATTGTCATGATATCACCCGAAAAATTATCGATACAAACCATAAAAAGTTCGTACCGATCTGTATGTGATGCACTTGCCGAGCATAGGGTTAAAGATGCATTTGACCTTATTGCTCCACTTGTGAAAGAAACACATAACAGTGACCTGATTGATGCCCATTACAATCTTGAATTCAACTACAAGAGCATGTTGAAATACATGATGGAGGGGATTAGTGATCCTGAACGTCAAAAGATCTATCATCAGCAGATCAACGAAGTCTACTATCTGATTGACAGGGTTTACGATTCATTACTTACAAAATACAGTTCAGATATTTTTTACGAGACAAAAAGAGCTTCTGATGTTGTTGGATTAGAGGAAGCCATAAAAAACTACAATACTTCGGCAACAAACTTTGAACTGCGAAAACTGACAGATCCAGATACTTTGTTCTCACCTGAAGAACAGAAAACAGTTTTTGAGCTTTTCAATAAAATATGGACATTATCGAACCCGGGGAATAAAGATATTGAAAATCTATCCTCATTGCTTGAGAGCGATAACGTGCCATGGTATCATAAAGCATTGTTTACATCAGCTTTAATTCTTGCCTTGTTACAGCAGTTCAATAATGAACTTGTCATCTTACTTTTCAAACTCATCGAACACCCACAAGAGCAGGTGAGTGCACGAGCAATCACGGGTTTGCTTTTGGTTCTGTACAAGTATGACGCACGTATCAGGAACAATAATGAAATAAGTTCTAGGATTAAACTCCTTGCGGAAGATGAGAAACTGACTGTGTTGATAAAAACTATCATAATTCAGTTGATCAGAACAAGGGAAACCGAAAAGATATCTCAAAAACTTACTGATGATATTATTCCCGAAGTTGTTAAAATGCAACCGAAGATCAAGGATAAACTCGACCTTGAGAACCTCATTAGTGACAATTTGGGTGAGGACAAAAACCCTGACTGGCAGGATGTTTTCCAGGACTCGCCGGAGTTGTTGAACAAACTGGAAGAGATCAGTAAATGGCAAATGGAAGGCGCCGATGTTTTCCTGACTACATTCAAAATGTTAAAGCATTTCCCGTTTTTCAACGAGATACCTAACTGGCTTGTTCCTTTTTATCTTGACAACCCTGTAGTGATCGATGCACTTAAAGATGAAACTGATGCATTTAAAAGTCGTGAACTGCTTGAAGGACTGCAGGACTCCCGATTCCTCTGTAACTCCGACAAATATTCACTTCTGATGAGTGTTCAACACATGCCTTCGATGCAAAAGGATATGATGGGGCAAATGTTCAGTGCTGAACTGCAACAGATGACAGACATTGAGAAAGATGAAAAAGCACTGGATTCAAACCATTCCAGACTAACCATTTCCAATCAGTTCATTCAGGATCTTTACCGTCTTTTTAAGGTTCATCCGCGAAAGCATAATTTTGATGATATCTTCGGGTGGGATATGACCTTTCATAAAAAATGGTTCTTCAGCGTTCTTTTACCTGAACCAGAGACAAAGGTGCAGATAGGGGAGTATTTCTTCAAAAAGAGCTATTACAAGGAAGCTCTTGAGATATTCACAACTATCCTTGAGCAGAACAAACCCACTCTTGACCTTACCCAGAAAGTGGCATATTGTTATCAACAGATGAACGATTACAATAAGGCACTTAACTGGTATTTGCGTGCAGATTTCTTTGACACACAGACTGCATGGAACAAAAAGAAAATAGCTCTTTGTTATTTGCATCTGAACGATCCGGAAAAGGCTTTGGAATATTACAAAGAGGCTGACAGGCTTACTCCCGAAAATCTGCATACTTTGGCATCTATCGGTCATTGCCTGTACGAACTAAAAGAGTATGAAGAGGCGCTTAAATATTATTTTAAGGTTGAATACATGGACCCGGCAAACACAAAAGTATGGCGGCCCATTGCCTGGTGCTCATTCGTTCTTGGCAAGTTCGATCAGGCTGAAAAATATTACCAGAAACTGATAGTTAGCCAAGAAGCAGGCATCGATCTGATGAACCTCGGTCATGTTCTGTGGTGCAAAGGTGAGCGAAAAGAGGCACTGAACATTTATCAGAAAAGTATTACATCAGAAGACTACTCTTTGGAAAAGTTTCAGAAAGCATTTTATGAAGATGTTGATATTCTGATAAAGAACGGGGTTAACAAAGATGATATGCCGATTATGCTCGATCAGATACGTTATTCTGCCGAATCATAAAAAAAGGATATTAATTTCCGGCAGTAATTATTTTTACTACTTCGGATACACCATTTTCGTTTTTCATTTGTTCGCCCACTTTGGCAGCATTGACCAGGTACTTGTCTTCCGTAATCTCTTCAAGTGCGCGGGTCAATTTTTTCGTTGTTAATTTTTTTGAAGAAATAGGCTTCGGCCCCAGTCCGAGTTTGTAGATGTTGTTACCCCAGTAATACTGGTCAATTATTTCAGGCATGATGAATTGCGGAACTCCTGCCTTTGCTCCTGTATGGGTTGTTCCGCTCCCTCCGTGATGCATTACTCCTGCCATCCTGGGAAACAGAAGCGAATGATTTGTGTCTTCGGTGACAAAAATATTTTCAGGATACTGCTTATTGCCAAGTCCTGTCCAGCCTCTGCTTAAAACAATTCGTTTACCGCTTCTTTGTGATGCTTCGATGACCATATCGGTAAATTCCTCCGGATTTTTAATGTGTACGCTGCCAAAACCGATATAAACGGGTGCCTCTCCTTTGTTGATAAAATCTTCAAGATCCTGGGGTAATTCACCTTCCGGATGTCCGAAGCAGTATCCCGTGTAGCTGAACCTGTACCTGCTTTCCCAGTCGGGACTGGGAGGTGCAAGTTTTTTGTTGATGGCAAGCAGTGTGTGGCTTTTGTCCGTAAAATATTTATTTGGATTGGAAACCGGTGCCAAGCCAAGCTCTTTGCGTCTTTCGTTCAGGAACTTTCTTAAAATGTATCTGGAAAGAATCTGGAATGTTTTCCAGCTTAAACGGTTGAGGGAAGGAGGGAGGTTTTGCAACGGCAGCAACGGGTGTGGTTGATTACCCGGCAGTACAGGTGCATAAGCCAGACGAAAAAAAGGTATCTTTAAATATTCGCCAACAGTAGGAGCTGCTATCTCGCTTACACTTGCCAGTAATACATCCGCATCTTTTGCCTCTTCAAGCATAAAATCGAGTTGCTGGCTGACTGATGATGCAATAAAGCTCAATCCATTCTTTGATGCATTCATCCCGCTACCCATCTCTTTCATGACCTTTCCGCTGTCTTCAGAATAAAGGTGTGCATTGAGGCCTCTTTGTTTTGCCTCTTCGCCAAAAGTCTCAGGTATTCCGGAGATCACTTCATGACCTTCGTTTTGAAGTGCAGATGCGATTTCCAGTATGGGGTATATGTCGCCACGTGAGCCACGGCTTGAAAGAACAATCTTCACATTAATAAATTTTGAACCCGGATAAGTTTACTATCCTTATAATTTACTTCATCAGTTAACTGACAACTGTCTCTTTTTCTACTGTGTAATTTTCAATAGCTTCGATATCAATATCCGGAAGTTGAAAATCTTCCACCAGGTCGCCTTTTGCTTTATGGTAAGCCCAGGGAATGCGGAAGAGCATTGTGTACGGGCTGAACTTTATCGATGATGTTATCCAGCAACCGTGAGTACACCAGCAGTTTGCCTTTTTCCCTCCTCCTATTTCTTCTATCTCTTTTTTCATCTGCTCGCCGTAAAGGGCTTTACTCAGGTCAAAATCATAATCCTTCATATTGCCTATAGGTTCGCGCATTTCACATGAACGGAAATCTCCGTTGTGATCAAGCACAAAAGTGGTCTCTCC
>JAOZOF010000407.1 GCA_029933425.1 Marinilabiliaceae bacterium
TTCAATGCCGGATTGCTCGGGCCTGTCAGGGTTAAGTTTTATCGTTGATGAAAAAAAATAAATTGAAGTAAATTGTGGATTTTATGAGGCAGCTATTAATACTCATTCTTACTTTTCTTGTGTTTCAGTCTGCTTACGGCAAAGGAAAGACGGAATACAATATCCTTGATTTCGGAGCCGTACCTGACGGCAAGACCATGAACACAGAGTCAATTCAGCAGGCAGTGGATGAGTGTGCTGCTGAGGGGGGAGGTACGGTGATCTTTCCTGCCGGAACTTTTCTTTCGGGAACAATTGTGTTGAAAGATAATGTGGTCCTTTACTTCATGTCGGGCAGTAAGTTGATGGGTAGCAGTTCTATCGACGACTATCCCCAGAACATGCCTGACGAGAAACTCTCAAAGGCTCTCATCTATGCCCGAAATGTAAAAAATATTGGGGTTACGGGTTACGGTACTCTTGATGGTCAGGCAAAGTATTTTCAGGGGAAGAAAGGCATGTCGAGGCCGTTTATCCTGAAATTTGTGGAATGTGAGAATGTTACGGTTTCAGGTGTTACCCTTCAGCATCCCGGTTTCTGGACCCAGCACTACTACAAATGCGATGGAGTGATACTTCGCGATCTGAAGGTATTTGCCCACGGTGCCGAGAACAATGACATGATCGACATCGATCAGAGCAGTAATGTTTTGATAACAGGTATTCAGGGTGATTCGGACGATGACGGTATCACCATTAAAAGTATAGGTAACGGGATCGTAGAAAACCTCGTCATCTCTGATTGTTTGTTACGATCTCGCACAAATGCTATTAAATTCGGAACCGATTCGTATGGCGGTTTCAGGAATATCACCATAACCAACTGTCTGATCAATCCTTCGGAAACAGAGGATGGCCTCTCCGGTTACAAGGAGGGGATGGCCGGAATTGCCCTGGAAGTTGTTGACGGCGGCGTGATGGAGAATGTAACTATCTCGAACATTGTGATCGAAGAGACAACTTCTCCGATCTTCATCCGGCTTGGCAACAGGTCGAGAAGTTATCCGGGGGCTGAAAGCAAGCCGACCGGTTCTTTAGAAAATATTTTCATAAGTAACATAATTGCAAGAAATGCAGGGAGTATAGGCTGTCCTATAATCGGAGAGCCCGGTCATCCCATAAAAAATGTTACCCTCTCGAATATCGATATCAATTTCAAGGGAGGCGGTACTCTTGAAGATGCAAAAGCTGTAGTTCCCGAACTTGTGAATGAATATCCCGAATGTATCCGCTGGGGAACGCTGCCTTCTTACGGCTTTTTTGTCCGTCATGTTGACGGGATCACATTCAGGGATGTGAAGCTGTCATTTAACTCCAAGGAGGAGAGGCCTGCAATGAACTTTGATGATGTGAAAGGTTTGAAGCTGTTTAACTTCGAAGCAAAACTTGATCCGGATGCTTCGGCACAGGTTGTTTTGAAAAAGAGCAGAAATATTTTTGTCAGCCAGTGTGCGCCTGAAAACGACAATGTGTTTCTGAGTGTTGTTGACAACAGTAAAAGTGTGAATATCACAGGCAACAATTTCAGCGGATCAGACAAACCCGTTTCTGTTGATGAAACAATAGACATCAGTGAGATAAAGATATCATCGAACCTGACAGGAAAAAGTTCTCTTTTTGAGATGCTCCAGCCTAACATCGAACGCGACAGTACCGGGTATGTTCATATCTTTTTTCCTGATGCAGATGTGTTTTATACCCTTGACGGATCAGAACCGGGATCATCGTCGCAAAAATATGCAGAACCTTTCCTGCAGACATCACCGGTTACGGTAAAGGCTGTTGCCGTTAAGAACGGAATGAAAAGCAGTATTGCCGAAACTGAACTTTACAGGCTTCAGGTGCTTACTCCGCATATCTTTCCTGCCGATCAGTTTTTTTACAAAAAGATTGAGGTTTCTTTAAGATCCAATACTCCGGATGCAATGATCTTTTACACTCTTGATGGTTCAAAACCTGATAAAAACAGCATCAGGTATAAAAAGCCTGTAACTGTTTCGGCAAAAACAACGCTGCGAGCTGTTGCGATGAAGAAAGGGTATGTAACAAGCGATGAAGCAGTTTCAAAATATCTCCCTGTTGATATCAGGGGCGGAGTGCATTTCAGCCTTTACGAAGGACGATGGGAATATCTGCCTGACTTCACCGCCATGAAACCTGTGAAGGCCGGCACGGTTAGGTCAATCAATATCGAAGAAGTAACAGACAGGAAGATGTATTTCGGGATAGTGTTCCATGGAATTGTTGATGTGAAAAAGCCGGGAGAGTACACATTTTACATTTCTTCTAACGACGGGGGCATTCTTTCGGTTGATAACAGGATAGTTGCCGATAACGACGGGGCACACGGCACACAGGAAAGATCGGGCAAAGTGTATCTGAAAAAAGGCCGGCATCTGATCGGGGTGAGATACTTTCAGGCAGGCGGAGGTAAATCTTTGAAAGTGTCATGGGAAGGGCCCGGCTTTGGAAAAAAGGAGATGTTCAGGTAGAGGAAAAATAGCATGGTCAACGTTCAATACTTTTTGATTAGTTTATGGATGTAAGGAGTAAAAACGCATAAAAATAGATCTGTCAAATGTTGTTAGTTGTCAGCTTCTTGGAAATGAGTTTGTATTTTGTTAAATTGAAAAGATTAAAAACTTTGATATG
>JAOZOF010000111.1 GCA_029933425.1 Marinilabiliaceae bacterium
ATTTTCTGGTATTTAAATAACTTCACAAGGTTAGGATTGCCATACACAACAATCGCAATACTGTTCATGTATCTGTTGGGTTTTTACGTGCTTTTACTGAGTTTCAAAGTTGATCCGTGGCTGAGCATCGCGGGAGCGCTGGCCTTTGCTTTCGGCTCATACAATCTGATAATAATTATAGCGGGGCACATAACAAAGACTTATGCAATCGCATTAATGGGGCCGGTTATTGCGGGAGTGATCTATACCTACAACAACAATAAATGGGCAGGCGGCCTTTTTACCGCCATAGCCTTGGGCATGGAAATAGCTTACAATCATGTTCAGATAACTTATTATCTGGTTTTAATTATACTGGTAATATTTATCGCAAAACTGATCTATGCCGTTAAAGAAAAAACATTGCATGATTTTTACAAGGCATCAGGAGTGCTGGCACTTGCAGCATTCCTTGCTTTCCTGCCGAGTATCTCTACATTATGGCCGACATACGAATACGGAAAATATTCAATCAGGGGAAAATCAGACCTGAAAACTCCGGAAGGAGAAAAAGAGCATAGCGGATTGGATAAGGATTACGCTTTTGCCTGGAGTTACGGGAAGAAAGAAACACTTACCCTGATGATCCCGAATGTTGTGGGTGGTGCCTCCGAAGCGCTTTCCAACTCCAAGGAGGCAATGAGCAACGTAGATGCTCAGATGAAACAATACGTTGGTCAAAGCAGTCAATACTGGGGCGGCAGAAGTTTTACTTCCGGACCTGTTTATGTAGGAGCAATAATCTGTTTCCTGTTTTTCCTCGGCGCATTTTATTACAAAGGAAAAGAGAAGTGGTGGTTGATAGCTGCAACAATCCTGTCTCTCTTTCTTGCCTGGGGAAAGAACCTCGCAGTATTCAACGATCTTATGTTTTACTACTTCCCTCTTTACAACAAGTTCAGAACAGTAGAGATGGCTCTTGTGATCGCTTCTGTTACCATGCCCCTCCTGGCATTCCTCGGACTTAAAACGATCTATGACAAACCAGAAGTGATAAAACAGGATATTAAAGGCTTTTACATTGCATTTGCCCTGACAGGAGGTGTAAGTCTTCTGTTAGCTTTGATGCCAAACGCGTTTTACGATTTCCTGACCCCAATGGAAAAAGACTTTTTCTCAAGTCAGACAGCAAATGGAGGACAGAATGCCATGATGTATCAACTCCTTGAAACGAACCTTGTTGCAGCCCGTCGTACACTGTTAACAGCTGATGCATGGCGATCTTTCTTCTTCATCCTTCTGGCAGCCACTTCAGTATGGTTATACATTAAAAACAAAATATCTACACGATATCTCACCTGGGGACTTGCAGTTCTTATTCTCATCGATCTTTGGGGCGTCGACAAACGTTATCTCAATAACGACAGCTTCATTTCGAAAACAAAAGCAAAAAGATCTTTTGTAAAATCAAAAGCCGACATCATTATCGATCAGGACAGAGACCTTTATTACAGGGTGTTCTCAATATATCTGAATCCCTTCACAGAGGTTAATACCTCATATTTTCATAAATCTATTGGAGGGTATCACGGAGCAAAGCTTCGCCGTTATCAGGATGTTATTGACAGATATCTTGCCCCGTACTGGCAGGAGCTTTCAAATACCCTGAAACAACCCGGGGCGATTCCGGGAGATGCTGAACAGAAGCTTGACCACATGCCTGTTCTGAATATGCTTAATGCCAAGTATATCATTTACAACCCTAATGCCCAACCGATATTCAACCCTAATTACATGGGGAATGTATGGTTTGTGAAAAAAGCAGATATTGTTAAAGATGCTAATGAAGCCATAGATGCTATCGGGAAAGTAGACCTGCATAGTGTTGCAGTTGTTGAGCCCGAATTCGCTGATGCTGTTAAAGGGTATTCCGTTAATTCAATCAATGGTCAGATATTGCTTAACAATTATGCTCCCGATAACCTCATCTACACAAGTACATCAACACAAGATCAGCTTGCCGTTTTCAGCGACATTTATTATCCGAAAGGATGGAATGCTTACATTGACGGTAAGCCTGCAAAACATATCCGGGTGGATTACATCCTTCGGGGACTTATGATACCTGCAGGTGAACATACCATAGTTTTCAAGTTTGAACCTGCATCGTATAAATACGGTCAGATAATTGCCGGGATTGCATCCGTACTGATCCTTTTGTTAATAGTATATTTGTTGTTCAGACTCTGGAAAAAAGGAAAAAATAATGAATAGGGAATAAGAGTATTCTTCCCTTAGCTTCACAATCCAAACAGAAGAGAAACTGACAGCTGCAGGTTTTGCTGATTTGCCTGTGGACTTTTGTTAATCACTTTTATTACAACACCGTTCTCGTCATACACGTTTTCGTATTGATCGGGGATGTTGGGAATAAACACCAGTTTGGCATTTATATCAAGTAAGGTCTTTTTACTTAAACGGAACAGAATTCCTGTTTCAGGAGCAAATCCCGGCTTAAACAAGTTTGTTTTGTAACTTACTGACCTGTCATTATCAGTCCCTGTGTACGATGACACATAAGTAAGATCATTAAAAATATAAAAGCCACCAAATGCTATTCCGAGGTAAGGCCGCACATCCTTATGACTGAAGTAATAATTTCCGTTAAGTAGTAAAGAAGCAGTCTGGTAATGCAATGATATCTCACCGTACTGCGGATTAATATACCAGAAGTCGTAATCGGGAGGGTTGTACTGGTAATTTAATTCTGCCCCCAGACTTAGCCGCTTTTCATACATCCATAATCCTCTGAATCCGACAATAACGCCGGTATTTGCAACATCACCGAAACCAATATCATCTTTATCTTTGACATTCAAAGGGACGGTCAAGCCGATCTTTCCTCCCAGGAATATATCTCTTCTCTGAGCTTCGGAAAGCTCAACACTTAAAAATATCAATATGATTACTAAGACATTTTTCATTGCTGTAAAATATAAAAAAGCCGGTAAAAAACCGGCTCTTCCAAAAATATTTTATTCTTATCGATCATTTAATGACAAACCTTCCTGTATGAATATTGTCACCTGATCTTACTTTGATCTGATACAACCCGGAATTAAGCCTGCTTACAGGAATACTAATCACATTACCGGAAATGTTCCCTGACATTACTTCCACTCCGCCAATGGAATATATCTCATAAGTTACACCAGACATTGCTGCTTCAGACAAATTAACTTTAAGCATATCAGTAACCGGATTCGGATAAACAATGAGCTTGTCTTTATTCAGCGAACTTACAGCAGTCGGAGTATCTGTTATTGTTATTTTAAACACCTGCCGGGTCTCATCAGTACCTCCATTATCCGTGCCTCCGTCGTCCGTTACTGTAACTGTTACATTTGCTTCTCCTGACGCTCCGGGAGCCGGAGTAAATTTAACAGTTCCGGTACTTTCTCCTTCAACATACTTTACCAACAGATCACTGAACAATGCACTGTTGTCGCTCGAAATAGCAAACGTCAACACCTGATCTGTTTCATTGGGAGCTCCTTCTGAAATACCTGTAAGATCAATAATATGTTCCATCCCGTCATTATCAGTTGTAACATCACCTATAGCATCCAATGCAGGTGCGTCGTTAACAGAATTAACAGTAAGGTTAAAAGTCATTGCAGTTCCATTAAAAAGATTACCGCCATCATCAATGGGATAAATAGTTATGTTTGATGTTCCGGATGTATCTCTGGCAATAAATATATTCAGAGTTCCTTCGTCATCGCCTGTAGTATAATCCATTTTCATACTATCGATCATCTCCTGATCAACAGGATATAAACTAAAAACAAGACCTTGTGGTTCATTCGGAGGCCCTGCCGAAATACCTGTTAACTGAACTAATACAACTCCATTAGGAGGATCTTCGTTCACAACCACATCATCGTGCTGGTCAATTGTAGGAAGATCATTAACACACTCTACTTCCACCGCAAATGTCATTGTTGTAAATTTGGGAGGATTTTCGTTATCCGTTACAGTGATGGTAATGTTTGTAATTCCGCAAGAATCGGCTGCCGATTGAAAAACAACACTTGTATCAGAATCACTATAATTAAACTCCAGAGTCGAGAAAAAACCGGGTCTGTCAGATACCGCTGTTAAAGATAACGTTTGTGTTCCGTCATCTCCATCGGTCATTCCGGTTAATTTAATACTCTGAACAGGGTCATCTTCCATGATTTTGACCGTACCAAGCTGGTCAATTGTAGGATCATTTTGTGCATTTACGCCAACGTATGACAGCATAAACCACATGCTCAAAAAAGTAAAAATAGCTTTCATAGGCTTAATTTTCTGTTTAATTAATATCTCACATGCATAGCAAGTTACCCCCCGCATATCGCATGGATTAAAAATGTTATAGAATTATCCTCCCCTTTTTTGAAGATTTAATTCCTTAATTATTTAGCATGATCATTCTAATGCTAAATAAGCAATAATGGAGCTAATAAAAAAGGAAGTTTGTGTACTAAAAAGGGCCATTTGTCAAAAAAACAACCGCCAATTTAACAAAAAGAACAAAAGAAGAAAGTTTAGTCTGAATTACCTGTGAAATTCTATGCCAATAAGTGAAATATCATCAAAGATAGCATCACTGCGAATATAGCCTTCAATTGAACGCTGAATTTCATCAATATTGGTAACTATAGATTTACGGTTGGCAATTATCTTTTCAATATGGGAAGAGTTGGATTCTACTTTGTTGCCTTGTTCATGCTCCACCAATCCATCAGTGAATGCCATAAGTTTAGAGTGCTTTGATATCGTAACTTTCCCAACTTCAATTGTAGGAATAAAATCGAGCATGCCTAAACCTATACATCCTTTGTCAAGACTATGGATAACGCCCTTTTTATCATCAAAATACAAAGGAGGCAAATGTCCGGCGTTTACATATGTCAGTCGGCGTGTACGCAAGTTGTACCTGCCGATGAACATAGTAATGAACTTTTCGTTATTGGCGCTTTCGTTAACACGGTCATTAAGTTTGTGAACAAGCTTTTTCAAATTTACACGTGCAGTAAAAAGCGTACGGATAACAGCCTGAAAATTTGACATCAGCATTGCAGCAGCAATACCTTTACCAGAAACATCGGCAATACAAAAACCTATTACATTCCTTGAAAGTTGAATAATATCGTAATAATCACCTCCTACGCCGTAATGCGGATGATAAAGGGTCTTAATAGTTATCTGATGACTTTTGGGGTACTGGTCCTCACCGGGAATGAGCTGATTCTGGATGCGTGAAGCAAGTTCCATCTCCTTTTTTAACGCTTCCTGTTCAAGCAGCTCTTTTTGCATCCGTTTATTCTCAACGAACACAATTATCAGGTTCGAAATGATCTGTATCAGCTGACGATGTTTGATCGTCGGACTTATTCCCGGCCTCTCTTCCTCAATATCTCCAATAAGCACAAAACCAATGGCCCTGTATCTGTAAAAAAGAGGAATTACTGAATCAAAGCCCACTAGGGTTGATGGCGGTGGAGTAGAAACATTGAATTCTTCTATCTGAGTGTATTTCAAAAGATCTTTTTCAACATTTATCTTGAGCACTTCCTCTTCGTCAACACCTGATATCAGAATATTTTTCCACTCATTGTTTGAGAAGGTATAGACAAGCACCTTTCCTACATTCAGTTCCTCGCGCAGAAGGATCTCGAACTCAGAGAGCAGATCCTCTATGGAATGATCCTGATTCATTGTCTGGAGAATATCCAGAATTATGTTCAGGCGTTCCTTATAAACGCGAATTTTCCGCTTGCTTGTCTTTGTAACCATGTAATCAGAATCTCTTAAAGTCTAAATTATTACTTTTTCTTTAATTCCACCAACTAAAAACACATTATCTGCATATTACATGCATAATAAGAAAAGCGGACCTAAAAAGAAAATTAGTTTAAGCCAACTATTTAACCCTTTCGATGTATGATTTATCACGGGTATCGATCTTGATCTTATCACCTGTATTCACGAATAATGGAACCATTATCGTTGCTCCGGTTTCAATAGTTGCAGGTTTCAATGAATTTGTTGACGATGTATCACCCCTTACTCCCGGCTCGGTATATGTTACTTCGAAAACAACATGAGTTGGCATATTGACCATCAAAGGGGTCTCTGTTTCTGCGTGAAAAACGATCTCCACTTCCATGCCCTCTTTAAGAAGATCGGCAGATTCTACAAGCTCTTTATTCAATGATACCTGATCGAATGTCTCCATGTTCATAAAATGAAAACCCATATCGTCATTGTAAAGGAATTGATGCTTTCGGCGTTCTATACGCGCTTCCTTAACCTTAACACCTGAAGTAAAAGTATTGTCGATAACACGACCGGTAGATACGTTTTTAAGTTTTGTACGTACAAAAGCCGGTCCTTTACCTGGTTTTACATGCTGAAACTGCACTATAAAAAATAATTGTCCGTTGTGCTCTATACACATTCCGTTTCTGAAATCAGCTGTCGTTGCCATGATACTATGTTCTTTTATTTATGTTACTTAAACTGCAAAAATAATGTAAAAGATCAGAAATAGGTAAAATAAACTCATTTTGTTGAAATACCCGTTCCCTGAAGTTTTCTGTAAATATCAAGAGCGTAAACATCTGTCATTCCTGAAACAAAATCAAGGACTGTCTGTATCTTTTTATAAACAGATGCATCATTTTCGATCAGATACTGTTGTGGCATGAAAGGCAGAAGCATTTTTGAGTAATGCGGTTCCGGGTTCAGGACTGCTTTGGTAAACTCATCAACAAGTGTACCTAGTATTTTGAACCCGCTCAACTCCACCTCAGCCACCATCGGGTGCTTATACACTCTTCGAAAAGCGGTATCGGCAACAATATCCATTGCCTGTGCAGGAACGTCTGACAGACGACTGATAAGACTTTTATTAAAAGTGCCTGCCATTATCCCATCGTAATTATCAAGGTAAATATTTGTACACTCGTTAACAAGCTTACCTATCACTTTTGCCCTTAAATACGCGATCTGTTCGTTATTATCGGATACTTCTTTGAAGACCTCATTAAATTTTGCCCCTTCTTTTTCTTCTTCTGTGAGAAAGTTCATAAACAGATCTAATGTTTCGTCATATGAGAGGATCCGAAGCTTGTGAGCATCTTCAATGTCCATGATCTGATAGCAGATGTCATCAGCAGCCTCTACAAGGTAAACCAACGGATGTCGTGCATAGATATTCTTTTCTCCATCAATACATGCTATCTCAAGTTCCGACATTATCCCATCAAAAGTCTCTTTCTCCGATTGAAAATACCCGTATTTCTTTTTGATACCGGAACATGATGCCCACGGGTATTTTATGATGCTCGCAACAGTTGTGTATGTCATGGCATAACCACCTTTGCGTCTGCCGTTGAATTGATGGGTAAGCAGCCGTAATGCATTTGCATTCCCCTCAAAACTGGTCAGATCGCACCACTCCTCTTTTGTACAATCAGCTTCATATTGTCTGCCTGCTCCGCTACTGAAATACTCCGATAAGGCTTTCTCTCCCGAATGCCCGAAAGGAGGATTGCCCATGTCGTGAGCAAGGCAGGCTGCAGCAACGGCATATCCAATCTCATTTATCAATGCTGGAAGATCGGACTTGTGTTCTTTCAGTTTGCGGGAAATATTATTACCCAACGATCGTCCCACACTTGCAACCTCCAGACTGTGAGTAAGCCTGTTGTGAACAAAAATGCTTCCCGGCAACGGGAACACCTGAGTCTTGTTCTGAAGTCTGCGGAAAGGAGATGAAAATATCAGTCTGTCGAAATCCCTCTGAAATTGTGTGCGGTCATGATGCGCTTTATCTTCTCTCCCTTCCTTTCCCGTGCGTAACGATGTGAGTAACTTATGCCAATCCATTATCAGTAAATCTTTGTGTTGTAATCATTCACCTTTCTATCCAGTTCACGTGCCCTGCCTCCGGTAACTTTATCAAGCAATGCCCAGAAATCCTTCCCATGATTCTTTTCCACAGTGTGACACAGTTCATGCAAAAGAACATAGTCGATCAGCTCATCAGGCAAACGCATAAGATGAAGATTCAGATTAATATTATTCTTACCCGAACATGAACCCCATCGGGATTTCAGGTTTTTAATGAAGACCCTGTTGAATTTAAATCCATATTCACGTGCCAGCCATGCAAGTCTTCCCGGCAGAAACGACTTTGCCTCTAATCGCAAAGCTTCTTCAATGCCATAACGAATGCCGTCCTGAACACCGGGATGAGTAACAGGGAGAGAATCCGGATAGGATATTTGTAAGATGCCGTTTTTAAGATGAATCCCGATATCCTTTCTGTTTTCACTTTTTATTTTTAACTGAAATGTCCGGGTCTTAAAAATCGAATTTTCATCAAATACGGAAAAATTTTCCTCCTTTGCAGAAATTTTTTCCGATGTCTTTTTTATCCACTCTCTTTTTGAAAGCAGAAACGAAATGGCATCTTTTTCATCAGTATGCAGAGGGATAATGAGCTCCACTCCGTGAAAAGGCTTTAACCTGATGTTAACCCTCCTGGCCCTGGAGCTTCGTCTCAGCTTTACCAACCCTATTCCCGGTATGTCAATGTCTTTTTCCGTGATCCTTATTTTTCTCAAAAATAGCATTTTTGCCCGAGGAAAAGAGAATGAAAATAATGAATTACACTATTTTATTTCGAAAGGACAATACTTGAAAATGGATATTTTAATCCCTGAAAACTTTCAAGGTTACACACAAAAGAGCCCGCTACAAGCTCAAATTTTACTTTAACAGGTATTCTGTTCTCATCTCTTGTTATCCACATGAACATTCCTTCCTTTGATTTGAATGCCCTTCCCACTTCTGTCACCGGAATGAATTTGTAACACTTAACTTTCCCAAACCTTGTTCTCACCTCTTCATCTCCTACATATTGAATGTCTAAAGCAAATAATTTATCTGAAAAGTATGTATCGAAAGAGATCACGTCACCTACTTTCATATTTTCATTGAAGTAGTGATTACGGGCATAATAAAATGCTGAAATAATATCCAGGATATCTTCCGGTACAGGTTTCACCCCCGATCGACTACTGGTAACTGTGGAAGAATCACGATTGTATATAACTTCATTGTAATATCTGTAACCGCCCTCCTTTATGTTTCTTATGGCCTTTACCGGCATATCTGTTTCTGGATCTATAAAACTTTCGTAGACATCCCGAACTTTATAGATCAGATCGGCCAGTCCCACAGTTTTTCCCTCTGTAACCAAATGCAAAACCTGTTTCCCCTCAAGTACGGTATCTTCAACACTCATAATTGCTTCACCCGCCGAAATAAAACCATATCCCAGTGTAAAAACCAGCTTTTCACCGGCTTGAAACGCTTTATGGTCGGTTCGCTTCAACTTATGAGGATCATCAGTTGTAAAGCCGCATAGCAAAAGGACAGAAATAAATGATATGAGTATTTTTTTTACCATAAATGAAAAATTACAGAGGCCGGTAAGCCTCTGCCCTAATTAAATGACATATATACTCTTAATATCACTTATTTCCAAAAATAAAAACTGAATGAATGTTAAAAGAATTTTTTCTTCGAGATGGTGGCTACAAAACTTTTCAGATAGAAAGGTTCGAAGTAAGCCACATCAACAAAGTTACTTTCATTGAATGCCTTTTCAGCCAAGGGACTCATGCTTGCGGCAAGAGGGAAAATATCATCGATAAACTCCGCATTGTCATGCCTGATCGTATCCTTACACTTAGCAGCTCCGTTACCAAAAAACAGGACCTTGTTTTTATCCAACACCTCTACAAAGGAATTTTCATCAATTATTTTGGCATTTGTCTCCTCAACAACATTAAGGTCCTTGTCATGCAAAACTGTGTATACTTCCATGCGGCGGGCATCGATCATGGGACACAAAAGAGTAATACCTTCAACATCCGTGTCTGACATTAAAACTGCCTTTGACATAACCGTTAAAGTATCAACAGCGATAAGCGGAATGTTGAGAGCAAAGCAGATGCCTTTGGCTACAGAAGTCCCTATGCGCAATCCAGTGTAAGATCCCGGACCGGCACTAACCGCAACGGCGTCAAGCTCTTCCATAGGCGGAACACCATCGGTTTTAAAAATGTCCTGGATCAAAAGTGTTGTATGTTTTGAGTGAGAGTTGGGTTCAAAAAGCTCCCTTTTCTCTATCACTTTCCCATCTTCTGCAAATGCCACTGAACACACATCGGTAGATGTCTCTATGCTTAAAATCTTTGCCATGTCTGATTGTTAAAACAACAAATTTAAGAAAATTATGATAATGAGTAATTGAGGAACTGAAGAACTGAGGAATTGTTATCGG
>JAOZOF010000112.1 GCA_029933425.1 Marinilabiliaceae bacterium
TCCTATATCGGGGCCTCCCTTGTAATTATCGGAGCAATACTGGCTGTGGGATTAAAAAAAGGGTAGTTACTACCCTTAATAACACATTTGACCCGATCTTTACCTCGTTTTAAGCTTACCTCTCCTCGGCACCAGAACTATACCGTATTTCTGTTCTATAAACTGAAAATACTGATAAAGCCGGTAATTAAGGTCCAAACCGTAATCAACCGACGGTCTGTAGTCAATTGATGTTTCATAAAAATCACCGTAAATATCGGGATGATCATGCCGGTAATTCCACTCGATCACATACTGATTATTCCAGTTCCTGTAATAGTCATCCGAATAATATTCTTTCGGATAAGGTTGTGTTGCCAGAAATGTTTCATACCCCGGGTCCATCACTATCAGTTCATATTGAGTGCTGTCTTCATCCGCTGCGATCTCCACCTTTTCTTTTACTCCGTTCTTCACTGCCTTTTTCTGGCTGTTACAAGCAGCAAAGGCAAGCATTAAAACAAACAAGAACATCAACTTTTTCATGACATAAAAATTTAAATTGCTCCTATTAAATACTTACAAAAATCATACCGCATCACAACATCAAAACGACTGAATTTCTTTGTTTTATCCTCTAATATGTTTAACTTGGTAATGCTTATAATCCCAAAGCATTTATCAGGGAACCGAGAGTCATGATCAATGTTAAAAATTAAAACAATGAGATTAAAAATTACGATCTCAGTTATTCTGTTCTCTTTAATTGTTTTGAACAATATTGTTTCCGCTGATTCTTATGATTTCAGGCATTTAACAACAAAAGACGGCCTTTCAAGAAATTCGGTAATATGTATTTTTCAGGACAGCAGGGGATTCATGTGGTTTGGTACGGAGGATGGCCTAAACAGATATGACGGGTATGAGTTCAAGGTTTTCAAAGCATCAGAGAATGATAATTCCATAAGCCACAACTGGATATGGGATATACTGGAGGACAATAACAAAAATCTCTGGATTGCGACCTGGAACGGCCTCACAAAATATGACCTGAAAACAGGACGGTTCACCAGGTTCTTCCCTGACTCAACAAACAGCTATTCCATTTCAGGAGTCAGGCCTTCTTCTTTATGCAGCGGCAAGAGGAACTACATATGGATCGCAACCTGGGGTGGCGGACTCAACCGTTACGACCCCGGATCGGAAAAATTCAAAGCATTTCACCACGATCCCGAAAATATCTACAGTCTGCCGGGGGAACATGTCAGGTATGTTTTTTTTGACAGCAGGAACAGACTTTGGGTAGGTACATGGTCAGGGTTGGCAGTAACTGATGATCCGTACAGTGATGATATAAGATTTGTCCGTTTTACCCATAAAACCGGTGATAGTACAAGCATTGGCAGCAACAGGGTAAAAGTGATATTCGAAGACAGTTCAGGCAGGATCTGGATAGCGACAATGGGAGGAGGACTCAATTTGTTCAACGAGAAAGACTCCTCGTTCATAAAATTCACAAACGACAAAAATGACCCGACATCTATCAGCAGCAACGACATAACTGCTATCTACGAAGACTCAAGACATCGACTATGGATAGGAACTCCGGAAGAAGGGCTCAACCTTTTCAACCGGAATGAAAAAAACTTTACCCGGATACGAAATATCCCCGATAACCCGAGTAGTCTGAAAAGCAACAACATTTACAGCATTTTTGAAGACCGCTCGGGATTACTCTGGATAGGTGCCGGTGGTATAAACATACTTCAGGTACGCAATGATATATTCAGAAACTTCAGGCACATATCTGAAAATACAAACAGCATAACCTATGACAATGTTGCATGTTTTCATGAAACAAAAGAACACAAAGTCCTGATAGGCACTAAAGGCGGAGGTATAAACGTTTTCGATGCCAATACAGGGAAATGCATCCCCGGAATACCTCATACAAAAAAATGTAAAAACATTAATGCTATTACATCTGACAATTCCGGTAACATTTATGTAGCAACGGCAGGTAAAGGACTTTTCAGATTCATCCCCCAAAAAAGAAAAATTGAACACATTAAGTACATTAAAGGAATAAGCAACCCTGAAATCCTGAGATTCATTAATTCGATGTGCATTACCGGCGACCGTTTTTTGTGGCTGGCAACTTACGACAACGGACTAATTAAATACGACACAAAAAATAACAGCGCCGATGTATTCAAAAGCAGTGACCGGCAGAACGGTCTGAGCGGGAATTATTTGTTGAGCGTAATTCCCGGTTCAAAAAATGATATCTGGATCGGCGTATGGGGAGGCGGGCTGTGTCATCTTGACCTGAAAACAAATATCTTCACAACGTATAAGAACATTTCAGATGATTCGTTATCCATCGCCGGAAATATGGTATATTCCATTTATGAATCACGGCTAGGGTCAAAAAGAGTTCTTTGGACAGGTACCGATAAAGGACTGTCGTACATGTATCCCGATAACAGTTCAAGGATCAGATTCAGGCAGATAAATACAAAGAACGGCCTTCCCGGAAACTATGTCACCGGGATAACCGAAGATAATTCCGGCAATATCTGGGTAGGCACGAATAATGGCTTAGCGTGCTACAATCCCAAAACAGGCCAGATACGTGTCTTTGATGAAAATGACAATCTGCAGCTGAATGAGTTCAACCCGGGGGCAAGCTGTAAATTACAAAACGGGAAATTACTGTTTGGCGGTACTGAGGGATTTGTCATGGTCGATCCGGAAAAGTTAAAACCTGATAATTACCGACCTCCGATAACCCTTACCGGTTTTAAGATATTCAATAAAGAATATGACCTGCATAAACCTTTAGATGCAGTAAAACGTGTTATCCTGACATACAAACAAAATTTCTTTTCATTCGAATTTGCAGCACTCGATTATACACAGCCTTCGAAAGTGAAATATTTTTACCGTATGAAAGGTATCGACACGGAATGGATAGATGCCGGCCACAGGCGTTATGCCAGTTACACTAACATCTCGCCGGGAAGATATACTTTTCAGGCAAGAGCTGTAACCAGATCAGGCAATGTAAGCTGCAACACGATCTCTGTTGACATAATAGTTAAACCTCCCTACTGGCAATCGTGGTGGTTCCGTACTTCAGTCATTCTGGCGGTACTGCTTATTCTTTTTGGTCTTCACCAGTTCAGGATACAAAGACTTCTTGCCATCGAAAAATTACGCATACGCATTGCTAGCGACCTGCACGACGACATAGGTTCTGCCCTGACAAGGATATCGATAACATCGGAACAGATACAAAATACCAAAGACAATAACAGGATCCGCCTTTTATCAAAAAAGATAGGCACAACAAGCCGCGAAATAGTAACTACAATGAGTGATATCGTATGGTCGATCGATTCCCGGAATGACAACCTTACCGATCTTATCGACCGGATGCACGACATTGTATACAAACAGCTTGTAATGAAAGATATCAAGGTCACATTTGAATCTGCCGGCCTTGAAAAGAACAAAAAGATAACCGTCGATAAACGGCAGAATATTTTTTACATCTTCAAGGAGGCAATTAATAACATTGTAAAGCACTCCGATGCGACTGAAGTATTTATTTCACTTAAAAATGAAAACAGAAAGTTCACAATGACAATATCCGACAACGGAAAGGGGTTTGATCAGGAAGAAATAAAACGGGGTAACGGACTGCGCAACATGCTGATGAGAGCTAAAAGGTTGAAAGCCAGCTTTGATATCAGTTCGTCAGGAGGCACGAAAATAGTTTTACTGATGAAAGGTCTTTAGATGATGCTCCGGATATTTTTAACACAAATATCACATGAACATGTGATTGCATTCTTTTAAAAAGTGTCGTAAAATTGATATATGATTAAAATTGCAATAGTCGAGGATGATTCATTCATCAGGGAAAGCCTGCAGGAGTTCATCGATGCACAGGATAACATGCATCAGGTGGCTGCAAAGGATTCTGTTGAGGCTTTTCTTTACTGGCTTAATGATGACAACAAGCCGGATGTGATCCTGATGGATATCGGATTACCCGGCATGTCAGGGATAAGCGGCATTAAACTCATTAAAGAGAAGTATCCGGAGATAAACATTCTGATGCTGACCGTTTACAACGACTCCCACAGGATATTCCAGTCGCTTTGCGCAGGGGCATCAGGATATCTGTTGAAGAACACTCCCTTTAGTGAAATAAAAGAAGCCATTGAGATCATCCATGAAGGCGGTTCTTCAATGTCTCCGCAGATTGCCCGGAAGGTCATCGAATATTTCCACACAGATAAAAAGGGAGAAATAACATCACCCCTGACCATAAAAGAGAAGGAGATAGTGATGTGCCTGGTTGACGGCATGAGCTACAAGATGATAGCCAATAAAGGGAACATCTCTATCGAAACAGTAAGATCACACATCAAAAACATTTACAAAAAACTGCATGTTCACAACAAAGCAGGAGTGATACGTAAATCGCTGAAAGGAGAAATATAAACCCAAAATAGTCCATTAAAATTATTTTAAAATTCTAATGGACTATCGATTAAGACATTCATCTGTTTTGTCCTTCGTCAAAACAGTGAATCTCTAAATCAGCCTGTCCCGAGGTATCTCGGGAGGGTTAACCCGGATGGGGTCATTAGTTCAGCGATTTCATCGCTTCCTAATGACCAATTTGTGATAAAAAGGAGGCTTTTGGCCTCCTTTTATTATTAGTTATCTTCAGCTTGTTGCTTTTCGTATTCTTTAAGCAGCTGATCCTGAATTTCAGGCGGCACTTTGTCGTACT
This sequence comes from Marinilabiliaceae bacterium, assembly GCA_029933425.1. Classification (GTDB taxonomy): domain Bacteria; phylum Bacteroidota; class Bacteroidia; order Bacteroidales; family Marinilabiliaceae; genus JAADEM01. Next base: position 4,790 of record JAOZOF010000112.1, read on the forward strand.
TGGCAAACTTCATGGTGTAGAATGCACGACCACCGGTGATACTGCTCAAAGCAGTAGAATACTTGTTCATCTCCTTCAAAGGCACTTTGGCTTTGATGACCTCAAAACCTTTTTCACTCGACATACCTTCGATGATGGCACGGCGTCCCTGAAGGTCGCTCATTACATCACCCATACGATCACTTGGCACTTTCACCTCAACATCGTAAATCGGTTCAAGTATTTTAGGTCCTGCATTCTTGAATGCCGTACTGAAAGCATTCCGTCCTGCCAACTTGAACGATATCTCATTTGAATCAACAGGGTGCATCTTTCCGTCGTAAACACTTACCCTGATATCGCGGGCATAAGAACCGGTAAGAGGTCCTTCTTCCATACGCTCCATGATACCCTTAAGAATAGCAGGCATGAAACGGTTGTCGATCGATCCACCAACGATACAGTTATTAAATACAAGCTTACCACCCCACTCAAGTTCAACCACATCGGTATTACGAACATTCAACTTTATCTCCTGTCCATCGACCTTTAGTGTTGTAGGATCAGGCATTCCTTCGTAATAAGGTTCAATGATCATATGCACCTCACCAAACTGACCGGCACCACCTGATTGCTTCTTATGGCGGTAATCGGCACGCGCGATTTTGGTTATCGTTTCGCGATACGGGATCTTAGGTTCAAGGAACTCAACATGTATCTTTTCGTTATTTTCTATTCTCCATTTAAGCGTATTAAGATGGAATTCTCCCTGACCGTGAACCAGCACCTGCTTAAGCTCTTTTGAATACTCAACTATGATGGTCGGATCTTCTTCGTGCATCTTTTGCAATGCTTCACCCAGTTTTTCATCATCACCTTCATTTGCAGCTTTAATGGCTGTGCGGTATTTTGGATCGGGATATTTGATCGGTTCAAAAATATAATCACAACCCTTTTCGTTAAGCGTGTGGTTAGTATGGGTCTCTTTCAGTTTTACCGTAGCGCCTATATCCCCTGCCACAAGTTCTGTAACCTTTGTGCGGGTATTCCCTGCAACACAATACAACTGCGACAAACGCTCTTTGGCTTCCCTGTTCATATTTATCAGGTCATCACTTTCCTTCACTTTGCCTGACATCACCTTAAAGAAAGAAACTTCGCCGAGATGAGGCTCAATACTGGTTTTGAAAACAAACAAAGAAGCACATCCGTTAGGATCAACTTTAACCTCTTTACCGTCGACGGTTTTAGGAGGAGGCATCTCAGAAACAAAAGGAACAATATTTCCCAGGAATTCCATCAAACGACGGACTCCCATATCCTTTTTGGCTGCAACACAAAACACCGGGAAAAGATCACGCTGGATAAGTCCCAGCTTTATTCCCTGACGCATCTGATCTTCATTCAGACTGCCTTCCTCAAAGAAAAGTTCCATGAGCTCCTCATCATTCTCAGCTGCTGCTTCAACAAGTGCATTGTGTAACTCTTCGGCCTTAGCTTTTTCTTCCTCAGGGATGTCAAGTATCTCAGGTTCTCCTCCGTCAGGTCCCCACTTGTACATCTTCATCTTCAGAACATCGACAACAGCATTAAAGTCGAGACCAGGATTTACCGGATATTGAACCACAATTACTTTATTGCCGAAAGTTTCATGCAAAGCCTCAAGGGTCTGCTCAAAATTCGACTTTTCATGATCGAGATGATTAGCCACAAAGATCACAGGCTTCTTGTACTCCTCAGTGTACCTGAACTGGTTCTCTGTACCAACCTCAACTCCCTGAGTGGAGTTCACCACCATAAGAGCTGTATCAGTTACATTAAGCGAAGTGATAGTTCCATTGATAAAATCATCAGCTCCGGGACAATCAATAAAGTTAATCTTCTTTCCCAGCCACTCGGTATAAAGTACTGATGAGAACACAGAATAACCATATTCATGTTCTACGGGATGATAGTCAGACACTGTACTTTTGCTTTCGACTTCTCCTCTTCTTTTAATAACACCACCCTCATAAAGCATGCACTCGGCAAGAGTGGTTTTACCCGAGCCGGCGCTTCCAAGAAGTGCTATATTTTTAATTTCATTTGCTTTATAAACTTTCATATAATGAAATTTTTAAGTTAATAATATATGGGTAAAAATGAGTGTTGTCAAAATTAGTAATATTTGAATAACCTACAAGTAAAAATTGGGTAAAGTTGAGTGCAAAAACGATAGTCAGGGAAGCATGCTTCAGTATCATTTTTTTCGTTAGTACCAACACCTTTGAAACCTCTTCCAGCCGCCGGCAATATCTTAAAAGATCTTTACTGCATCTCCTGCCTTTATTTTATTGAACCATTGGTGTAAAATAAATTGATTTTCTAACCTTTTATCCGTAATTTAAGCAATAACCAGAATTAACCTTAACCCGGAAAAATGATTCTTAAAGGCGATGCAAAAAAACTTAAGATCATAATAGGGGAAGCTGATACGGTTTATCAGCGGCCACTGTTTGAAGCAATTTTGTTTGCCGCAAAAAAATACAAGGTTGCAGGTGCCACTGTTTACAAAGGGACCATGTCATTCGGCGGAGATAGCATCGACAACAACACCAAAGTATTCACTATGTCGGATGAGAAGCCGGTAATGATCGAGATAATCGACAGGGAAGAAAGAATAACGGACTTCTCAGAAATAGTCGCAGGACTTCTTAAAAAATCAGGTTCAGGCGGCATTATTTATATCGAAGACGTAAATATCGTATTATATTCACACACCGATATATCATTGAACAAACCCTTTTAGGATGCTTGTTCGTTTCAAAATCAAAGTTGTTTACGGCTTCATCTTTTTTATCAACTGCCAATTTTATAAAATTGCTCCAACATATTTTCATCTATTACATTAAAATATGTTACTGATTATTATATTTGCGTTTTCAAAAGGGAGAGCAAGTCATGATCAGATCATTTATATACATTATACTTTCATTTTTTATTACAGTTAACATCAGTGCCGCACAAAAGCATATACCTTCGGTACAGCCAAAACTCGTATTATTCCTGATGATCGACGAACTCAGTTCCGAACAGCTTTTCATCATGCGTGATAAATTATCGGATAATGGGTTTAACAAACTGTTGAGTGGCGGAGCATATTTCAGGAACGGTATTTATCCGTCAGGCAGCAACTATTCCGGCACATCTGTTTCCACTTTCTTTACAGGCTCTTATCCTTCAACTCACGGAATAATTTCCGATAAGTGGTACGAATTGTTCAAAGACAAGGAGGTTATGGCCATTAAAGATGATAATGACACTTTAATGTCGGCCAATCACTTACTGTGTTCAACAATTTATGATGAGCTGAAACGGGTCTATGATGATTCGTCCAAAACCGCTGCCATAGGTTTCACTCCCGACAAGCTTATCTGGATAATGGGGAAGAATGCTGACAATGCCTACTGGATAGATACAAAGACAGGATATTTCACATCGGCAAGAGATACTTCCAAAAATCCACTGCCCGGATGGGTCAACGAATTCAACAGTAAAAACATACTTGATGTTTATGCAGATCGGGAATGGGGCCCTGTAAATGACCTGTCGGAATATCATAAGTATAAGTATTTCCGTCAGCAGATGGAAGGCGTTTCACCTTTTTTGTTCGATCTGAAGAAGACAAAAGACAGCTATCCTTATTCGGTAGTTACCGACTCTCCATACGGGAATAAACTGGTGAGAGACTTTGCCCAGTCATTGATCGTAAATGAGAATTTCGGTAAAGATAACATCCCCGATTTTCTTACGGTAAATTTCATTACAAGCTCGGCATTGTGCAGCGGACACGACCATTTCGATCCCGTTTGTGAAGATATGTTGTTGCGCCTCGATAAAGAGATCTCCGATCTGTTGAAGTCTATTGACAAAGAGATCGGCCTGGAAAACATCCTGATAGTAACTTCCGGAATTACATCTCCCGATAAAACAGTTACTCAGCTTACAGGATACGACAAAGGGGTTTTTAACGGCAAAAAAGCTGCTGCTTTGCTGAACCTTTACTTAATGGCCATTCACGGACAGGGGAAATGGGTGAAAGCATATTATGATGGACAGTTCTACCTGAATCACGATCTGCTTGAGAAATCGAAACTGCCCCTGAATGAGATTCAACAGGAAGCTGCAAGTTTCCTTGAACAGATATCGGGGATAGCTTATGCTTTGCCGGCCTCAGATGTCATAGCTGCCTCCATGAACCTGCCGGCCATGCAGAGCCTTAAGCTGAATTATCATCCTAAACGCTCCGGCGACCTGTTGATAGCACTTGCTCCCGGCTGGCGCGAAGAATTGCCGAACGGTAAACTTGTTTCGAAAAAGTGGATCAGTAAACGTGTGCCTCTTATTTTCTATGGATGGAAGATCACACGCCAGATGCATAACGAGCCGGTAGAGATGATAAATGTGGCACCCACCATCAGTTCTTTCCTGCAGATCAGCTATCCCAATGGCTGCGAGGGAGAGGCTATTCCCGGATTGATACGATAGGCGGAATTCCCCCTTTATTTGTTAGCGGGTGACTCAGAAGTCACCTGCTAATTTAGTATGTAAATATCCCATGAACATGGGATTTACAAATGTTGCTTTCTGCTCTATCTTGTAATCGAATTACAATTAAACTTTAAAGTCATGAAAAAATCAATTTACTCTTTATTAGTATTAATGTTCTCATTAATATCATCCTTGATAAATGCTCAGGATTGGGAACAAATGGGTAGTGATATCAATGGAGAACATAAAGAAGATCATTGCGGCTATGCTGTAAGTGTAAATGATGACGGAACAATCGTAGCTATAGGTACACCGGAGGCTGATGTCGATTACGGGACAAGGGCCGGTAATGTTATAGTTTATAAATTCAATGCAGGAGCATGGGAAAAAATTGGTAATACTATAAACGGATCGGGGTATATTAAACTGGGATCGGCTGTGAGTTTAAATTCCGACGGAACTGTAGTTGCAATCGGTATTGAAGATTATAGTAATATAAGTTATAATTGCGGGGCTGTAAGTATTTACAAAAACAATAACGGGACATGGACACAGGTAGGCAGCGACATTGCAGGAGAAGGAGATGAAGATCATCTCGGAACGTCGGTCAGCATTAACTCCGACGGCTCCATTGTGGTTATGGGTGCACCTTACCATGATCATAACAGCAAAGATGAAGGTCAGGTCAGGGTCTTTAAAAACTATAGTGGTGCCTGGGGACAGATAGGGTATGATATTTTAGGGGAAAACGAAGAAGACGAATTCGGCACTTCTGTCAGCATCAATTCCGACGGAACTATCATTGCTTGTGGTGCTCCCAATAATGATGCAAACGGAACCAATTCAGGTGTGGTAAAGGTTTATGAATACACTAACGGCACCTGGACACAAATAGGTAATGATATTACTGGCAATGATAAAAACTATATTGGACAGTCAGTCAGTTTAAGCAATGACGGAACAATTGTCGCTATAGGAGGAACACTCTCTTACGGTAGTTCAGGTGTTGTAAGAATGTACAAATATGATGGAAGTTCCTGGAATCAGATAGGAAATGATATTCCATCTGAATATAGTCTTGGTTT
>JAOZOF010000408.1 GCA_029933425.1 Marinilabiliaceae bacterium
TTAATTATATTCATAATAATCCTGTTAAAACCGGACTGGTATACAAACCTGAGGACTGGGAGTTCTCATCAGCGATGGATTATGCCGGATTACGAAATGGAACTCTGACGAACAAAGAAGCAGCTGAAATGTATGTAAATACTAATATTCAATAGACATTGCACCTCCACACCGAGGGCTTCGCTCGAAGCGAAACCCTCGGTTACACCCATTTTGGAAATTTATGCGGCTTAGGCCTGCGGCCGTAAAAAAAGTCATCGAGCAGAACAGCAGGTTTTCTGAAATTAGGAAAATGTCTGATCAGAAACCGTATGGAATTATGAAAAAGATTATTGGGATGTGAGTATGGACAAACACCTATGCAACGGCCACAATCAGTACCTGCATAGCTCCAGTAAGTAAAACATTTCTCCTGATCTATCTGCCAACGCTTAATACCCCCGATAACCTCTTTGTCTTTTTTCGATATCGCCGAAGCAGGACAGGCATCAGCACATTTCAGGCACTTACTGCAGAAATCCTCTACCGAAGGATCGTAATTGCGGTCATCAACTTTTAACGGAGCATTTGTTGTCACAACAGCTATCCGTACCCTGGGGCCAAGTTGCGGCGTCATTAACAACCCCATTCGTCCTATCTCACCAAGTCCGGCATCCCTCGCTACCAACGGACAAACAACCTCGTAATTACCATCAATATGGGCACGGGCCTCAAAACCCAGATTACGCAGAAAAAATGCCAGTTGAGTAGCAATAGCTCCTGCATTAAGGTATTGCTGCGACGACTCCATCACAATAGGAGCCTTTGGTGAACAGGCAACCATTTCACCATTCATCTCCACAGTAAATGCAATACCCAATTCATTTTTAGGAATATATTTTTTATTGTACCTATCCCCTCTTCCTCCCGTACTGTACCAATGATGATCTTTCATCTGTGTTACGCCTGCAGAAACAGCCCCTCTTTTTTTTAGCCACTCCCTGATAAAAAAATCTAACTTATTCTCATCTACCATTACTGCATCCCGGGCTGTATTCCCGTTAACCATTGAATGAAATGCTTTAACGGTCTCAAAACCTGCATCAGCCATGGCAAAAGCCAATGGACTGAAAAAAGCCGTTTTCTTACTCAGCAAACCGTGATTAGCTCTGAAAATATCATCCTTTGCCCTGTGCTCCGGAAATTCATTGTAGTATCTTTCAAATTGTTCAGTACCCGGAATAAGTTCATTTCGTGAAAACATTGTGTTACGCTCATCTATACGCCCGGAGGGAGTAACATCTTCAGCCTTCTTGAAAAATATAGAAGGAGTAAACAGGTAAGCCGTAAAAAAAATAACGGACAAACTCAAAAGTACACAAATATATTTAAACTCATCTCCCCACAAATAAACAGTCAAACTCAAAACAGCAAAAACGTCAACCAACAGGAATGCCATACCTGTAGCACGCTTCTCCTTTTCTTTCAGAAAAACAAATCCGGCAAAAAGCATTGTGAATGCCAGGCCTGAACTCCCCCAAAAAACGATAATATTTGTAATGTTATGCACCACATCTACAAAGAAACGAAAATAAATGAGGCTGTCCAAAATGCAAACATGTGCTATCAGTGCAACGATGCAACTTGCTTTTTAAACTAATCCGGATGGCCAAAAACCATAGAAAATATTCATTCACCTGCTTTTAAATATCATAAAGCGATATATCAAAAAATTAAGATGCTGATCTTTCCACGGCACTTAGTGTATCTTTCTCATCTTGAGGTTCGATCTTTAACAGATAAATGTTTTTTAAAGTTTTATTTCTGGTGGAGGGGTTCATAAATTTTATTGACAAGTGCGTTAATTTATTGTAAGGGAAAATGTATTGCTCCGTAATTCTTTCTTTAAATTTATTGATATCTGCAAGTCCCTTTTCCGTTGTTATTATCCAGAAAGAAGAACCTTGTGAGAACAATTCGTTCAATTCTTTCTCATCATGAACTTTTTTTGATACATTTTTGGGATAAAAATATGGCTCATCGAATTTATAATCAAAAGTATAAAGAGGCTCGTCCTTTCCGGCAATTTCATTATATAAATATGATGCCTGTATAACTCCGTGATATTTAATTGCAGATGGCATGTAAACAGTGTTAAAAACAAACCCTATTAACAGTATTCCGATAAGGGGCGGTATGATCAGTTGCTGAAGTTTGCCTCTCAACTTTAACATGCTGTATATCTGAAGCATGAACAAGCCTGCAACCGACATCCATATCCAGATATTTGATGTCGGGAAGAAGTACAGCATCAGGATCAGAGCAACAGGCCATGAAAGGAATGCAATTATATTACCAGATATTTTCATCCATTTGTAATGAATATGATATTTTTCATCCGAAACAATGTCTGTTAAATATCCGGCAGTTACTATGGCAATGAACGGGATAACAGGCAGCAGGTAATGAGGTGCCTGCTGACTTGATATACAAATAGTCAGGAACAAAGGGAATATACCAAAATATGCATATGCAAGTTTCGGATTTTTAACTTTAAATCCATTCATATACCACTCTTTTGCATCTTTTATAAATGCCGCATATGCATACACCGACCATGGCAAAAAGAAATAGATCAGCGTATGGAAGCTGAATAAATAATCATGCTTATAATGTGAATATTCTCCTTTTA
>JAOZOF010000016.1 GCA_029933425.1 Marinilabiliaceae bacterium
TCGGTAGTTGCAATACTATTGATGTCATAAATGCCTCCTGCAACGGAGTCGATCCCGTTTTCGGGGTCTGCAGTGTTTACATCAGGCAGTACAATGGTGGCAATTTTATTACCATCAGCTGCATTTAATACAACAATCTCATTTCCGTTTTTACGTGAAGGGATATAAAGCTTATCGCCAACTACAGCAAGACCTCTTTCAGTTGGTCCCCACATACTTGGTCCCATCCACTCCGGAGGAGCACTTTCGGTCCATTCTTCCAGGTCCGGATCATAAGTAGCACCTGACCTTCTGGATTCTTCCCATAATTTGTTTAGAACTGCTTCTTGGGCAAACATTGTAGTTGTCATGGCAACCATTAGGAAAAGAGTAAATAATTTTTTCATGATAAAATCTTTAAAGGTTAATAATTCGTTTTGTAATATGTAATACATGTTATAGATATCAAATCTAAATCATTTGGTTAACAAATGCAAATTACATGCGTATTTTTTTTATAATTTTTGTTTCTCTTGATTATCAAGTAAGTTATGTAAAATGAAAATTGTATTTACAGATGATTTTTTAATACGATAATATTAATTGCTTTTTGTATTACTAATATTGTCTTGATATCTTTACCTTACGATTAACCACACCATTGATTGTTGTTATATTAACAATATATATGGCTTCAGGCAGATGGCCAACAGACAGTTTTACAGACTTCTGATCATAATCTTTAAGCATTATTATTTGTCCTGCCAGGTCATAAACAGCTATTTGCTGAATAACGGATTTAGACTTTATATTAAGAATATTATTTACCGGATTAGGGAATACACTAACAGATACATCATTTTTAGTATCATTAACAGCTGTAGATGCCATACTTACAAAACGTATATCGTCAAAGAAAACAGTACCTTTCAGTTTCCCGCTACCGTCATTTTGCATATGGATTCCGTCGAAATAGAAATCACTACCATCCAACACTCCGTTACCTGATGAATAACCAATAATTGTATCATTACTTAAATTCCATGAAAGCAATTTCCATCCTATCCAGTTAATAATGTACCATTTACTTGCTTCAGTTTGATTATTGGCATCCTTTAATACAAACCGGTACTGGTTATCGGATCCGTCGCCAAAAAGATACACCTGTAAAATATTATCAACATTAAATCGATTTGTGTTTTGTTCAGATGAGGAGGAGAGGATAGACCTGAGATATGGATTTGAATAACCATCGACCCATGCATAATTTAATCTTAAACTGCCGGAGTTTTCATCAATTGTTTTACAAACAATATTTTGTTCATAAACACAATTTGTTTCTGCCCTGACTACACCCTTTGTGCTGAAGGTTGCTGTCGGCTGGCCCCATCCTGTAATACCCGAGTCGAATGTGTCGATATAAGTAGTATCGGCAAATGCCATCTCATTCACCGTGAAGGTGAAGCTTGTAGTATCCATAGCATTTCCAAAAATATCCTGCAGACCTGTTATTCTAACATTATACAATTCATTATTCAACAAATCCTCAGCAGGGAAGAAATGAATAACACTCTGGTCATTAATTACATCATGACTAATGGGACCATTAACCTCAACATCTCCGTTAACAGTACTTACTGTCACCGATGATGCAGTTACGGATGATGAATCAACTTCTTCGTCAAATACCAAACGGATAATAGGCCGGATCTCCGTGGCTTCATTTGTTTCGGAGGGCCACTTGTCAACTAAAACCGGAGCTGTTAGATCAGGAGGCATTGTTGTAAGTTGAATTTGATAATTGCCACCTTCAATACCATCATTGTCACCATCAAAGAACTGGTCACTCTCAGTATTTTTTGCAATGCTGCCATCAATAGTTATAGTATAATCAGTTGAAAAATCGAGGCTGTCTGTTTCTATTTCAAGAGTATACCCATCGATCCAGTTGAAACTTAAAGAGTCAACAGGAGATATGGTTATTGCATTTTCTACTGATTGCATGTTCATTTCCCTGCTGAAAGTAACAGTTATCGGCACACCGGGTAAAACAGCATTAAATCCACCTTCTACTTCTGTGCCGGTAACAACTGAAGGGATGGAGCTAATTAATTCAACATCATGAAAAGTTATGTTTTCGGCAGTTAATCCGTTAGGATTTGAAGCAATAATAATAGTATCAACCCGGGTCATATATGAATCGGAAGTAAAAGAAACTTCAACAGTATCGCCGGGAGTTAATCCTTCAATCCAGTAAAAGCCATTGTGCATATCATCAGGATTATAAGCATATAAATGAAAAAGGCTTTCGTAAGTGTCGGTTGTATAAGTAAACGTATCGATTGAAACTGTAACACCATTTATGGGAACCCCGTTATGTGCATCAGTGATAACACCGGCTGCTATGCCAATTGCCGGACGATCGAGACCTTTATACTCCAAAAATGATCGAAATGCTGACAATGCCTCAAGTCTTTTCCACTGAGCATTTACATTTAGTTGCTGTTGGTATAGATTGACATGACTAGAAGCTTCGCTGAGTATTGATGCCATATTCGATCTTCTGTTAATACTGAGGTATGGGTATTTTCTGTCATGATCATCCGAGCGATCATAAAAGTATCTGTCGGCAAAATTTCCTGCCGTAGGGATACGCATAGCACCTGCCAGGTCGACATTCAGAATATTGCCGAACGCAGCTCCGCCATGAGGCGATTTTTCAATAGCAACACCATCTGTCATCCATCCGCCGTATAATGTAATTACTTTTCGGTCCTGTGTTGCATCACTGTGAATAGAGTAGTAGAAGTCGGCACCAAGCGAATTAGCCAGATCAGTTCGTCCGGTTAATGTTTGATAATCAGAATCTGTTAATCTTGACATGTATACTTCCTTAATATCCGTCTGGGTTTCAAACATATCTTTTAATTCAAGGGCTACCCTGAGAACTTTTTCTGCCTCTGAATAGTTGAAAGCACCCATGTTTTCCTGTTGACAATGCCCGGGGTCGATAAATATAGTGTAGTTGCTTAAGCCGGTTACCTGGGCTCTGCCGGGAGTTATCCAAATGAAACAGGCAAAAATTATGACCGCTAATTTTATTATTGATTGTGTAGTATATCTGTTTTGCATGATTAAGCCAGTAAAAAAGTTGTTAAATACATCTCCGCTGATTATTTAAGTTTCAGAAGGTAAATAGCCCCGTCCAGTTCATTGTCGAAGAGGATACTTTTGCCATCGGGTGAAACGTCAGGATTCAGTGCAACGTAACCTGAATCGGATAATATGGGGTAGCTCTCACCGCTATTGACATCAACAGCATAAAGCTCTCCTGATGTTACGGCATATCCATTATCTTTAACTATTGTTACTACAACATATTTACCGTCAGGCATCCACGAAGCCTGCTCACCAAAACCCAGACGTTTTATGTTTGAACCATCGGCATCAGCCACATACAAACCAAGTCCGTTTACCTGAAACACTATTTTACTACCGTCAGGTGACTGTTCAAGGTTATAGATATATCTGCCTTTAAACTCCGGATTGGTTATTTTTACGGAACGGCTTCCCTTAATGAGATTACGCCCGAATGTTTCAATGTTATCTTCTATTATCTGTCCTTTTAATGCCGGCTTACCACTTGATACTTTTTTTATCCCGTTCTCAGTTAATACTGCCACAACAGTACCACCATCGGCCCATATCGGTAATGATTTAAGTTTTAGTGTTCTGTCTATCAAAACGTTTTTTGATTTGGTATCAATTGAATATTGAACTACCTGATGAAAGCGAACACTATTATCTTCAACTACCGGACGTGCCAGGATGTTTTTACTGTCAGATGACCATTTATATGCAAATCCGGCACTCAGATCAGACGTTAGCTTTTCAATCTGTTTCCCATCACTGTTACACACCCACAAACCATTATACTCTTCGGAAGTGAATGCAATTTTCTTACCGTCGGGAGACCATTTTGCATTCATGAAGATTTTGGTTGGAGATGAAATAAGTTTTACCGGCTTTTTAGCCATCTTAGGTTGCGCCAACAGAGTACTGACTCCGAGCAATAACCACAATCCTGACAATAGTTTCGTTTTCATCTTTGAAAATATTTTATTCGTTTGTTACATTTTCTGCCTTATTAATGAAAATGCAATTTTATTTTATCAGCTTTAATGTTTTGGTACCGGTATCTGTTTGCAACAATAAAAAGTACATTCCTTTTTGCAGGTCGTTTGTTACTAATTGTTCTGTGTATTCACCTTCCGGCATAATACTATTTACAAGTACCTTCACTTCCTGACCGGTCATGTTATACAATGCTATTTTCACATTGCCTTTCGAGGGTATGTGATACTTAACCTTAACTTTATCATTTTTCAGATAAGTTGGGCAGATCAATGTCAATGATTCATTTCTCGCATCGTTAATGCCTGTAGAAACTATTCTGAACGAGCGTATTTCAGACCAGTCTGTTGAGCCTGCACTGCCCATGTTGGCTTTCACTTTAACGTAATAAGTTGTATTATCAAGCAAGTCAGTGTAAACAACATCATAATCATAAGCATCAAGTGTTTTTACTTTGCGGTCGGTCCATATAAAAGAGTCCGATTTAGATAACCACATTGTAAAACTTGTTGCATAAGGATTTTCTGCAATGGTAATGGTTACATCGGGGCCACTTACATCTTCATTTTCAGTTGGTGTTAGTATTACCGGAATATCCGGTGGTGTAGTTATTGTAGAAACTTTAACTGTTTCTGACCACACTGTAGTAATTGATCCGTTTATTGCTCTTACACGCATGTAGTAAGTTGTGAAGGCGGTTAATGTTTCAGCCGGAACAGTATATGTGGTATTTGAAATGCCGGTTTCATCCACTGCAACTGAAGAGAAATCTGCATCGTATGCAATCTGAAGTTCATAACTGTATTCCTGGCCTAAATCGCGAAAAACGATATCCGGAGTCAAAGATACTTCAACAGCATTGTTTGCAGGGGATACTATTTCGGGATTCACCAGAACAAATGATCGTGTTGCCGATGCAACATCAGCTGTTCCTGTCATACGGGTAATAACATGCCAATAGTATGTATTGCCGACTTCTAATGCTATATTGGTTGCATCAAACTCAAGTTCGTTTATCTGGCGTTTGTACACTATATTATTAAAAGATGCATCCGTAGCAACTTCAATAAAATAAAATTCAGCTCCGGATACCGCATGCCATGAAAAAGAAAATGGTTGAATTGTATTCTGTCCGTCGGCAGGATAAACCAGGTTTGCTGCAAAGTTCTGTCCCGGGGTATAATCCATAAGGGCAGCCGGGAACTCATTGCCAAATCTGTCTAAAGTAGATACGGCAAATTTATGGGTGCTTATCAGGTCGGTATAGCTTTGTAAATCAAAAAAATGTTGGTACGAGATGCCAATAATATATTCTGATGTAGCCATGTTGCCGGGTGTTGATACCTGCTCATTAGGAATAGCATAGACAACAAAACGAACATTATCTTCAGTGGAATTCCAGAAAAGAGTGTCATTCTCTGTTCTGAGATTAGTTGGTATACTTCTGGCAGCTGCAGCTTTCCAATTAATGGCCGGTGCTAATGAGTTTTGTGCAAACTCATGTGCAATCAGATAATCGACAAAACCGTCTGTGTAAAAGTTGTGTGTTCTGAAAAATACACTTCCGGGTGCCCCGTTTTTATCAGAGTTTCTGTTTACCTGGATCTGTTTTCCGTATTCTGAAGGATCAGTGGTAACCGACTTTAGTTCTGAAACATCGGGTTGTGAGAAATATTCGATCAACGAAAGGCCATTAAGCTCTACAGCGAGGTCTTGCTGGCTTGAGGATTTAAGCGATGCAATATAGTCGGAAGCCGATAAACTCGATAAGCTATGACTTACATAAAGGTGTCTTTTGAACAGATTACATACGTCAGACCACCAAGGGCTTAATACATCATAATCCTGGCCTGTACTTGTTGTAGGCCAATACAACTGAGGAGAGATGTAATCAACAGTACCGTTTTTTAACCAATTTACCGGGTCACAATAAATGCTTTTATAGGCATCCATCCCTGTTATACCTTCAGGCAATGTCAATCCCTCTGATGCAGCAACAGACTGATCGGTTGTCCAAATACCGAAGGGAGAAAGCCCGAAAGTAACGTAGGGTTTATTATCCTGAATAACCTGGTACACATCTGCAACCATCTGGTTCACATTATCACGTCTCCAGTCTTCCAGGTCCATTCCTGCGGGTTTAAAGTGCTCTTGAGAATATGAATCTAAATCGGAAGGAGTTCCTCCGTAGGCGTAGAAATAATCGTCAAATACGATACCATCCACATCGTAATTGGTGATGATCTCTTCTACAATATCACAAATAAGCTGACGTACCCCCGGATTACCGGGGTCAAGTATTGAAACATTTTTTGACCCGTCTGATTTATCCGGGTATTCAAGGACCCACTCAGGATGCGTTGCACGATAATCGCCGGCCTCTCCTTCATATTTTCCAACAGATGACTCAAACCTGTAAGGGTTTAACCAGGCATGAAGTTCCATGCCACGTTTATGAGCTTCCTCAATGGCAAATTGTAACGGGTCGTAGCCGGGTTCCATGCCTCGGGTAGCAACCAAATAGTATGACCAGGGTTCGTATGATGATTGATACATAGCATCGCACTCTGAGCGTACCTGAAAGAACACGGTATTTATATTAGCCTCCTGAAGTTTATCTAGAATATTTTTAAGTTGATCTTTCTGAAGATTAATGTAATAAGTGCTGCCTGTTGTGTTTATTTTGTAATTGGGCCAGTCTAACCCCCAGATCGTAGTAATCCATGAAGACCTCATTTCTCTCTTAGGCCCAACCTGAGAGAAACTATAAAAAAGAGTTAATAAAAATAGTAGTGTAATTTTCAATCTCATAAATCAGCTTTTTAACAAATTATAAAAAACCATAGAGGTGCAATAGATCGCACCTACTATGGTCAATATTATTTAGGACTATCGTAATGTATTGTCAATAGCCACACTATATGCTTCAACGTCTTTAATAAAATATTCTACCGGTTCTGAGTCATCAAGTTTATAACGCTTAATACCTGATTTAAGATTCGGGTCATCATTATTCTCAGGGCCTCTGTAAGCCCAGTAGAGGTAACCATTGCCGTTTTCATCAACATCAATGGCCATGCTGGTTACGAACAGACGCTCATTATCACCTCCCTCGCTGTCACAATCACCGGGCTTAGCAATAAGTTTAAGTTTTTTCCCTGTAACCAGATCACAACGGTATATTCTGAAATTTTCCTGTGTAGCAATATAAAAAACCTGGTTTACTTCATCAACAACCAACCCTCGAACCTGGTTGCTTGTAACAATGGCTCCTGCAGCAGGTATAGGATCTTCAGGTGTTACAGGTTCTCCTTTTATATCTGATTCAACAAAACGGAAAATGCCTGATCCACTGGAATGCTTAGCCCACCAGTAAGTGTCACCTACTTTAAGTATCTGTCCATTTGTATTTCCCCAGCCAATACCGTTTCCATAATATCCCAACCAGTTGTTACGTACAAAATAGTTGAAGCTTTCTAATGAGAATTTGCGGTTACGGGTGCTCGTTGCCACACGGAAAATACCTTCTCTACGGTCTGTCCAGTAAATCAAATCTTCTTTTTCATCAATATATCCATAATAGAAATCGAGGTTTGTGTTACCTCCATAATTTTCAACAACAGTTTCTCTTTTTGAACCGTCAGTAGAGATCACAAATATCTCGCCGTCACCTTCTCCTTCAGGATGAGCTGAATAAGCAAATTTAGTACCGGCATCAAAAATATATACCCAGTCGCCTGCAACCTGCATTGTTAACGGGTGTTTTCCTGAACGATAACCTATGTCAAAAGGTTTGTTGATTGCCGGATCAATATCATCAGATATTATTTTTCTGGCCATTAAATTCCCTCCCTTAATTGTATAATAGAGGGTTTTTACCGGCTTGTTGTAGTTTACCCTGACATTAACTCTTGTTGGCGGCAACTGTTTTTCACCCATCTTTATTTTCAATGTAACAATCTGACTTCCGATAGTGCCAAAAACAACCTTGGGTGATTCGAGTGAAGAGTGTCCATTTTCATCGATTCCCTCTCCGGAAGTTCTTTCGGGGAAAATCCAATCATAAGTGATTGTCAGGTTTTCAGGGTTTAGTAACTTTACATAGAATGAAACTTCTGATTTGTCATATACAATAACAGAATCAGTGGATTTAAATGTTACTATTGGTACTATTTCACTTATCATTAATGTTTTAGTTACTTCATATTTTCCACCATCAACAATAAGTTTAACTTTATAAGTACCGGGCACTGAATATTTATGAACAGGGTCTCTTTCAGTAGAAGTACTTCCGTCTCCAAAATGCCATTCCCATGAACTACCAACAGTCGATTCGTTTATAAATGAAATTTCTTCTCCTATAACATAGTGGAGTGAGGACGAAGCATACCTGAAATCCACAGGTTTTGGTGCAAACTCTTCAATATTAAGGTCTTTTTCACAACCGTAATAACTTACTGTTGTGATCAGAATAAAGAGTGTAAATATTAATATATTATACTTTCTCATAATGTTTTGAATTAAATAACATTCATATTTTAATTAACAGTGATGGTTTTTTCAGTTGAAAAATTTTCGACATCATTACCGTTTACTACTCTAAATTTAACATTTAATTTATATATTCTTTGATAAAAGAGGCCATAATATTGCTTACTTGCATTATATATCAGGTCTTCAAACGGAACTTCTTTAAATAGTTTCAGCAGATCTGATTTTGATTCATCTTTTATTACTTTAACATCAATAAATTCTCCCTCATTATCAGGATCCTCAACCTGAATAGTTTCAAAGTAGGTTTCGAATGCTGCCGAATCAACAATGTTATTGTTTATTACCATTAAGTCATTTAATTGGTCATAGTTTAATGTTTCAAAAACTCCGTTATAAAATTGCTCAATTACTGAAGCAGGAAATAGTTGAAGAACAATTGATTCGTCATATACGATAGGGTTTTTTAATTCTGTTCCGGCAAGGGTATAACTCACAGGAAATTTGTCATCTATTATATAAGCTTTCTTTTCAGTACTGTAATTGGAATCTTTATGCTCATAATCTTCAATTTCCTGAAGTTCACGTGCCAGTTCTGTAGAATCTAATTTATACATGTAATCATTAAGGCCTGAACTAATAGTGTATGACAGATTTGTGTTGATTGAATACCATATTGCCAAAGAATTGAATTTATTGTCAACCGACCAGTATTCAGCATGAAAATCAACCGAATCGCCGGCAGTAACATTACCTGTAGGGATCTCCATGTAAACATTTGCAGCCAATTTCCCTGTTCGTACAAGATCTGTAACCGGATCATTAATCTCACATGAGACCAAAAATGCAGATCCAATTATTACACCTAAAAGATATTTTAATTTACTATTCATTTTATTTGTTTTTAGCGTCAATTTTAAAATTACTGATTTTGGTGTCCCCATATCATTGGTTTTTTCAACCATTCAGGATTACGATAAGCACCTAACCGTTCCAGTTCTGCACGGTTGTATTTTTCCTCTGTTTCGGGGTCATAATTCAAACGCTGAACCCATTGGTTCGGAGTAGACCAATATGCTTCATACAGATTGTGCGGGCGACGAAGGCCGGGATAAATAATTGAATTATCATACTGTATGTTATTGTTATTGTTACTGTAACCATATCGTCTTAGATCATTCCACTGTTCCGGTTGCAGGTACATTGCTTTGTACTTCTCAATCATAATTTTACTTAATGTAATATTTGATGAGCCGGGAACTAAGTCAGGATTTGTGACATAGGATTCAATTTCTTCAGCCGGTACACCCATGCGTCCCATATGATAACGAATTCCTGATATCATGTGTTCAATAGCTTTATTTTTATCGCCTGCCCAATATGCTGCTTCGGCAGCAATGAAATGCAGTTCACCCTTTGTGATAAGGCAGATTGTTGACGTATCACTGGTCAATACACATTCGTACATGTCAGGATACCATTCTATTTTATGTGTTGCCGGCATTCCGATATTATTTTCAAGGTAACGGAAAGTAGTATCTACACCAAGTGCAGCATCGCCTCTGGGTTTCATCATATAAGGTAATCGAGGGTCATCATAAGTGCCTGATTCGGGATGAAAACCCATAATGTTTTCAACAAAATATTTTGATGGAATTGCACTGCCCAGGTCATTTGAACGACTTTCCCATCCGTTCACAGGCCTGTTTGTTCTGCCCCACATACAGTTTTTTTCAACACTCGAACCTCCGTCGAATTTATAGTTAGGATCATTCCATCCGTTCAATGCTGTTTCAGCAGTGGTTATTATATTGATACAAGTGGATGCGTCAGTTGAAATATTTGGAATGTTACGCAAAAGAATTCTGGCTTTAATTGCATATACCACATGCAACCATTTATCCATGTCACCTCCAAATATACGATCAACACCTTTTGTCATAGACCGATTTGACTCCTGAACAACTTCCGGGCTGTTAAACAGTGTTATTAAATCATCAGCTTCCTGTAACATCCATTCGTAAATGCTCTCCTGAGTATCATACTTTGGTGCTGATGATTTATAGGCATCAGATAGAGGCATGTCTCCAAAAACATCGGTTGTTTGTTGTACCGATATCAAACGCAATAATCTTGTTAAAGCAACATAATTCATAGAGTTTTCTTCTGTTGCAAATTGAATAAGGTTTTTGGCATTGGCACCAACATCAAAAAAGTGACGACGCCACTGAGGATGACGATTCATGCCCATGAACTCCCATCCGCTTCTGTAAGCATGCGATCCGGTTTGGCTACGTCCGGGAGTAGTTAAACACTGGCTCAGGTAGGTTCCATATTCACTATGGTCATAATTTTCCAAAACAGAATAGAACAAAACAACAGGCATAATTTGATCAACTGTTACTTTGTCAACAGCATCAGGATCAAAATTGTCGCCTAGAAAATCATCACATCCGGATAATAATCCGAATAATACAAATAGAAGGATTAATTTTTTTATATTTTTCATAACCTGTGGCTATTAAAAGTTTGCACTTATGTTAAATAAAAATGTTCGGGGATTAGGTATTGGCATATTATCAATTCCAAAAGTACCTGCACCTCCTGATGTACCGGTATAATTTACAACCGGATCGGAACCGGAATAGTTGGTTAAAAGCAAAAGATTATGTCCGGTTATTGAAAACTTAAGTCCATCAATACCTATTTTTTTTGTTAAATAGCTCATGTCGTATGATAATGTGACATCAGCAAGACGAACAAATGATGCATCTTCCACAAAGTTAGATCCGACAGGTGCAAAATAATTAAGATAAAACAGCTGATTGAAAATTACCGGATTAGCATTCGGAGCATATGTTCCATCCGGTTGTTCAACAACACCGTCAACCAAGATCTCACGATTACGATAAGTTTCCAGGTTCTTTGCCATGCCCGAACTCATTAAGTTTTTTAAAGTACCGTTCACAACATCACCGCCTTTACGTATGGTAACAAGTGCTGAAAGTGACCAGTTACGATACTGAAAGTAGTTTTGCCAACCGATATTGAAATCAGCCTCACGGTTTCCTATTAATATGGCACTGCCGGAATTGATCTTCGGAAATCCTTTTTCGTCAACAATGATCTTTCCGTCATCGGTTCGTAAATAATCTTTTCCTGTAATGGCAAACACCGGGCCGTGCAGATATGAAGAAGGTCTTATGTCTCCAATCTGACCGGCATAGTGATAAATCTCAACAACGTTATCAGGTAAACTTCCTACAGTACCTTTATTGTGGGCAAAGTTGGTAGTCATATCCCATGAAAAGGATCCGTTGTTGATTATTTTCTGATCCCATGTTATTTCAATTCCTTTATTGGAAATGTCTCCTTCATTCCGGGTTTGAAGTATCTTACCGGATGCAGGAGAAACCCTTGCTACAACAATCTGATTGTCAACAAAGGTGGAATAGTAGGCGACATCTAAATGCGTTTTGTCATTAAATAATCTTAATGATACACCAACTTCCCACGATGTTGTAAACTCAGGTTCCAGGTATGGATTACTGCTTCTGGTCGGATCCACTCCATATCCTCCGTCAGGGTGTGGCATTGGTTTGTAGTAATCATTTTGTTGGTATGGTCCGGTGTCTTTTCCTACTTTAGCCCAGTTAGCTCTCAGCTTTCCAAAATTAATAGCTGACGAATGAATATTAAATATTTCTGTAAAGATCAATCCACCGCTAAATGAAGGGTAGAAATAGGAATTTACATTTTTAGGCAGGGTAGAGGTGTGGTCATTTCTTCCTGTTACTCCTAATTGAGCTAATCCTTTATAGTCAAGTTTTGCCTCGCCAAAAATTCCATAAATGTTATATTCACGACGGTACATTCTTATACTCTCTTTCCGGATATCGTTAAGATTGTTGATACTCTCAAAGCCCGGTACTATAAAATCACGTCCTCCCATTTTTGCAGATCTGCTACGCTGACGTTTAAAATCGGTG
Organism: Marinilabiliaceae bacterium; assembly: GCA_029933425.1. GTDB lineage: Bacteria > Bacteroidota > Bacteroidia > Bacteroidales > Marinilabiliaceae > JAADEM01. The sequence goes on from JAOZOF010000016.1 coordinate 12,594, forward strand.
CCGGCTAACAGATTCAATGAAAGATCAGATGTCAGTTTCACATTATATTGTGCGAATGCACCAAAGTTTACCATTGAACTTTTTCCATCATAATAAAACATTGACCCCAGGAAAGGTAAATCTTCAGCAGTAGGTTCAATGCCCGGTTCCAGATCCCATCGGGGAGTTGTAGTACTCAGGCTCTCGGAGTTTGTAAGGTCATAACCTATACGTCCGGTAATATCTAAATTTTTAATAGGAGACCATTTTAAGGTTCCCTGAAGTAACGTCCTATAGGTTAGGCTTTTAGAAGAATCCTCGTATCGAGTCCAATACGGATTCAGAGGAGAGTAATATCTGTTATTGGAATTAACATATAACCAACGTATCGATCCGTCAGGGTTTTTGTAATTCCTCATGTCATCGTCGATAGGCCAGCTGTAAACACTTCTTAAAGAACCAGGTCCTCGTGACTCGCGTTGACTTATGTCGGCCATTAAACCTAAAGACAAATTTTCCCGAATGTTATAATCTGATTTTAACAGAACACTAAAGCGTTTTAAATAATCTTCAGGTACAATTCCTTTATGATTGGTATATGATGCCGAACCATAAGTTGTAAATTTCTTGGTTCCACCGGATGCTGACAGGTCATATTTTTGATAGAACCCGTTTTGAAGATAATTAGCAACATTGTTGTATATTTTTGTTCCTTCAGGTTTAAGGGGGCCCCAGCCGCCTTTTGACTCTTCACGGTAAACCCCTAAATTACCTCTGAGGTACATGTTTTGTTGTTCCGGTATCCTGAATGGTTGATCAATTTGAAGCGAACTGCCCAATCGAACCTGTATCTTACCTTCTTTTCCTGACTTAGTGGTGATCATAATAGCTCCGTTGGCAGCTTCCTGGCCGTATAGTGCGGCAGCAGCGGCCCCTTTAAGAATGGTAACATTTTCAATGTCGTTAGGATTTATCTCTGCAGCTTTAGAGGCTCCTCCTGCGATGTGCATACCGTTTAAGATAAAGATAGGTTCATTACTTTTCCCTGTGTTTATTGATGATGCACCGCGAATCAGTATCTGGGATGCAGCATTAGGGGACCCGCCTGTGCCCGAGATCTCTACTCCTGCAATTCTACCTTGCAAGGCATTTACAAAATTTGCTTGTTTATCACGGGTAATTTCATCGGCTGAAACTGCTTGAACGGCAAAGTTAAGTCGCTTTTTTTCCTGGGAAATACCCATCGATGTAACAACAACCTCTTCAAGTCCGTGCGCGTCTTCCTTCATTATTACATTAATGTTTTTTTTATCTCCCACAGGAATCTGCTGAGTTGTAAAACCAATGAAGGAGAAAATAAGGGTTGCTCCATCTTCTACGTCGATAGAGTATAACCCATCAATATTAGTTATAGTACCTTTCGTTGTTCCTTTAATAACAACGTTAACACCCGGTAGGGTTTCTCCATTTTCATCTGTTACTTTTCCTGTAACTTTTTTAACCGTTTGTTCTCCCGGAAGATTTGCCTCCGGAAGAAGAACGCTTTTAGCGTTTAATCCGGAATTAGCTGTTGCTGCATTGGCAGAAAGCTGGAATAAAATGATAAGAGCAGATGTACTAATCGCAATCCTGATTCTCAGTATATGCAAAAAAGATAATCTGAACTTCTTTTTTAGTTTTTCTTTCATCTGTTTGAATTTTACTTAAAAGACAATATGGAATTATAAATTTTCATTTATTAACACTTCATTAAAGGATCAAATCTTATACATGTTTCTAGTTGTATTATAATTCTGCCAAATTAAGCATTTTTAAATGAAAAAAAAATTATTTAACACAAATGTCGTACCTAAAATAAATTTACAACAGGCATAAACTCAACGTAATAAGATCATTAACACCTTAAATGTAACATGTCATACATATTATGTAAAGCAGATGCTATCAGCATTTGAGTGATTTTTCCTATAATTTAACTATTTTTTGGTATAATAGCAACTTCGTCAACCAAATAGAGTATTGATTGATAGTTCAATCCGCTGTGCAGAGAAAGACCTATTTCACATGTTCTGCTTGTGCTGTAACCCGCAACGGCATTTTCTGGAACTTCATCTTTCAGGTATCGTAAAGCACTTTTGTTAAGAGCGGGTAAACTGAAACCTTTGTCTCCTGCCCAACCGCAGCATCCTACTTTTTCAGGTTTAACAACATCAGTCACACATAGTTTAGCTAATTCAACCAATTTATTATCCAATCCCATTTTTGTAGAGCTGCATGTAACGTGTACCACTACCGTTTGCTCTTTTTTGTTGAAAACAAGTTTATCGGTTAAAAAATCAAGTGTAAAAGTTATAGGTTCGTATAGGTTCAGTTTTTTGTCCATTAAATCTTTCATTCGAAGCAAACATGGACTCATATCTGAAAGAACCGGATATTCACCCTGATTTGAGGCTTTTAATAAAGCTGCTTCCAACTCTTTCAGTTTTAACATCCCTTGCTGTTTAAAGCCTTTGCTGTCGAATGCCATTCCACAACAAAGGTTTTTAAGATTTTCAGGATAGATAATGTTGTAACCGGCTTTTTCAAGCAATTGCTTAGTTATCTCAGTTACCGTTTTTTTATCTTTGGTATCCTTATCAGTTCCAAACATACGGTTAATACATGTAGGAAAATAAACAACATTGAGGGAGCCTTTTTTTTGCTCTGTAATATCAATGGCCGGAGCTCCTTTAGGCATATTTCTGTTCCATAATGGTATTGCTCTGCCCGATAAACGATGCAGTAACAAACTTCCGCTTTGCATTACTTTTTCAGGCAGGATGGTTTGCAGTATGTAGACAGTGTTTAATGCTCTCCGGGCTAACGATGTGAAAAATCCGAAATTGTTAGCTATGAACTTCGCAACTTTAAAACTAAATGGGTTTTTCTTTTCGAAACGTAAATCCTTAACCAGTTTACCGGTATTAATCCCTACCGGGCAGCTTAATTCACACAACCCGTCGGTAGCGCAACTCTCAATGCCTTTGTATTCATAATCTTTTTTCAGCTTTTTCAATTGAGATGATGATGAGCCTCCCATTCCGCTGATCATCTCACGATAGACGGTAATACGTTGCCGGGGTGTTAATGTTATATCGCGTGACGGGCAAGTGGGTTCACAAAAACCGCATTCAATACACTTGTCGATTACAGGATGAACGGTAGGAAGTTGCTTTATGTTTTTAGTGTAAACTTCCGGATCATCATTTATCAGCACGCCGGGGTTAAGAAGGTTTTGAGGATCAAAAGCATTTTTAACATCTTTCATTAAGTTGTAGATATCAGTACCCCATTCAAACTCAACAAAAGGTGCCATGTTCCGTCCTGTACCATGTTCAGCTTTTAAGCTGCCATGAAACTTATTAACCACTAATGCGGTGAGTTTATGCATAAAAGATTTGTAAATCTCTACTTGTTCTTTTTGTTTGAAATCGGGCATGATCAGGAAATGGATATTTCCGTCAAGCAGATGACCCCACATAACAGAACCGTTGTAACCATGTTCATCAAGCAGCGATTGCAGTTCGGGAAGTGCTTTGTCCAGAACCGCACCCGGAAAAGCAACATCCTCAATTATGCATGTAGTTCCGGCATCTCGTGTTGCCGCAGCTGAGGTGAAGAGCCCTTTCCGTACGCTCCAGTAAGTGTTGTAATCATTAACGTTGTCTGTGAACTCAATATCTTTAAGAGTGCTGATGTTTTTTAACTTTTCCTTTATCTGATCTTTTTGTGCTTCAAGTTCTTCTTTTGTTTCAGCAGATGTTTCAACTAACAGGGCAGCAGCTTTTGCTGGTAGTTCTTTAAGTATTGCCGGCATTCCGTCAACATCCTCAACGGCATGAAGAGCATTTCTGTCCATCAGCTCGGCAGCACTTACATCACATTCCCGAAGCGGCATGATTGCTTTAGCCGCTTCCTTGATGTCAGGAAGGAAAATTAAGCTACAGGATTTTAATGCGGGATCTTTAAATGTTTTCAGTGTTATCTCGGACATGAATGCCAATGTGCCTTCCGAGCCGGCCATCAGGTGAGTTATGATGTCAATCGGATCATCAAAATCCAAAAATGAATTCATACCATAACCGGTAGTGTTTTTAATTCGATACTTATCCTTGATCTTATTAAAGACATCAGGTGTTGACAGTATCTTTTGTTTAACGTCAACAATTTTATCAATAAGTTTAGCATGGGTTTGCTTAAAAGATGCAACACTGTCAGGGTCGTTAGTTACAAGCACTGTTCCGTCATTGAAAACAAGCCGCATAGCTTGTATTGTGTTGTAGCTGTTTGTCGTTATTCCGTGACTTGCACCACTGGCATTGTTGGCAACAATACCTCCTATCTTGGCCGAGCTGATAGATGCAGGACTGGGGCCAAGTTTGTATCCGTATTTGGCAAGCTGCATATTGATGAACCCTCCGCGAATGCCGGGTTGCATTGAAATAATCTTCCCGTTTTGTTCAATTCTGATTTTATCGAAGTCGGGACCTATCTCTATTAAAACAGAATCAGTAATGGTTTGACCACTGAGACTTGTGCCTGCAGCTTTAAAAACAACGGGGATATTTAGTTTGTGTGTAAGTTTTAATACTTCACTTATTTCAGTTTCATTATTAACCTGCACAACCAACTGAGGTATCAATCGGTAAAAACCGGCATCAGTACCTTTGGCAAAACGATCAATATATTTATCATAGATCTGACTTTTGGGAAGGATCTCTTTCAGGAGCTTTTTCAGTTTAGCTGTTTTTTTTATGTTTTCCATTACAACGCTATTTCTTAACCTCAACGAGGCTTAAACTTTAATAAAAATTCTCTTTTTGTATAGGACTAATCCTACCAGCCAGAAAATAAGTACATGAAACAGTGCGAATAGCAGAGAGCCGTTCATATCTCCTGCAATTGGCTTGAATACGGATTGGTACAACCAGGTATATCCTGATATTATGTTGCCATCTGCATCGGGAATTCTGATCAATTTATAAAGGGTCCGGCCCCATAAGCCTGACAATGCAAAAATAAACAGTGGATTCATGCCAAAGACCACGAAAAAGGATGTCCAGCTTTTCCAGCCTTTAATGTCGATCATCCAAATAAGGAGAGCTAACAATAGCATTGCTAATCCGGCAGAATACAATACGTATGAACTTGTCCATAATGGTTTGTTTATTGGAAAGACTAAGTCCCATATCCAGCCACTGATAACAGCAGCTATACCAATGATCAAGAGTCTGACCGGAATATTTTCCTTAACGGTCGTTTTAATTATTCTGCCTGTGAGATACCCCAGGATGGCGGTTGCAATTGCCGGTATTGAGCTTAGTAATCCTTCGGGATCGAACGGAATACCAAAGCCCTTATACATGTGATTTGTTCCAAGTATTAGCATGTCTACCGGTATCACTGCATTCTCTTCAAGGCTGTATGGGCTGGTTCCGCCAAAGAAATAAAGCACACCCCAGTATCCCAGTAAAATAATCAACCCTGTTGGTAACAGATACTTCGGTTTGATTGATAAAACAATTAATGAAGCTAATGCATAGACAATGGCAATGCGTTGCAGTACTCCTAAAATTCGTAAATGACTGTAATCGGTAAGCCACTGTGGAAAAGAGTTAAGGAACAGTCCGATAAGGAAGATCAGTGCCGATCGTTTTCCGATCTTTAGAAGAGATTTTTTATTCAATGAATTGCCATACTTAGCAAAAGAGAAAAACATTGATACTCCCATTATAAACAGGAAAAACGGAAAGATAAGATCTGTTGGTGTACAGCCATGCCACGCGGAATGCTCTAAAGGTGCATAAACAAACGACCAGCTCCCGGGAGTGTTAACAAGAATCATGGCCGCAATTGTAATCCCCCGCAAAACATCGAGAGCTAAATACCTTTTCTGATTTTTCATTTTTTCGATATAAAAGTCTTGTTACTTAAAGTATTCAACAACAGATTCAATGTTTGTAGGACTAATGGCAGAAAGAACAAAGAAGTTCTTCTCCGGATCGTTTTCACGATCTACCTCAATACTAACAGAAGTTTTGCCCGTTATCAAAATTATGTTTTTTGCATTCTCGATACTGGCCGGCTTGTTTCGTTTGAATCTGTACAAAACAAATTTCTGATTGTTTATGCCAGGCTCCCACGAAAAGTTGATTTTGCCGTTTGAGATTTTCATTGTTAGATTCTGTGGAACTTCAGGAGTTATTTGTTCAACACGCGGGTTAACGGGAGGTAAAGCTTCATACCTGTATAAGTTCTTCAGCAATTTCTTTTTTAATCCGAGCAGATCAGATTTCATCCACTTTGCGCTAAAGAACATGCTGCCGCCAACATTAGGGAGTGTACGATTAAGCTCTATCTGTTTGATCAGCTGTTTGGCCGATCTCCACTCTTTATCCTTCGATTTTTTATCAATCCGGTAAAAAGCCTGGCCGGTGTAAAGCCTGCACCCGTATGCATTATGGCTCCACCATTTGGTAATTACGGCATAATCGGCAGTCTCTTTCCCAATGTGCCAGTATATTTGAGGAGTAATGTAATCTATCCAGCCATTTTTCTGCCATTTTAAAATATCTGCATACAGATCATCATAGTTTGTTTGTCCCGCCCTGGTATCTGACCCGTTGGGATCTTTTGATTTATTTCGCCACACACCAAAAGGAGAAATGCCGAAAGCTACCTGCGGGGCAATAGTTTCAATTGTGTCGTGTAACTGCTTAATTATTAGATCAACATTATTACGTCGCCAGTCATCTTTTTGGTTTTCGGAAATACCGTTCGGATATTTCTCGAAAGTCTTCTGGTCAGGGAAGTCCCGACCTGCTATCCGGTATGGGTAAAAGTAATCATCGAAATGAATTGCATCTATCTCATATCGCTTCAGTATGTAGGCAACAACAGAAGCAACATGGTTACGTGTTTCCGGCAATCCGGGATTGTAATAGCTTGTTTTACCATATGTCACAAACCATTCGGGATGCTTTTTTATAGGATGGTTCTCCGAAACTGAACTGCTTGCAGTATCTCTTACTGCCCTGTACGGGTTTAGCCACAGATGAATCTCAAGTCCTCTTTTTCTGCATTCTTTGATGGCAAAATCAAGGGGATCGTAAAAAGGGTCCGGAGCTTTTCCCTGTTCACCGGTAAGCCACTGAGACCACGGTTCAAGATCGGATGGATAAAAAGCATCGGAAGCCGGTCTGACTTGAAATACCACCGTATTTAAACGGTACTCCTTTGCCAGATCCAATAGCCGGATCATCTCTTCTTTTTGCATGTTGACACTAAGTCCCGATTTTGAAGGCCAGTCGATATTTACAACAGTGGCGATCCAAACTGCTCTCATTTCCCTTTTGGGGTAATTTTTAGCATCCAGTTGTAAGCTGATTAAAATAACAGAAAACAGGATAAAATATTTTTTTAACATAGGTATTGATGTGATATTATTTACTATTTGATTTTTTAATTCCAAATTCAGGATCAACTTTAATAAACCAAAGAGCAATAAAGCTCGGGATGGTACAGATTATGACATAAATAAAGAAATGTTGATAACCAAGGGCCTCTTGTATGGCACCACTGATCATTCCGGGGATCATCATACCCAGGGCCATTAAGCCGGTGGTAATGGCAAAATGTGCGGTTTTATATTCACCCTGTCCGGCAATGTAAAGCATGTAAAGCATGTAAGCTGTGAAACCGAAACCATAGCCAAACTGTTCTATTGCTATGCAGATATTTACTATTAAGAAGTTATCAGGCTGCACATACGACAGGTAAATATAAACCATGTTAGGCAGGTTGATAGAAGCAGCCATCCACCATATCCATTTTTTCAAGCCGTGCCGGGAAGCAAGTATACCTCCTAAGATACCTCCTATCAGCAGTGATATAAGTCCTACAGTTCCGTAAGCAACACTTTTTTCTGTAAGAGAGAGTGCAAGCCCTCCGTTCTCTACTGAGTCAAGCAGGAATGGAGAGGCCATCTTTGAAAGCTGCGACTCTGAAAAACGGTAAAAGAGAAGAAAAGCAACAGCCGGAATAATATCTTTTTTTTCGAAAAATGTTTTTAAAACTATCCAGTATGAAGCATCCGATCTGTCAGTTTTTTTACTTCCCGATTCCGGACGAGGCAGGACAAAATTATGATATATGGCAAATATCAGGAACAGAATGCCAAGTACTCCGATTGATACGCTCCAGCTAAAAGGGATGTCGCCGGCTTTTGCATCAAATCGGGCGACCGCAGGTTTCTTTAAATTCGGATTTACTTTAATAACTGCTGCTGCCGGTTTGTTCCAGTTCTCACTGTTGAATACAAAAACACCGCCGGAGGCAAGATAGATATCTTTAGATCCTTTTTTTTGCCCGAAAGTCATCTTTATATCTTCTCCTGCTGCGGGAGGTGCCGACAGGACAAAATAAATAATTGTTGAATCGCATTGGTCTGATCCGTCGCAGAGGGGTACTTTTACAGTTTCGGGGAAGTGAAGTATCCTGATCTCTCCGGAGGTAGCAGTGGTTGGAATTTTATTAACATCAAATGGTTCACCTACAGATTCAGGACTTGTGGCTTCAATATTGATCTTTACCGTTTCCGGCCCTGTGTTGTCAATTATTAATCCTGTAAGAATTCCAAGAATTCCAAGTCCGGCAATCATTGCCAACCGGTAAAATGTCCCTCTGATTCCACTGAAGAATGCCTGTTTATGCTCATCAAGAGCCAGCATGTAAAAACCATCTGCAGCAACATCATGAGTTGATGATTTAAAAGCCATCAGCCACAAAAAAGCGAGACTAAGGGAAAACCACAAAGGCGTTTGAATGACTAAGGATACACCCAGAAATGATAATGCCAGGCCTAACTGCATCCAGATTATCCATTTTCTTTTAGTGTAATAAATATCAATGAACGGGCTCCATAATGGTTTAATAACCCATGGAAGATAAAGCAGGCCGGTCCAGAAAGCAAATCTGGCATTTGACACACCGAGGGTCTTGTACATGTCGGATGCTACGAACATAACAATGATGTATGGAATTCCTTCGGCAAAGTATAGTGTTGGAATCCACGACCAGGGAGATGTTGTCTTTTGCTTATTCATTATATTTGGGTTTAATTAATATCTCTTTTCTATATCTGCACCATGAAAATAATGTTTCAGAATTTCAATATGATCGTAATCTTTTTCTCCCATAACAGCAGCACCAATCTGGCATAATCCAACACCGTGTCCCCATCCGGCACCGGTCAATACAATTTTCCGGGGAATCCCGTTTTCAATATTCAAATGATCGACGACAAAAGCAGAGCTATACAGATGCGATTCTGAAAGCCATTTTCTGATCATCAGCTCTTTGCCAATTGTAAGTGTTTTTTTTGTGCCGATTATCTTTAGCTTGATAATGCGTGAGGAGTGCCCTCGTTTTACAGGTTCCAGCTTAATAATATCTCCAAAATCGAAACCTGAACGTTTCTTTATTAATGCTGAAATCTCTTTCTGTGAATATTCAACTTTCCAGCGATAAAAATCAGTAGTTGCCTGATCGAAATCGGGTAAAACCTGCGAAAGTATTTTTGTGTCGGTGGTATTACAGAAAGCATGTGGTTTATTTCGTATCCATAATTCTGCTTCCTCTTCAATTCGAAGGTCTACACAGGTTGTGTCTTCATATTCCGAGTCCACAACTTTTGTTAAATATTTGTGTCGTATGGGTTCCCACACATTTTCGAAGTTTTCGGAGATCCCGCCACAGCATTTTGAGAAACGTGCATCGCATATCCGGCCTTCAGAAACTAAAACTTCACCATAGGTTTCGTCAACGGATTGAGCTGCCTTTTCCGAATGTATTTTTGTAATACCTTGGTATCTCTGGCAGTGATCATCGGCACATACATCAAAGTTGTCATGGTCTTCACGGTCGAACCATTGTATTATTTCATCTTCTGTTTCTGTCGACGTTTGGTAGTTGTAATCGTTATTTTTTAATGATCGGGATTTCTCAATTTGTGCAAGCAGCCAGCTTCGTGAAATTACTGCATGTGCTTTTAAAAGGTTGAGCGAACTGGTTGCACTCATTTCAGACGAGATAACACTTTTCAGATAGTCCTCTAATCCTATAATGTTAATTGCTCTTACTTTATTGTCTTCATTACTTAATTTCAGTGAGCCCTGAAACTTTTGATCTTCCTTTTGCTCCCAATGGAAATCAATACCGATTGTTACATCTTTTAATTCAAAGTTGCTTTTATCATCAACGGCAGATAAAAGTATCTCTTTGCCCGATGCAATTTTATTATCATTTTGTTTTAGAACAATCTCACCCTTATTAATTCTTGCCGAATAAACGCCGTCATTTAATATCTTATCATTAAACATGAATTTTCCCGATAATAAAAAATTTATCTCGGGTTTTGCCATTACCCCTACTGTAATGCTGGGCTGTTTCATATTAAAATATTACTCATGTATAGATAAAAAAGCATCAATTCCGGCACCAAGAGCAGGAGCTTCCCTGAGTTTCGAAGTTTTAATAATATTATCCGGGTTTTGGTAATGTGATTTTACATTGTCGGATAAAATGTCGGAGTTTTGAATTAAATCGTTCAACATATCTAATACGGGTTTCTTTACTATTTCTGCTCCTGTTTTATAATCAAAAAGTTCGCCTAGTCTTTGTCCAATAACAATAACATCAAATACCTTCTTTCTGTAAGGATGTTCCTGTGTTAATTCCGGTTTGTTGGGATTTACGAAATCGAATAACTTATGCCAACCTTTGTTGAGTGTCACTATTCTTTCATATAGCAGGAGAGCTAAATTTTGATTAACTATCTGATAGGTTTTGATCGCTGCTTTGTCTCCGTCTTTTGCCAAATCGGATATTTGTAGCGGATAGATATTTTTTGAATTCAACTCTTCGATAGTTTTACCTGCCAACTCAGCATAAGTCTTTTGAATTCCACTCACTGATGTTACTCGTTCAAGAGAGATGCCTTCAATACTTTTCATCTCCCATGTTTTGGCGATCCAATCTTTAGAGTTGTCAAACGTAACTAACTCTCCGTTAAGTTTCATTGCATCTGCGACACCTGTACCGCCTCCTAAATAATATGCATCAGTGAAATTGCGGAATAATCCTTCTTGAGAGTAGTTTTCTCCTATTCCACAATAGTCGGCATCGCTACCTAGATGATCAACAGGATGCGCCAGATCGATATCCAATGATTTTAGGCGTTTTTCAAGCATGTCGGAATAATCTGTCATTCTCGGACCATTTGCAACTACGGCAATACCACGCTTGTCATTTGTTTTTAGCCCCGGCATCCCTATTCCAAGCAATACTGTATTTCTTCCTGTTTTTTTTACAATTTCATTGATGGCGAGAGAACAGGCCTCAACATATACTTTTGCTTGCTGTAATTCTTCGGAAGTACAATTTATTTTGGTGTCACGTTCTTTTAACTGGATGTTGATATCGACAGGTTTGAAATCAGGAATATACCCGCTGATTTCCCTGTACGATTTTGTTGAGTTCACATTTCCAAGCGAAAAGGTTGAATCTGACTCGTTATATGCAATCTCCCATGCACTTACTTTTGTAGCACCACCATCTATTCCTATTAATAACGGTTCTGTTTGCATTTTTCAGGTAATGAAATTATTTATTTCTGTTTAATTCAATACGTCTTAATATACTTTCTTTTCGCATGTGGTCTTTAGCCTCGTCATTTCTGTCAATTGTGGCCTGATCGATATTATGATCTGTTCCACCTGCATGGCGAACTACCTCGTAAATAGCATCCCAAACTCTTCCAATACGGTGTTTCTCACTTATTTTCATTACCATCTGATAATCTTCGCCATAATTACGGGCAAATGGTTCCTCGTTTAAGCTGAAACCTATACTCTTGATTAGAGCAATTGGTATAGAGCGGGGTGCACCTGCTCCTCCGATCCTTAACAGGTTGTTTCGTCCATTCTCTTCTGTCCACTCATCATGGGTTACAACAGGCAGCTCTTCCATTCGTGAATAATTGCCTTTTTCATCTTTTTCCCAAACCTCATACGAACCTATGACCATTCCAATCTTTGGGTCGCTATTGTAAACGTCAAGTATTTTTTCTACAGCATCGGGTTTTAGCCTGTCATCAGAATCGAGTTGAACGTAATATTCACCTCGTGCTGCTTTAGCTCCTGCATTAAAACAAAAACCAAGATTGTTAATATCGTGAACAAGGAGTTGTACTTCAGGTTTTGACGGGTCGTATTTATCCCCTCCCGGCATATATTGTTTAACTGTTTCAATTGTAGGATCTGTATCTCCGCCATTTACAACAACAATAATCTCAACTTCTTTTACCGTTTGTGCCTGTACACTTTCAATAGCATCGCAGATAAAAACGGGTCGATTATTTACCGGTATTATTATTGAGGCTTTAAGTTTTGTGTTAGGAGCAGCTTTAGGACGGGTTGTGTAATGAGCACCCGGTTCCAAGTATGCACCAATTCGTTTTAAATGTTCTGTCAGAACCTCTTCAGCTTCAATTTGGCTCTCTCTTCCGGCAAGTAAATAATCAAAAACATTATGTTCTTTTGCTTTCGAAACGATCTGATATAATGAACCTGCATAACGATTTGCAATATGTATCAGCTGATATTTTTCTGATATCTTTAACCGCAGATCGTATATTGCATTAAATTTTATTTTTGAAGATAAATATCCTATATCTTCCAATGCTTCTTTTGAGAAAAACAGTACTTTGCCATAATCCTGATTATCACGAACTCTGCCTATGTGATGTTTTAACAGATGGATCTCTTTAATCTCTCCATCTTCCATTATTTCATAATCAGAGTATATCATTCCTGCATTTTTGTTATTCTCTGCTGCCAAATTAAATAACTCCAGCGCACTTTTCTTTAATACTATTTGTTGAATTCGATTGTCAAGATAAAGTTGATAGCGAGACTTACTGCCTTGTAAAGCTTTGTTTAATTCAACAGACTGGTTTTGATCATTAACAGTCAACATTGTAACTTTGACTGAATTCGAATTTATATCAGCAATCTGCTTTGATACATCATCTGAACTTTTATTGGTAATAATCGTTATCTCAAGATCTTTGGTTGTCTGATCAAAAACTGACTTGATAGTTTTCAGGAAAGCGTCAGTGCTATATTCAGCCGATATTGAATAGTGTAAAATGATATTTGTACTCATAAGTATTTACTTGAAATTATGATATGTTTGTAAATAAAAAAACTAAATATTTTTATGTATTTAAGTACTCATTAATTGAGCATATTATTATGGATAATTTTTTACGTTTCAAAAATATAGTTTTTAGTAATAAAAAACAAAATATGTCATACATATTACATCATGCTATTGTATCTTTGTATTTAATTTGTAAATTTGCATAATGTATATCTATTCTGTATTTACGGTAATAATTATTGTGTAATAATATAAATATGACATTAAATAATATGTTATTGTAAAATATATAATACATAAGACATGTTATAGTAAAATGTTGCATATAGCCTGTAGCTATTTTATAATATAACCCAATAAATAATAGCATTATGGAAGAAAATAATGATAAGGATCTACATTTAAGTGTTACTGAATCTCCTTCTACTTTTGACAATTTAGAAATGATGTCAGTAAAAGAGTTAATTCGTAGTATAAATAAAGAAGATGCAAAAGTACATATAGCGGTAAGAAAAGCTTTACCTCAAATACAAGCACTTATTGAACAACTTGTAGAGCGGATGAAACAAGGGGGAAGGGTTTTTTATCTCGGAGCCGGCACGAGTGGCAGGTTAGGTGTTCTTGATGCATCGGAGTTACCTCCAACATTCGGGGTATCTGAAAAGTTGGTAATCGGGCTTATTGCGGGAGGTGATGTCGCATTGCGTAAAGCTGTTGAAGATGCAGAGGATGATTGGGATAAGGCCTGGGATGAACTGAAGGAGTATAATGTTAATAAGTTAGATACCGTTATCGGAATTGCAGCATCGGGCACTACTCCATATGTTATAGGAGGTATTAAACATGCCAGGAGCAACGGACTACTTACAGGTTGTATTACTTGTAATCCGAATAGTCAGATTGCACAAGTTACGGAATATCCTGTAGAGGCTATTGTAGGTCCTGAATTTGTGACCGGCAGTACAAGATTAAAAGCAGGTACTGCACAAAAAATGATCTTAAATATGATCACAACTACCTTAATGATCAAATTAGGGCGAGTAAAAGGAAATAAAATGGTAAATATGCAGCTTACCAATAAAAAGCTGTTAGAGCGGGGTTCAAGAATGATATCTGAAGAGTTGAATATGTCGATGGAAGAGTCTAGAAAACTTTTAATAGAATATGGCTCTGTGAAAAAAGCTATTGATTCATATAGACAAAAAGCCCGGAAAGTATTGTAACATAATACTATTGTACTATCAGGTCAGATAATCATTCTTATTTATACCTCGGTCTGTTTTTCATGTTTAGTCCGTCAAAATATTATTTATATTGGTTGGATTAGTCTGTGTTTTTAGGATTTTTGTAAGGTGACAGTTGTTTGCTTATACCTCAAATTTTTATACTTTTACCGCACTTTAATCTAAAAAAACAGACCCGGATGAGTTTGAAAAAATTCCTGGCTTACAAGATGATCACACATCGTAAGAGCCGCGTTATCCCTATCGAAGAGCTTGAACAGAAGCACACCGATCCCGATACCTTTGCATATAACGACAGCAGCTACTTTGCGGGTGTCAGTCGTGATGGCTTTACATTCGTTACCCGTCAGGCATTCCGCACCGGAAAGCATAACGAGAACTGGCTGAAGATCCATGTGCCGGGTGAAGGAGTGTGGGGCTTTGAGGATCTGGACCTGCCAGAAGGCGATGGTTTTAAGCAGGGAACCCTGGAGTATATTTGTGTGAAGCCGGGAGAGGAGTGGGATATCAGGTATGAAGGACCGGTATTCAAAGACGGCAATGAGGAGCAGTTAAAGCTCGATCTGAAATGGCATTCCACATCGCCTATTATGGATTTTGACAAAGCAGGAACATCACCAAAGCAGGTTGCTGAACAGATAGCAAAACAAAAGTGGAACAAAGAGTTTTTCAGACGGCTGCGTGAGATACACCTTGTGCATATTGAACAGGGGGGGGAAATAACAGGGAGTATTACCTGGAAAGGGAAAGAGCACAATGTGGACCTGAAAGGTGTGCGCGATCATAGTTTCGGCAAGCGTAACTGGGAGGAGTGGGGCCGTCATATCTGGTTCCTCGGCATTCTTGACGACGGCAGGTTCTTCAACGTTAGCGTCATCGATTATGACTTTGTGAAAAATCTGAAAGCCGGCTTCATCTTCGATGGCGAAAAGTATATCACATTTGCTAAAACTCCCTCATTTGAAGAGCTGAACCTGCCGGAGCCGTTACCGCACAACCTTGAGTTCAAAGTAAAGGAAACAGAAAAAGGAGAAGATATTACCATCACAACCGACATGAAAGAGTTCTTCCCATTCACGATGGATAATGTTTACCACATCCGCCAGAGCAAAGCCGAATTCACCTACGGCGGTGTAAAAGGCATCGGCATTGCCGAGATGGGGATCGCTAAAGAGAGTATTCAGTAAGCATTCGGCAGTGGGCAGTTTGCAAAACACCTGGAACTCTTGGAACAAAAATAACCATGTACACTTTAACCTAGAACACTAGAACCATTTAACCATAGAACAATTGATATTACCTATAAATAAGATCAACGGACAGGGAGGAGGCAAGGCCAAAGGACTGGCATTGTTGAAAAAATATGGGATGAACATTCCCGGAACGTGGGTTATCACGGAGGATACCTCTGATGATGAATTAAAAAGTTTTATTGAATCACTGCCTGATGACAGGTTGTATGCCGTTCGTTCGTCAGCATCGGGAGAGGACGGAGAAGAGCTGTCGTTTGCAGGCCAGTTCGACAGTTTTCTGAACCTGAAAGGAGAGGATGAGATACTGAGTGCCGTGAATGAGTGTTTTGCTTCGGCAAAGTCGCAGATCGTACAGTCGTACAAAGAGGCAATGCACTCCGGTAACGGGATGTCGATGAATGTGGTTGTGCAGGAGATGGTTATGGCAGTGTATTCAGGAGTGTTGTTCACTGCCGATCCTGTGAATAACCGCCGCAATAAGATATCGATGAGTGTGGTGAAAGGTATCGGTGAAGGCCTTATGGCAGGACAACAGAGCGGTGAGAATATCTCATTTTACAAAGCAAGAAAGGATAACTATTCCTGTAAGCTGTTGTCGGAGGAGCTGTTCAGTGAGTTAGTTGACGGAGCTCTACACATTGAAGAACAGTATGGTATGCCTGCCGACCTTGAGTGGGCTGTGGATAAGAACGGCAAGCTGTTCTGGCTTCAGCTAAGGCCGGTTACGGGACTGCAAAAAGCCCACTTCAATGAGCTTGACGACAAACTGATATGCGACAAGCCTGTTTACACCCGCGGAAACATTGGCGAGATGATGCCGGGGCCTGTTACGCCGCTAACTCTCTCTACTTTTGCCAATGCCATTGATTTCGGGCTTCAGGAGTTTTACCACATAATCGGGGCGATACCGGAAATATACGATCACAGGATATTTATCCATTCATTTTACAATCATCTCTTTTTCGAGGTCAATTCTCTTTACCGCTTTGTTCCCAATGTGATGATGTCAAAAAAAGAGAATATCGACTATTCGGTTGTAGGTGAAGAGGTGAAAGGGGTAGAACTTCAGCCAAAAGCAGGAAGCCTGAAACGAACGGTCAATTTTATAAAAATGATGCGTTACCTTAACGGAGGTGAGAAGGCTGAGAAGAAACTGCGTAAACTTTACAATGAGTTCAGGATAGATTGCCCTGATGACATAAAAGAGTGTTACGGAAAGATCGATGAGCTGTTGCCGGTCCTGAACAAAGCGTGGTCGCTGCATTACGTGTCGTCGTCGCAGTCGGGCAGTAAGTACAGCATGATCCTGAATATCTATTCAAAGAACAAGCCGCCTCAGCGTGAGCATCAGGAGAAGATAGCAAAGTATTTTACCGATATTCCCGATATAGAGAGTGCCCAGGTGCTGAAAGCAATGGATGAGATGGCTGTGTTGCTTGTGGATGTTAAGAATGTGGATGACCGTTTCCTGAATGCTGAAACTTCTGAGGCAGTGAAGTTCCTTGAGCAGGATGCACCGGAAGATATACAAAAGCGATGGAAAGAGTTCATGCAACGTCACGGGCACCGCGGAGTACGTGAGGGTGAGCTTTACGAAACAGAGTGGGGAAAAGATCCGTCATCGATAATTGAAGGCATTAAAGCAAAGGTCAGGATGCACAGGAATGAACCTGATGTCAAGCTGCCGGAAAAGAAAGCTCCGGTTATAGAGGTTGATGATGAGGAGTTAACAGGTTTTCAGAAACGTATGCTGAAAAAGATGATACCCAATGCACGCAAAGCTGTTGCCCGCCGCGAACAGACCAAGGCACAGGCGATCGGTGTTCAGTACCAGTTCAAGCTTGCATACCGTCACCTTGGTGAGTTAATGACAAAAGCATGGCTGCTTTACGAGCCTGATCAGATATTCTTTTTGATGCATGATGAAATAGGAGAGTTGATAAGCTCAAACAACCCTGAGGAGTTGAAAAACCTGAGTAAAGAGAGAATGGAGCTGTACCCGGAAATGAAAAAACTGGTGTTTGACGACCTCAGTTACGGAGTGCCTGTTCCCGATGAGTCGCAACCTGAAATAAAAGACGGTAACCTTGCCGGTATTCCCGTAAGCCATGGAATGGTGGAGGGTAAAGCGCGACTGATAAGCAAGCCTGAACATGCTGCCAATCTGAAGCCCGGCGAGATCATGGTCGTTGAATTCACCGACATCGGCTGGACACCTTTCTACAGTGTTGCAGGCGGCCTCATAACTGAGATAGGCAGTCCGCTGTCGCACGGTGCTGTTGTTGCCCGTGAGTATGGCTTGCCGACCGTTGTAAGTGTCAAAGGTGCCATGGATGTTATCAAAGACGGGCAGATGATAAAACTGGATGCCGTAAAGGGAGTTATAGAGGTAGTTGGTTAGTTTATCATGTACAGGAGTTATTAAGCTCTCTTTGACTTCCTCTGAGAACATTAATGTCCAAAAAACCGTCTGCTCTTTTTATGTTCTTTTTTTGTAAAACGCCAGAAACTTCATTTCCTTGTTTTTGGTTGTTTGTTTTCGTAGTAATTCGCTATCCGGAGAGTATATTCACTAAATTCCTTTTTCGAAAGATATTTTTTGAAATAGTGTTCGTTGGTATAAAGTAGGTTTAACCCCGTAATGCTCTTCAATTGTGTTGGTCCATAGTTTCAGTCCGGCCCTAAGGTTTTTAACCCAAACTGTCCCGAGGTATCACGGGAGGGTTAACCCTTACTAAGGTCAGGAGGGTAGTTTGATATATTATAGCTCCTACTGCATAAGTCGGGTTTAACTGACTGTAGAGTTGGTGTCTGTTCGATATAGGGAATAGGAGGAAGGTCCGCTTTTTTCAGTTTTACCTGGTTTATTAACTCTATTTACTGCCAGAAAGATGATACTTTTACAACTCTCGATAGTTTCTTTAAGCTTTTATTTGTATTTTTCATTTGGAAAGTGATGATCTTAGTTTTGTTTTTTTGTTTATCACTTTAAATAGAAGAACTATACATCACTTTCCTGTTGTTTTATTTTAGATCTTTAAGTATTATAAAAATATAAAGAACAAACAAAGAGCTTAACGTTAAGTAAAC
>JAOZOF010000409.1:0-1193 GCA_029933425.1 Marinilabiliaceae bacterium
AACTCTTTATATTTTTGGAAGAAAATGGTCTTTTTTAGCGGGATAAACAGAATAAAAAAAGGACAAGCTGTAAACCTGTCCTTTTCCCCCTAAATCAATTAACTAAATCCAAACTTATGAAAAAAAATCTAATGCAAATATCACCAATATTACGGTGAACAAAACGAAAATGAAGTTAATTCATGTTAAACCCTCATTATTTAATAGAATTTAACTTTAAATGCTTAAAAACAGTAAGCTGTAACAGAATTACACGAAAGATAAAATCCTTGGAAAAACAGACTTCAATTACTGTTTTTTGAATAAAATTTACATGTGTTTTTCAACCCGCAATGAAAGCATTTCGGATTCCGGGCAATACAGACATAACGACCGTGAAGTATCAGCCAGTGATGTGCTATGGGAAGCAACTCCTCAGGAATATATTTCACAAGTTGTTTCTCTGTGTCGAGGGGAGACTTTGAATTTGTTGTCAATCCTATTCTTGCGGCCACACGAAACACGTGTGTATCAACGGCCATGGCAGGTTTATTGAAAACGACCGAGACTATCACATTTGCAGTTTTACGACCTACCCCGGGCAGCTTTTGCAACTCTTTAATGTCTTCAGGAACAACGCCGCCAAACTCATCGACCAGAACATTGGCCATTCCCACAAGATGCTTGCTTTTGTTATTAGGATAACTGCACGATTTGATCAACTCAAAAACTTCTTCAGGTGATGCTTCCTTCATATCGAAAACAGTAGGGTATTTTTCAAAGATGGCAGGTGTGAGAATATTCACCCTTTTATCGGTGCATTGTGCCGATAGGATCACAGCAACCAATAGTTGATATGGATCTTTGTAACGAAGCTCTGTTTCAGCAACAGGCATGTGTTCTTTGAAATATTCAATTACCCGTTCGAACCTCTCCTTTTTTGTCATAACTAATTCTCCCCTTTTTACTCAAATTTCTCAGATCATAAAAAACTTCAGCTACATAAGCAACAGCAGACTTACCGCCATAACTACCATTCCGCCAACCATACCGTATATCGACAAATGATGCTCTCCGTATTCACGCGCAGCAGGAAGTAATTCATCGAGGCTTATAAATATCATTATACCTGCAACCGAAGCGAACAGAATGCCAAACGTTAACGGTCCCATGAAAGGCATCAGAATAAGATACCCGATCAAAGCACCAATAGG
>JAOZOF010000409.1:1293-2658 GCA_029933425.1 Marinilabiliaceae bacterium
ATCGAATGCATCTCATGCGGGTTTTCCTCATTCGGGATCAGCTTATCGATCAGTGCTATTAGAAGCATCCCACCGAAAAAAGCCAGTACGGTATAAACTGTTCCCGCTTTCTCTCCATATTCGATCGACAATACGTGTCTTGCCTCTGCAAATATCTCCACAAACGAAACATATATCATCACTCCTGCCGAGAATCCCAATGCCAGCGAAAGAAATCTTGTATTTGTACGTTTGGCAAAAAATGCCATGGCGCTGCCGATACCGGTACTTAAACCGGCAAACAAAGTCAACCCAAAAGCAAATAACACATTATTAATTTCCATAACAGGATATTATTTTAACTCAAAGAAACATCATACTTATTAAACAGAAAAATATTTTTTTGCCAACAATATAAAAACAGCAATGTTCTGTTTTTGTTCATCACTGTTTAAGTGTATGGAAAAATAAAGTTTTAACACAGATTTTTATTCTTTTAATGATACAGGAAACCCTTTTTTGTAAATTTGCAATAAATAAAAAAGATGCAGGAGATTGAACCATATCGCCGTTGGGAAAAGATATACAACTGTTATACAGACAAGTTATCTCCTTTTTACGAACAAATGCATGACCCGTATCTTTGCCGGAATACCATTTACGATCATTACATTCATCCTTCATGGGACGAGTTCGGATCCAACACCCTTTACATGAAACTGCTATTTGCCGATTATGAAAAAGGTGCTGCAATAATCGAATTAATGGGAGAATGGAACGATGCCCTGTACAATGACATAATGTATTTTAAACGAAATATAATAGAACACCTTGAGATGCAGAATATCTCTAAGTTTATTCTGATCGGCGAGAATGTACTGAATTTTCACTACTCTGATGATTCTTACTATGAAGACTGGTTCAACGACATTGAAGAGGGATGGATAGCTGCGATCAACTTCCGGGAACATGTTCTGACCGAATTTGATAAGATCGGACTTTACAACTACATTATTTACGACGGCGTATTCAATGAGATAAAATGGAGGACTGTTAATCCTGATAAACTGGTAGATGCCATTGATGCTATTGTGAACCGGTCTTTGAACCCGTAATAGTTTTCATATCCTCACTACAAAACAGAACTGCCGGCTTAAATAAACGCAACATCCACTTTCCGGAAAATCACCAAAAAAGCAGATGATCAAGATCTTCTGAAAGCCGTAAGTTTTAAACCCAAATTGGTCATTAGGAAGCGATAAAGTCGCTGAACTAAAGACCCCATGCGGGTTAACCCTCCCGAGATACCTCGGGACAGGCTGATTTAGAGATTCACTGTTTTGGCGGTAGACAAAACAGATGAATGTCTTAATCGATGGACATATG
>JAOZOF010000113.1 GCA_029933425.1 Marinilabiliaceae bacterium
GTTTTGAGTTATTTTATTCTTTGAATAATCGAAAAGAACAGTTAGTTTCGTAGGATAACCTGACAATAGCATCCGGCAATGATATCCAACAAGAAATTAAAACAGACCTTTTCCCTCGTTCTTTTTTTTATTTCAGGAGGCATACTGCTTTCAACCATGGCACCAACAGTAAGTTTTTGGGACTGTGGAGAGTTCATAACATGTATTGCAAAGTTAGAGGTCGGTCACCCGCCCGGGGCGCCGTTCTATCTTCTTCTGGCCAAATTGTTCACCCTTTTTGCATCCGACGCTTCACAAATAGCATACTGGTCGAACCTGCTTTCGGTGGTATCTTCAGCAGGAACGATCGTTTTGCTGTTCCTCACTCTTGTGCTCATTCTCTCAAGACTTTTCCCTGAAGATCTGAAATCGACAAAAAAATATCTGAACATCCTCATACCATCTTTTATCGGAGCATTGAGTTTTTCATTTACCGATACTTTCTGGTTCTCGGCCGTGGAATCGGAGGTTTATGCATTGTCGATATTTTTCACGGCACTGGTGATCTGGGCAGTGTTTAAATGGGAGGAGTCTTTTGAGCAGGAACGGAAAAATACCGTTCGCTGGCTTATTTTCATCAGTTATCTTATAGGGCTTTCAACAGGTGTTCATCTGTTGAACCTGCTTGCTATTCCTGTTATTTTTCAGATAGTGTGGTTCAGATATTATGAATTTACCTGGAAAAAGTTTTTCGTTTCGCTCGGTTACGGATTAATAATTCTGGGAGTTATTTTGTTCGGGTTTATTCAGAACGGACTGTGGTTTGCCAAGAAACTTGAGCTGTTCCTTGTTAACGGATTGGGAGCACCATTCAATTCAGGGCTGATCCTTTTCTTTGCATTGTTGTTCGGCGGATTGTTTTACGGCATATTCCGTACGATGAAGAAGAAGCCGGTACTTCACTTCATTTTGTTGAATGTGCTTGTCTATTTCATCGGGTATAGCTCCTATGCTTTGATCATTATCAGGGCAAATGTCGATACTCCCATAAATCTGAATAACCCTTCCAATGTTTTTGCACTTGAAAGTTTTCTTAACCGTGAGCAGTACGGAGACAAACCTCTTCTTTACGGTCCGTTTTACGGGGCAAAGAGCACGGGAATTACCTATAAAACCGCCTACCGTCCTGCAGGTAACAAATACGAAGAGTTCAAAAAATCTGATAAGTTTACCTATGCCGACAAGGATAAAGTGTTATTTCCCCGAATGTTCAGCAATCAGCAGCGTCATATTTACGGATACAGTCAATGGGCTGATGTGCCGGTGCATTCTACCAAGCCTCCGACGTTAATGCAGAACATAAAGTTCCTTTTCAATTATCAGTTGGGCTTTATGTATTTCAGGTATTTCATGTGGAACTTTTCCGGCCGGCAGAATGATGAGCAGGGCAACGGCAGCCCTCTGAGAGGTAACTGGAAAACGGGAATAAAAGCTCTTGATGCCGCGAGGTTGGGCAACAGGGATGTGCTTAGTTTTGCCGAGGAAAGCAGTAAGGCCAACAACAAATATTATCTTCTGCCTTTCATTTTCGGGATACTAGGGATCGTGTTCCTGAGTACTTTAGGCAAAAAAGGGAATCACTACTTGCGTGAGATCCTGCTGCTTTTGCTGATAACAGGTCCGGGGATCGTACTTTACCTTAACCAGACACCTTTTGAACCGCGGGAACGGGATTATGCTTTTGTGGGATCATTCTTTGCCTATGCCATTTTCATAGGCCTGGGAGTGTATGGTTTTGTACGTTATGCACGCGATCTGCATAAAAGTAGCTTTACGGGAATTCTTGCAGCGGTGCTTTCTTTTCTGGCTCTGCCCGGCCTGCTTCTAATGAATAATTACGATGATCATAACCGTTCAAAAAGGTACCTTGCCCTCACCTCCGCAAAAAGCTATCTTAATAGTTGTAAAAAGGGATCGATATTGTTCACGTATGGCGACAATGACACTTATCCGCTTTGGTATGCCCAGGAGGTAGAGAATGTCCGCCCTGACCTGAGGGTGGTGAATTACGGATTAATGGGAGCTGACTGGTGTGTGATGCAACTGTACAACAAGGTGAATGATGCCCCTGCTTTTGCATTGACCATACCTAAAGAGCGTTACAAGGAGGGTGATCTGGATAATGCTCTGCTTCTTGACAAGACAAAGGAGTATGCCGATCTGAAAAAAGTGATACGTTTTATTGGGAGTAACAAAAATGAAACAAAACTGCCTTTGCAGAACGGTAAGTTCATCGATTATTCACCTACGAAGAATTTTATAATCGATAACGGGGATTCAATTATTACTAAGTGGCGCGATCCGAAACAGGTGCTTTACAAAAATGATATTGTACTTTTAGATCTGTTGTCGAACGGGTTGACAAAACGACCTGTCTATTTTACAGTAGGATCGGCACCGGATATTTACAACGGACTTGAGTACAATATTGAGCGGTATTCAACAGTGCTTAAACTCACACCCGGAACGGCACCTGACTCGGCAAAGAAATATATCGTGACCGGAGAGATGCTTGATGATTACCTCACGAAAGTTGATTTCGGTACAAAAGGGGATGCATACTACGATTATTTTTCGCGAAGTACTTTCGATGTTATTCGCTACAGAACAACCATTGACGTTCTGTTGGCAAAACTGCTGAATGAGGGCAGGAAGTACGATGCCGTTAAAGTGATAGAAAAATCGTTGCGTGAATATCCCATTGAAACGGCGCCATACCATGACGGTAATATCGATTTTGTTAGATTTATGTGGTTGGCGGGAATGAGATCAGAGGCAGATAAATATTTTGAATTGCTCACAAATATCCATTTGCACAATCTTAAATTCTTTGCTTCTCAGGATGATCGTTTTCTTTCGCTCATTTCTTATGATATGCGTGAGGAGATGTCTTTTGAAAAAATGCTGAAAGATGCTCTTAAGCAATGCCGGCAGGACAATCTTCTAAACAGGATCGACCATTTTTATTCGCAGACGGGTAAAAAGAGCAGTTGATACAAAAAATCCTGCCTGCTGCAGGCAGGTGTGACAAACATCTGACTTTGACTTGTAGTAAACAGGGGCATTTCTTGTTCAACAAAATATGCACTGCGGAAAGGTAACCATAGCATTGTGAAATTGATTCCCGGCTGTGTTATCCTCATTTTAAGAAGCCCAACGTTAAATCATATTAACAATCAGGATAAAAATCCGCAAAACAACAGCACTTTAAGTTCATGTTAATAAAATTTCAGTATTTTTGGCGTGATAAAAGGGTAAAGTCTGTCAGCAACAGGCTAAAAGCTAACAGCTAAAAAGAATAAAATGAAACAATACAATCGGTTAAATATCATTTTCGGATGGCTGGCATTTGCTGTGTCGGCATTTGTGTATATCAGGACCATTGAACCTACTGCCAGTTTCTGGGACTGTGGTGAGTTTATTGCCACAGCATACAAACTGCTTGTGGGCCACCCGCCGGGAGCACCTTTATTCATGATAGTGGGAAGATTTTTTACTCTTTTTGCCCCTGATCCGAAGCAAGTGGCAGCAACGATAAACATCATGTCGGCTTTGGCCAGTGCTTTTACCATCATATTCCTTTTCTGGACTATTACTCACCTTGCCCGAAAGATCATGATAAGGTCTTCGGATGAAAAAGAGTATGAGACATGGAAAATATGGGCTATCATAGGCAGCGGTCTTGTCGGTGCTTTTACCTATACTTTTTCCGATACATTCTGGTTCTCAGCTGTTGAAGGTGAGGTTTATGCGATGAGTTCGCTGTTCACTGCGGTTGTTTTCTGGGCTATCCTGAAATGGGAAAATGTTGCTGACAAACCCCATGCAAATAAATGGCTTATCCTCATTGCCTATCTTATGGGCCTTTCGATAGGGGTACACCTGCTTAACCTGCTCGCAATACCTGCCATTGTTATGGTTTACTACTTCAAGAAGGTTGAGGTTAACCGTAAGAACACCATAAAGGCCCTGGCCTTATCGGCAGTTATTCTCGGAACTATTTTATATGGAATAATCCCGGGGCTGGTCAAAGTGGCTTCATGGTTCGAACTATTGTTCGTTAATGGTTTCGGGCTTCCTTTCAACACAGGAGTTGTTGTTTATGCAATTTTACTCATCGGTGGTCTTATCTACGGGATATTGTGGTCACATAAGAACGGCAAGGTAATCCTCAATACCGCAATCCTTGCTGTAACGGTGATAATTATCGGGTATTCATCATTTGCGATGATCGTTATCCGTTCCTATGCCAATCCTCCGATGGATCAGAATTCACCCGAGGATGTATTTTCGTTGATGTCATACCTTAATCGGGAACAGTACGGCGACCGACCGCTTATCACAGGTCATTATTACGATTCTCCGGTTGACAGGAGAGCTATGGACAAGGAGAAAGGAAAACCTGTTTATATCAAGAAGAATGGAAGATATGAGATAGTCTATTACAAGCCGACGTATATCTTCGACAGCAGGACAACTACCATCTTTCCGCGAATGTACAGCCGGGAGAAACGTCATATCGATCAGTACAAGAAATGGACTAATCTGAAAGGAAGAAAGGTCAGGGTGGCAGATGAGAACGGACAGCAAAAAGTGATAGTACTGCCAACATTCTGGGAGAACCTGAAATTTTTCTGGGAATACCAGGTAAAGTACATGTATTTCAGATATTTTATGTGGAACTTCTCCGGTCGTCAGAACGATCTGCAGGGTAACGGGGAGATAGATCGCGGAAACTGGATAACTGGCATTTCGTTCATCGATAACAATATGTACGGTGATCAGGACCTGCTGCCCGACTGGCTGAAAAAAAACAAAGCTCATAACAAATATTACCTGCTGCCGTTTCTGCTCGGCCTGATAGGAATGTTCTATCAGTACAACAACAACCGGAAAGACCCGGAAACAGGAAAGGTCGACAATGCCGGGAAACATGGTTTCTGGATAGTGATGCTTCTTTTCTTTTTTACCGGATTGGCGATCGTGCTTTACCTGAACCAGACTCCGTTGCAGCCACGAGAAAGGGATTATGCCTATGCAGGTAGCTTCTATGCTTTTGCCATCTGGATAGGACTTGGAGTGCTTGGCCTTGTTGAAGCATTGAGAAAGATCGTTCCCGGAAAGATCAGTTCCGTAGTGGCAAGTGTGCTGGCTCTGGCTCTTGTTCCCGGAATAATGGCAAAAGAGAACTGGGACGACCATGACCGCTCGGGAAGATACGTGGCTCACGATCTTGGCTGGGATTATCTTAATACTTGTCAGGATGAGGCTATATTGTTCACTAATGGCGATAACGATACTTTCCCGCTTTGGTACATTCAGGAGGTAGAAGGAGTGCGAACAGATGTCAGGGTGTGTAACCTCAGTTACCTGCAAACGGATTGGTATATCGATCAGATGAAGCGAAAGGCTTATGAATCTGATCCTCTGCCTATATCAATGAAACATGATCAGTATGTTGAGGGGAAAAGGGATGTTGTTTACATCATTCCACGGCCACAGTTCCAGAATAAAAGGATAAGCCTGAAGGATGCCATTCAGTTTGTAGCCAGTGATAATCCTAAAACCAAGGAGATACCTCAGTATCCGGGTCGGATAGACTATCTTCCTGCCAACAGGTTCTACCTCACGGTTGACAGTCTGAAGGTTCTGCAAAAAGGTTTTGTTTCACCTGATGCAGCAAAACTGATAGACTCAACAGTGAATATCGACATTAATAGTAACGTGATCATGAAGAATCAGTTGATGATATATGACATGATCACCACAAACGACTGGAATAGGCCGATCTATTTTGCCGTGACAGTTGGGGCAGATAACTATGCGGGATTAGATAACTATTTCCAGCTCGAAGGTTTCGGATATCAGGTTGTGCCCATAAGAACTAAAAATGATGGAATGGAGTTTGGCAGGGTTGACACAGAAAAGATGTACGATAATGTGATGACCAAGTTCAAATGGGGCGGGTTCAATAATCCAAAAGTGTATCTTGACGAGAATCATCGCCGTATGGCCACTAACATCCGCAACAATCTTACACGCCTTGCAAGTGCATTGATCGATGAGGGTAAAAAGGATAAGGCCGTGGATATATTGAACAAGCTGATGGAAGAGCTGCCTCCTGATCAGGTTCCGCATGACCAGTTCAGTATTTTCCTTGCGGAAGCCTATTACAAGGCGGGAGAAACGGAAAAGGGGGATGCTATCATGCGTGAAGTCGCAAATCAGTTCCTTCAATATATTACTTTTTACACATCGCTCGACAATAAGCTTAAGCAAAGTGTTATGGGTAATTTTGAGCGGACAATGGCCATTTATACAAGGTTATTGTTGCCTACCGTTCAGATGTATGACAGGAAAGATCTGCTGAAAGAGCTTGAAGAGAAATACACAAATTCTGTTCAGAAGCTGAGGTTCATGGAGAAGTGATCTGAGTCGATAGTGCGTAGTCAGCAGACTGAAGTCTGAGAACTGAATAACAGAAAGATGAAAAAAAGATCCCGATGGGAGGTTCAGCCGCCGAAATGGATAAGGATGTTCTACCCCGGGACTTTCTGGAGAGGGGATGTAGAGGATAAAGTTGTTTATCTCACGTTTGATGACGGTCCTGTTCCGGAAGTAACGGAGTGGGTTTGCAAGGAGTTGGAGAAGCGAAACATAAAGGCTACGTTCTTTTGTGTGGGTGAGAATGTGACAAGATATCCCGGTTTGTTCAGAATGCTGAAGGACAAGGGACACGGAACGGGAAGCCATACATACAATCACCTTCCTGCCTGGAAATGTTCGGGGAATGAGTATCTTGAAAATGTTGACAAGGGGAATGATGTCATTGGGTCTGATCTGTTCAGACCGCCTCACGGACAGCTTTATCCGTGGCAGGTTGCAGCACTGAAGAAGCGTTTCGGAAAAATAGTGATGTGGGATGTGTTGAGCAAAGATTATGACAGGCAATTGACCGCGGAAGAGGTTTTTGAGAATGTGAGAAGGAATGTGAGGCCCGGGTCGGTAATTGTTTTTCACGATTCGGCGAAAGCTTGGCCGAGGCTTGAAAAAGCATTGCCTCGGACGCTGGATCATCTGCTGAAAGAGGGATACAGATTTGAAGTGTTGTAAAAGAATGGCGCATATCGGGTTAAATTTTTCTTACTCCTTTTGTCATGTGGTACGCTTAAGTGATTCAGGGAAAATATTAGTTAAACAGTCAAACAAATAAACATAGCATAAACAATGAATATATTACTTTTAGGTTCGGGGGGGCGTGAACATGCTCTGGCATGGAAAATGGCACAAAGCGATCTGCTTACCGGACTTTATATTGCTCCGGGTAATGCGGGCACATCGCAGGTTGGGACTAATGTTGACATTAACCCCAATGATTTCAATGCGGTAAAGAATTTTGTGATCGAGAAAAATATTGAGATGATGGTTGTTGGTCCTGAAGAACCGCTTGTGAGAGGTATTAAGGATTATTTCCTGAACGATCCGTTTGTTGCTCATATTC
This sequence comes from Marinilabiliaceae bacterium, assembly GCA_029933425.1. Classification (GTDB taxonomy): domain Bacteria; phylum Bacteroidota; class Bacteroidia; order Bacteroidales; family Marinilabiliaceae; genus JAADEM01. The sequence continues at coordinate 7,541 of JAOZOF010000113.1, forward strand.
CTGTTATCGGGCCGGGTAAAGATGGGGCAATGCTTGAAGGCAGTAAGGAGTTTGCTAAGGAGTTCATGCAACGACACAACATCCCTACAGCACGTTATTTCTCGGTGACCGCGGATAACATCGGGGAGGGATATTCTTTTCTGGAGACGTTGAACGCACCGTATGTTCTTAAAGCCGATGGTCTGGCAGCGGGGAAAGGAGTTCTTATCCTTAACGATATCAACGAGGCAAAGAGTGAACTTAAGGCAATGCTTGATGGTAAGTTCGGTGCTGCCGGCAACACTGTTGTCATCGAGGAGTTTCTTTCCGGCATTGAACTGTCGGTTTTTGTGCTTACTGACGGACATGCTTCCATAATTTTACCCGAGGCTAAGGATTACAAGCGCATAGGTGAACATGACACAGGCCTGAACACCGGCGGTATGGGAGCTGTTTCTCCCGTTCCGTTTGCTGATTCCGGGTTCATGAAAAAGGTAAAGGAGAGGATAGTAATTCCTACAGTTGAAGGATTGAAAGAAGACAAGATCCCTTACAAAGGATTTATCTTCATCGGCTTGATGAATGTGAACGGAGATCCTTATGTAATCGAATATAATGTGCGCATGGGTGACCCTGAATCGGAAGTGGTGATACCAAGGATAAAGGCCGATCTTGTGGATCTTTTTAAAGCAGTAGCTGCCGGCAATCTGAAAGTCAAAAGCCTTGAGGTGGACCACAGAACTGCCACTACAGTAATGCTTGTGTCAGGCGGTTATCCGGGAAGCTACGAAAAGGGAAAGAAGATAACAGGTTTCGATAAGGTTGAGGATTGCATACTGTTTCATGCGGGAACAAAACAAGCAGGAGCTGATATCGTTACGAACGGGGGCAGGGTAATAGCCGTAACAGCCTTCGGCAGCGATAAAAATGATGCATTAAGAATATCTTATCGTAATGCGGCATTGATCGATTTTGAAAAGAAATATTACCGGAGCGATATCGGCTTCGACCTTTAAAACAAATAAACACTTAAACGAATAAACAAATAAACAACCCCTGTCAGTGCTCCTTCGTAAAGTACATAACATCGATATTACGGCCTATTTCTTAGTGCCTTTGTTCCTGATAGCTTTCTGGGTGAAATCACTTCAGCATGTTTACATCCCGGAGCTATACGGCGATGTAACGCCAATGCCTCTTTGGGGAGTGGCCTTATCGGTAATAAAGGGAAATCGTTTTATTGCCTCTTTCATTGTTATGTCACTTGCTTTGATGGGGGCAATGGGGGTGAACAGGTTTACCAACAGGTATAAGCTTATCCCGAGGCAAACACTGCTTCCCGGAGTTATTTATATTTTGCTGGTCAGTGGTTTTACCGCTGTTCAGTACATTCAGCCTGTATGGTTCTTTGTGCCATTGTTGTTGCTTGCCATTGAAAAGCTTTTCAATGCACATGGAATGCATAAGCCGATGGTACGTTGTTTTGATGCGGGGTTCTGGTTCTCGGTGGGAACATTGTTCTTCGCTAAAGGAATGATCCTGTATGTATTTCTGCTGATGACCATGTTCATTCTTCGGGTCTCCTCTTTACGGACGATACTAGCATCATTGTTCGGTATTATTTTGCCTTATCTTTTTGCATTTGTTTACTATCTGGTGGTTGATGAGGTTGGTGTCTTTCTTGACATTCTCCGTGTGAACTTTGTATCACCTGTGGCATTTTTCAGTCGTTCGGTGTATTCCGAGCTGTACATAGGAATAATCATTGTCCTCGTTATACTGTCGCTAGTAAATGTGGCACGGCAGATGCCGACTTTCAAGATACTTACGCGAAAGCATTACAGGATATTCAACTGGCTTGTTATTCTCTCTCTACTAATATCCATGACCCCTTTTTATTCCATTGAGATGATACCTGTGATCTCCATTGGTTCATCAATCGTGATAGCTTACTTTTTAGATACAACTCAGAGGGTATATCTGAAAGAGCTGTATTTTGCGCTCTTGATCGTGGTAACCATCCTGGCTCAAATTTACATGTGACAGATGAACAGGGAGAGGCCGACACTTGCTGTTTACGGTATTCAGGACAGGATCGACTCCCGGCAACCCTGGTTTGTGCATGATCATGCCATTGTTCTAATGAATAAAGGGCGTGTTGTAAAAGCTCTTACTTTAGAGCGGAAAACCAGAGTTAAACACGACAATTCGCTTCACATTTACATTTACGATATTCTGAAAAGCGAGGGACTTATTGCCGACAGGAACTATGACCTTGTGTTCATCGATAATGTTGTAGGCAGAGCTTTCATTTCGCGCTGTGGAAAGTTTCGTTTTGAAGCACCTTTGTCTATGGAGCTTACAGCAGGACTTGAAAAAGGAAAATGCTGGTGGCTTGACAAAGAGCAGGGCGCTTATACCCTGAACCATGAGCTTGCTCACATTGCAGCAAACCTGCCGTTTTATGGAAACTTCAGAGAAAACAGCCTGCTGGTGCATTTCGACGGAGGGGCGAGCGTGAGTAACTTCTCGGCATGGCATTACAGAGAAGGGAGAATAATTCCGCTTGAAGCGCACTGGAACCTGAAATGGCTTACCTCGATGTTCAACGCCAATGCTCTGGTTTTTGGAATTATAGGTGCAAAGTTGCAGGATCAGAACAGTGTTCCCGGTAAGATGATGGGACTTGCAGGTTACGGCTCATACAGGCCGGAGTTGGAAAAATGGCTTGCCGAAAATAACTTCTTTACAGATATCTGG
>JAOZOF010000114.1 GCA_029933425.1 Marinilabiliaceae bacterium
CGTTTAATGTCGTCGAAGAATGATTCGTAAACGGTCATCAGCAGATCATGCAAGCGACAGGGAGCATTCTTTATCACGAGCTGACCACTATCGATCTTTGAAATATCGATAATATCTTCTACAAGGGTTAAAAGATTTTTGCCGTTGATCTTGATCAGATTAACGAATTCCTCTTTCTCTTCCTGATTGATATCGGGGTGTGATAATAGATTTGAGAATCCGAGAATAGCATTCATCGGGGTCCTGATCTCATGGCTCATGTTGGATAAGAATGCCGTTTTCAGTCTGTCCGACTCCTCTGCTTTCTTTTTCGCAAGTGCCAGGTCTTCATGCTCACGACGTAGCAGCCTGCGCAACCTTCTCTCTTTTTCAAGACTGAAAACAAGGCCGTTCAAAAGGCTGATAAGAGGGAACAGGGTCACTACATTTATTACCAGAAAAGAGATGGAGATGTTGGTGTAAACTACTAAAGAAACTGACGGTTCCGGCAGGTTGAAAAGTTCGGAATAGAACGCAAAACCTAAAAGAAGCAGTGTGAAACCATTAATGAAAATTGTACGTATGGCACCTCTGTGCCCCAACAGTATTCCACTCAGGATGGTGTATGAGAAAAGAAGAACATATCCCATCGGAGAAATGAACGACTCGTACAACGAATAAACTCCTACCAGAAATAAGAGGAATATGATCCATGATACCCTGAACCTGAAAGGGAGTGCCTTTACCACAGAGGCAAAAAGAGCCGATAGGAAAACAAATGTTGCGAATATGGCATACGAATACTGACCCGCTTCAAGGAACGTAAGTCCGTAATAAAGATAAACAACTAAGCCTATACTGATGATTGCCAGGGAGAAATAGTGGAAGATCCTTTCGCGCCAATAGAGAGAGCCGTCACCTGAAGGAAGAACTGTCGGCCCCAGTCGCCTCCTTATAAATACATCTAATTTTCTGAAAATAGTCCCCGTAGCTATTGCCATATATTTTTAAATGGAACAAAATATGTTCCTGTACTTTCCACAAATTTATTTAAAAGTTTTATAACTCTAATTTTTGTTTAAAGTTAAATATTAAAAAAATGTTAACAATACTTTTTGGTCAAAAAAAACACCCTTTTCCTAATAAAATTGTCACTATTCATCCGAAAAATGGAAAAAGAGAGTCTTTTTGATGCTAAAAAATATTTAAGTGTCATTTTCATAAGAAAAAATTTCGACCTTCAGGACAGTTTGAGCATATTTTTATTTCATTTTTTCTTTGCAGAATGAGTGATCTGAACTTCATATTTTTTTTACCGTTCCACAAATCGTCAAAATTATCCTGTGAATATCTGCCAAATGAGTATTCTCCGTCTTTATCGTAACAGCATGGCAGAGCTGAACCATCCCATGTGAACACAAGTGACATCCATGATTTCCAACAGTGGTTATAAGTCCGGCCTTTTAATAAAAGCCTGTTCTTATCCACATATCTTCGATATTGTTTATTTTCCGGGGGGGCAACTTCATTTCCGCTGAAATCATTGAACTGGGCTGTTTTTATCTCCGTCTTATCAGCTCCCAGTTCTCCGGCCAGAGTTTTAAAGTCATCAACCTCATGTTCATTATGTCTGAATACAATGAACTGAACTACTATCATCGGATGATCTTTACCTTTTTGTTTTTTTACCGAGGCAAGTGTTTTGATCGCATTTTTCACCTTTTCAATATTACCGCCTTTACGATACATTTCGTAAGTCTTCTGCGTCACTCCGTCAAGTGAAAAATATATTTCTGAAAGGCCGTAATCCACAAGCTTCTCTGCCAGGTTCCTGTCAAATACCTGTCCGTTGGAAGAGGTTATGGTATAAATATTTTTTTCCGATGCCAGCTTTATCATCTCCGGCAGATGGGGATGCATGAAAGGCTCTCCCTGCAGGTAAAGGTTAAGCACTGTCAGTTCAGGTGACAATTCTTCGATCAGTTGACGGTACATATCAAGTGACATTCTTCCTTTAGGGCGATGCAGGACACCGGCTCCTGTAGGACATTCGGGACAATGGAGTGTGCACGTGGTTCCGGGTTCAACCGATACGGCAAATGGTTTGCCTCTGTGAACAGGTTTTCGTATCAGGCGGCTTACCCAAAAGCTAATAAAAAGTCTGATCAGATTGATTGAGCGATTAAATGTGACATATTTCAAATCTCTGAATACCTTTTTCATTTCTGTAAATCTCTCAAATGCCCAAACTTAATGAAATATCCCGTGAATTCTGAGAAAACGTGATAAGAGTATGCTAGAGTCTGCGAAAAGCAGTAATAAAATTTTATAACAGATAGCTGCAAACTTTGTATATTTGCACTTGCTAAACATATTGAGCAGTCTTATTGTTTGCAAATAAAACTGATTAAAACAAGCTAATACCTGATATGAACGAGGAACACTCCCGTTTTCTTAACAATATAGATTCTCCTGCAGATTTAAAGAAGTTAAGCGAAGAAGATCTGCCTGCTGTTTGTCGTGAGTTAAGAGAATTCATAATCGACGTACTCTCGTGTAATCCGGGACACTTTGGCGCAAGCCTTGGTGTTGTGGAGCTGACGGTAGCGCTTCACTATGTTTTTAATGCCCCGAAAGATAAGATAGTTTGGGATGTGGGCCATCAGGCTTACGGGCATAAAATACTTACAGGCCGGAGGGATGTTTTTCACACGAACCGTAAGTATAAAGGCATCAGTGGCTTTCCGAACATTTTTGAGAGTGAGTATGATGCATTCGGGGTGGGTCATTCATCAACATCGATATCGGCAGCTTTGGGAATGGCCATTGCAGCAAAAAAGCTTGGCAGGAAACAGCAGACCATTGCCGTCATTGGTGATGGTGCATTAACTGCCGGACTTGCTTTTGAAGGGATCAACAACCTGGCATCCACAAAGGCCGATGTGCTGATCATCCTGAATGATAACAATATGGCCATTGACCCCAATGTGGGTGGCTTCAGCGAGTATCTGGTCGACATTGCAACATCGCATACTTACAACAAGATAAGACGTGATGTTTTCAAAGCTCTTGAGAAACTAAACCTTGCAGGTGAACGATCTAAAGATCTGATAACAAAGGTCAATAACAACATAAAAACACTGTTTGCCAAACAAACTAATGTTTTCGAAGGGCTTAATATCCGTTACTTCGGTCCTGTTGACGGGCATGATGTGAATCGTCTTGTTAACATTTTAAGCGACCTTAAAGATATTTCAGGGCCTAAGGTGCTTCACATCAAAACAAAGAAAGGGAAAGGGTTTGAGCCGGCAGAGGAGAACCAGACTGCCTGGCACGCTGTAGGCAGCAGGTTTGATAAACAAACGGGGAAGCCTCTGGAACCTGCGACCGATAAAAAATCACCTCCGAAATTCCAGGATGTGTTCGGGCATACCATAGTGGAACTTGCCGAACAGAATGAAAAGATAATGGGTATTACTCCGGCCATGCCTACCGGGAGTTCTCTGAATATTATGATGGAGAAGATGCCTGACCGGGCTTTTGATGTTGGGATTGCCGAGCAACATGCGGTAACATTTTCCGCAGGTTTGGCCATCAGTGGATTCCTTCCGTTCTGCAACATTTATTCAACATTTATGCAAAGGGCATACGACCAGTTGATACATGATGTAGCTCTGCAAAAACTGAATGTTGTTTTTTGCCTCGATCGCGGTGGCCTTGTCGGTGCCGACGGTGCTACTCATCATGGCGTTTACGATCTTGCTTACATGCGTAGCGTTCCGAATATGATAGTTTGTAGTCCGTTAGATGAGTCGGAACTGCGAAATATGATGTATACGGCACAGCTTCCCGGCATGGGTACATGGGCCATACGCTATCCCCGTGGGAACGGTTCAATGACAGATTGGAGAACTCCTTTTCAGAAGATAGCAACAGGTAAAGGGCGAAAACTGAAAGACGGAGACGAACTTGCTTTTCTGACCATAGGACCAATAGGGAAAAAGGTGGAACATGCTATCAGGAACCTTGAGGAGAAAGGGTATTCCATTGCCCAATACGATATGCGTTTTGTGAAACCTCTTGATGAAGATCTGCTCCATGATGTTTTCAGTAAGTTCAAAAAGGTAATTACCGTTGAGGACGGAACGATAGTAGGGGGAATGGGCAGCGCTGTAATTGAGTTTATGGCTGACAATAATTATTCTTCAAAGGTGAAAAGGATGGGAGTGCCTGACAGGTTCATAGAGCAGGGTACCGTTAATCAGCTTTATCACGAATGTGGATTCGACATTGAAGGGCTGGTCAGTGCCGCTGAAGAGATGCTTTCAAAAAACAAGTGAAAGCGAACGGACAACTTTGATGTCATCCGTTCGTGCTTTTAAATAGTTGTTATCAGATCTTTTATGATCCGTGTCATCTTTGGTTCTGCTTCCGCTGCAATCATCTGTATCTCTTCGTGAGATGTCTCAACAATTTTTCCCTCGACTCCGAGATCTGTAATGATGGATATTCCGAAAACTTTCATTCCCATGTGGTGGGCAACGATAACTTCAGGAACAGTTGACATACCCACAGCATCACCGCCAAGAATACGGAACATCTTGTACTCTGCAGGAGTTTCCAGTGTTGGTCCTGTTGTTCCTAGGTATACCCCCTGTTCAAGGTCTATTTCAAGTTTCGATGCTATGTCAAATGCCTTTTTGATCAATTCTTTATCGTATGTCTCACTCATGTCGGGGAAGCGGGGGCCGAGCTCATTGTGATTCTTTCCTATCAGCGGATTTACTCCGAACATATTGATATGGTCATTTATCACCATTATTGTCCCGACCTTGTAATCCGGGTTCATGCCTCCGCTTGCATTCGACACAACAAGCGTTTCTATTCCAAACAATTTCATGACACGTACGGGGTATGTAACCTTCTTCATCGAATATCCCTCGTAGTAGTGAAATCTTCCCTGCATTGCCACGACAGGAACGCCGCCTATGGTACCGAAAATCAAACGACCTTTATGTCCTTCAACGGTAGATACGGGGAAGTGCGGGATATTGGTGTATGAGATGCTTTTTTCTATTTTGATTTCATCAACAAGGCCACCGAGACCCGTACCCAGGATAATGCCTATTTTAGGTCTCATCTCAGTATTCTCATTCAGGAACTGAACGGTTCTTTTTATCTTTTTCAACATAGTTTTTGATTAACAGGTTAAACTTTTTTTCTTCATCGAATAAAAATGCGATTTTGACAGGAATATACCAAATATGCGATCTTGTTTCTTCATTCATACAAGGTATATCTTTAATGCGCATAAAATCTTTTTCGGTAGTGATTATTGCTTTGTTTTCGGTTTTGATGTTTTGAAACAGAGCCTCGATGTGTTCACAGTCTTCTTTGTTAAAAGCGTGGTGATCCGGGAATGTGATCTTTTTTTTAAGATGATACTTTTCCGAGAGTAAGTCAAAGAAAGGTTCCGGATTAGCTATTCCGGCAAGAGCTATTACTTTTGTTTCATTGTTCAATCGGGATCCTGTTTTGCCGGGATTTACAGGAGGAAGATATTCAACATACGAAAAGAAGATCTGCTGTCCGGGATCCGGGCTGATCTTTTTTGTTAGTCTGTTCTTTTCGGCCACGGAAAGGTTTTTCGGGCATTTACTGATTACTATTACATCAGCCCTTTTTTGTCCTGACCGGGGTTCCCGAAGACGGCCGGCAGGAAAGGGATAGTCTGACCAGAGAGGACGGCCGTGATCGATCACAAGGATCGAAAGTCCGGGTTTTACATATCGATGCTGAAAGGCATCATCAAGAACTATCACTTCAGGTTGTTTTTCCTGCAGCAGTCTTTCTATTCCTTCTGTCCGCTTCTCTGCAACAGCAACTGTAATTCCGGGGAATTTGGTTTGAATTTGCTTAGGTTCATCACCAATATCTTCAGCTGTATTGTTTGTTGTCGCAATAACAACTCCTTTGGTTTTTCGCTTGTAACCACGGCTTAGCAAGGCAACCCGGTATTTATCCGCGAGCAATCTTATCACATATTCTGTCAGGGGAGTTTTTCCCGTCCCTCCTACTGTGATGTTCCCTATTGATATTACCGGCAGGTCATATTTGTTTTCCTTCAGCCAGCCCCAATCAAAGAATTTATTACGCACAAGGAGTATTTTGCCGTAGATGACGGACAAAAGCCACAAAAGCGGGAATAAAACCCGCTTAGTTAACTTCCATAAGAAATTAATGGCTTTTTTGTTACCCGACATTATTCAAGTATGAGATTCTAATTCAGTTCAATATCATAAGGTATACGTGCCTGTATCTGCGAGCCGTTTTTCAGATTCTCGATGGTCTCCAGATACTTGTATTCATCTCCCATGATGCTTTTGCCAATGAACATTTTCATGTTCCCGGTCAGCTCTTTTATCAGTTCTTCAAAAGGATCCGGCAGTTTAGGCAGTTCCACTATTCTGTATTTCTCAAGATTTGCCATTTGTTTAGCTGCTTCAATGGCATCGTTGATGCCTCCGAGGGTATCGACCAGGTTTATGTTTATGGCATTTTCACCGCTCCACACTCTTCCCTGTCCCACTTCGTCGATCTTTTCAGTAGTGGTATGCCGTCCGTCGGCACAGCGGGTGATGAACAGTTTGTAACCCATCTCAATGTAATTTTGCATCAAGGCTTTTTCTTCTTTTGTAAACGGTCTTACCGTGGATGGCATATCCGAGAGTTTATTTGTTTTGACCCCATCGAAGGTAATGCCTATCTTTTTCATCAATCCCTGTGTGTTGGGTATCAGCCCGAATATTCCGATAGAGCCTGTAAGTGTCACGGGTTGGGCAATTATTTTATCGGCGGCACATGAAATGTAGTAACCTCCCGATGCAGCAAGGTCACCCATGGAAACAACAACCGGCTTTGTCTCTTTTGCCAGCTTTACTTCTCTCCAGATTATTTCAGATCCGAGGGCAGAACCGCCGGGTGAATTTACCCTGAATACTATGGCTTTAATGCTGCTGTCGCGACGTGCCTTTCTGATGGCTTTTGAAAGTTTCTCCGAATCTATTCCTTCATTTGTTATTCCGTCAATATCTCCTTCAGCATAAATTATTGCTATCTTATCTTTAATAAAACCTTTATGTTTTTTTGGCACATACACTTTGGTGTATTTTTTCAGGCTTATGGAATTGACATCATCTTTTTCATCTGTACCCGTTTTTTCTTTAAGCTCTGCAATTACCTCGTCCTTGTATTTTAATCCGTCGATCAATCCCTCTTTTACCAGAAGTTCCTGATCGCGGAACATGGGCATATCATCGGCGATTTTATTCAGCTTTGTTTTATCGATATTCCGTGTTTCCGAGATCTTTGAAACTAAATGTTCCCAAATGGAACCGACATATTTTTCGGTTTGCAGCCTTGCAGGGTCACTCATATTATCCCGGGTGAACGGTTCCACGGCCGATTTGAACTTGCCGTGTTTTACCACCTGCATATCGATCCCCAGCTTTTCGAGGGTGCCTTTGTAAAATATACGTTGTGAGTACAAACCTTTAAATTCCAGCATGCCGCCGGGATTCAGATAGATTTTATCGGCAACCGATGCTAAGTAGTATGAACGCTGAGTGTAAACAGGTGCAAAGCTGATAACAAATTTTCCCGATTTTTTGAAATCGATGATTGCATTGCGTATCTCTTCTATTGTAGCATAGCCGGCGTTGATCATGCCGTTTTCCAGGTAGATGCCGACAATGTTATCGTCATCTTTTGCTTTTCTGATGTCCTTTAAAATGTCATTCAGCCCGTATGCTGAAGGGATCTGTTGCATTGCAGCAATAGCTTCCTGAAAAGGATCGTTCTTTACACGTTCAACAACAGGGCCGTCAATGTCGATGACAAGTACCGTGTTCTCTTTTATTTTCACATCTTTATCTGAGCTGGTAAAGCTTGCTATTCCGGCTACCATGCCGAACATTAAAAAGAAAAGCAGAAAGACGGTCACCAACCCGCCAAGAACTACAGCGAGGAAAAACTTGAAAAATTGTTTCATAATTATACGTTTAATTCGAATCAGGTTAATACTTTTGAGAAATTTTTCATCATTAAAGATAAAACATATTTCGGAAATTGGGACGGTTAATTTTATTATTGGGCGGAAATCAGGGTGATGTATCTGATACTTTTGATAAAGTTCACCGGTTGCTTAATGAGCATATCGGGGATATAGTTCAATATTCCTCACTTTATGAAAGTGAGCCCTGGGGGTTTGAATCCGAAAATAATTTCATAAATCAGGTGGTGGAACTGACGTGCTCACTTGGATCGGAGAAGATACTTTCCATTACCCAGAAAATAGAACATGAATTCGGCAGGAAAGCAAAGAGTACTAAAGGTTACTCTTCACGTCCTTTGGATATCGATATTCTTTTTTATGATGATCTGATCGTTTCTGTTCCTGAACTTACGATACCACATCCGCGCTTGCATGAAAGGATGTTCACTTTGCTGCCGCTTTCCGAAAAATGGGAACAGTTAATTCATCCCGTTTTAAACAAGAGTGTAAAACAGATGAAAGAAGAGTGTGATGATACCGGTTGGGTAAAAAAACAGATCATTGATCTCCGGTAATTTCTGCTTTTACAGTTTTGTCCCGTATGCGAGGTCGCCTGCATCGCCAAGTCCCGGAACAATGTAAGATTTTGCGTTGAGCTCATCGTCAACAGCACCTATCCAAAGTGTAACAGGTTCATCTTTCAATGCCTCCTGCACAAATTCCAATCCCACTTTGCTGGCAATGAGAGCGACAACATGAACATGCGCAGGCTTGCCTTTATGCAGTAAAGCTTTGTATGCAAGTTCCATAGAGTTACCCGAGGCCAGCATAGGATCGCTGAGTATAACAATTCTGTCGTCAAGTGACGGTGCTGATATGTATTCAATGTGAATGTCAAAATCCCCGTCTTCAGTATATTTCCGGTAAGCCGAAACAAAAGCATTGTCAGCCCTGTCGAAATAGTTAAGTATACCCTGATGCAGCGGTAACCCTGCTCTCAGGATAGATGCCACGACAACATTAACACTCGGTAATTGTTCTTTTGCAATTCCCAGCGGAGTCTTCACATCAATATCTGCGTATGGCAATGTTCTGGAGATCTCGTAGGCAAAGATCTCACCCATTCGCTCAAGATTTCTTCTGAACCTCATCGGATCTGTCTGAACGGAGGTGTCTCTGATCTCGGCAATGAATTTGTTGAAAATACTTGGCTTTTGATTGAAGATCTGGATTTGCATGAGAATTGTTTTTATATGGAACGTTATTTTGTCTTATCAAATTTATGTAAATAATTTTATTTTCAAACCTTTCTGTCAACCATAAATATTAAATCTTTCCTTCATCGGCAAAGCTGAAATAAGATTTCTCGGTGACGATGATGTGATCAAGAACCTTTATGTCCATAACCTCAGCTGATTCACTCACTTTTTGTGTTATATTTTCATCAGCATCGCTGGGGTAGATGTTGCCTGAAGGATGATTGTGGCAAAGTACAATGGAGGAGGCAAGATTTTCGATTGCAGGCTTCAGGATAAGCCTTACATCAATGACCGTTCCGGAAACGCCTCCCTGACTGATCTTAAATTTGGTTATTACTTTGTTTGACCGGTTAAGCAGAAGAACCCAGAACTCTTCGTGGGGTAGGTCGCCTAGTATGGGTTGCATAAGGTTAAAGACATCTTCACTGGAGCTGATCTTAGGCTTTTGCAGTATGCCGTCATCTCTTCTTCGTTTGCCCAGTTCCAGGGCGGCAACTATTGAAATAGCTTTTGCATCGCCAACGCCGTGATAATTCTTTTTCAGGTCGGCAACACTTTTTTTGCCCAGTTCGTTCAGGTTATGATCACAATCTTTAAGTATCTTTTTTGCAAGGTCAACGGCACTCTCTTTAGCACTACCCGAACCCAAAAGGATAGCAAGTAGTTCGGCATCGGAAAGAGAACTGAGCCCTTTGGCCATAAGCTTTTCGCGGGGGCGATCTTCCAGCGCCCACTCCTTTATTCGCAGATGTTCATATTCAGCCATCACTTTTTTAGATAAAAGTTAGCAAGGTAAAAGGAGAAAGGCAAACGGGATGGGGAGAAATTTCAGGAATATCCGTTTAGAATCTTTCAGCAAAAATTCAGGCACAAAAAAAGCCCTTCCCTTTTCGGAAGAGCCTTCAGGTAGCCCGTAGGGGAATCGAACCCCTGTTACCAGGATGAAAACCTGGCGTCCTAA
>JAOZOF010000410.1 GCA_029933425.1 Marinilabiliaceae bacterium
CAAATATTACCGGTGCTCTGCACCTATTAGATTAACAGCGGCAGAGCCACGTAATATTTGTAGAAAATAATAGATGATGTAATTAGGTACGTAGCACCGGAATATTAAAACCTACTTGCATAGATCCCACGTCATAAACTTCATATTTTAATTTTTTTTTAGTAATATTATAATTGTCATTTAAGCCCAAAATAAATCACTAATTATATTTATTATGAAAACATACAAGTTGTCAGTACTGATATTTCTGATCGGGACTATCTCATTTACCTCCTGTAAGAACAAAAAACAACCGGAAGGCACAAAAGAAACTACACCAATAGTTGAAACAGTACGACCGACAAAAAACAATCCTCTGCCCTCGTGGAATGACACAAAATCGAAGCAACGGATAATGAACTTTGTTGATGCTGTAACAACCCGGGGAAGTGATTATATTCCGCCTGAGGACAGGATAGCTACTTTCGACAATGACGGAACTCTCTGGTCGGAAAAACCAACCTATTTTCAGGTTGAATTTATTTTCTACCGGATAAAAAAGATGGCTCCCAAGCATCCTGAATGGAAAAAGAATAAACTGATACAGACAGCCATCAAACATGACCTCAAGACACTTCGGGAAAAATACGGAGCAAAAGGGATGGGACAGCTTATGGCAATTTCTATGGCAAACATCACAACAGATGAGTTGAATACTCTTGTTAAATCGTGGATGAAGTATGCAAGACATCCGATCACTGGAAAGCCATACAGTCAAATGACCTTTGAACCAATGCTTGAACTTATTAAATATCTTCAGTCGAAAGAGTTTAAAGTATTCATAGTTACAGGAGGAGGCATCGACTTCATGCGTGCATGGGCAACCGAAGTTTATGGCGTTCAACCTGAAAATATTATCGGCAGTTATTCGCATCTTGATTATGAAAAAAGAAACGGCAAACCTGTTCTTGTAAAAAACGCCGAGATACTTATCATTAACGATGGCCCCGAAAAAGCAAAGAATATTCATCGTTTTATAGGTAAAAAGCCGGTTATTGCTTTTGGTAACTCTGACGGCGACATCCAGATGCTTGAGTGGTGCGGCGCCAATAAATATAAAAATCTGTCGGCATTTATCCATCACACCGATGCAAAACGCGAATGGGCCTATGACCGCAAATCACGCATCGGAACCCTAAACCGTGGACTCGATGAAGCAGCTAAAAAAGACTGGCTGATTGTTGATATGAAAAAAGACTGGAAAGTAATTCATCCGGAATAGTTAGTTCCTGTTGAAATGTTTATTTGCTTAATTGTTTAACTGTTGTTTAATTTGATGAAAAATAATTACGGTATAAAGACCTGAAGTATGAAACTAAAGCTAAGCATTCTAACCTTTTTACTTCTACTATCTCCTCTCACTGTTCTGTTTGCTCAGGATGAAGAACCTCCTGGATGGGATAACCAGATGTATATAGGCAATAAACTGGTATGGGGTAAAGACAAATGGAAATATTCAGGTGAATTGCAGGTGCGTCTTGAAGATAACTTTCAACAACTGGACAACTGGTACCTGGAATTTGTCTCTAACTACCTGATCTCTGAAAAGTTTGAGATAGTCCCTGATTTCAGGTTCACAATAAAACCGACAAAAATAGAATTCCGTCCCGGATTTGGTGTCCTTTACAAAAAGCTAAATCCTACTTTTCAGTTCGTAAATCAGGTAAAATGGCAATTAGACCTGCCTACTGAGGGAGAGGTGGGTAATGCAATGCGTGAAGTAATGTTCATGAACTACCACATTAACGATAAAGTGATAACAACCCTTGTGGCCGGATTTATTTACCGCTGGTGGCCTTCGTGGAACGGCTTTCAGTACATCAGGGTTGGTCCCGGCGTCGCCTATGTATTTGATGATAAACATGTACTTAACTTTAGTTATTTCGTAGGAGTTGAGAACAACACAAAAGACTGGATGTGGGCAGGGATCCCGATGCTGCAACTTGTAATCAACATCAATAAGAAAGACAAGTATACATACACTCCTGCTTATTATTTTGATTTCTGATATTTCCATCAACCGAGGGCGTCGCTGTGAACTACACCCTCGGTTAAGATTTAGCATAAGAACACAGAAAAGGCTGTCCGAAAACAGGACAGCCTCTTTTATTTCAAGTCAACAATAAGATTTACTTATTCTGCTTCTTGATGAGATTCAGTGCCGAACCGGCTTTGAACCACTCGATCTGTTGTGCATTGTAGGTATGATTCACTTCTATCACTTCCTTCGAACCGTCTGCATGAACTATTTCAAGATGCAACGATTTTCCGGGAGCAAACTGATCAAGATCGAGGAAGTTGAATGTATCATCTTCTTTAATCTTATCGTAATCAGCTTCATTCGCAAAGGTAAGAGCAAGCATTCCCTGCTTCTTCAGGTTTGTTTCATGGATACGTGCAAAGCTCTTTACAAGAACTGCTCTCACACCAAGATGACGCGGCTCCATGGCAGCATGCTCACGTGATGAGCCTTCACCGTAGTTATGATCACCAACAACGATAGTAGGAATTCCTGCCTCTTTGTATTCACGCTGAACCTTAGGCACCTCCTTACACTCTCCTGTCAACTGGCTCTTAACACA
>JAOZOF010000115.1 GCA_029933425.1 Marinilabiliaceae bacterium
AACAGGATAGTAGGGATGTTACGTATGCCGAACTGAACAGCTGTGTTAGGATTACTGTCAACATCCAGTTTTGCAACTTTTATCTTGTCACCGTATTCCTCAGCTAATTCTTTTACAACAGGAGCTACCATTCTGCAAGGGCCGCACCATTCTGCCCAGAAGTCAACAATTACCGGCACTTCTGATTTCAGTACTTCTTCTTCAAATTTTTCATCAGTTACGTCAAATACCATGGCTAATAAGTTTTATAAATATGATGTTACTTTTTCTTTTTTGCTGCGCAAAGATATTAAAATTTAGTTGCGAAAGATCAAATTAAACCTTTTTTAATATATCCGGGCAATACTACTGATATATAGGGTATTACATTGTAATCAGCTTACCTGCATGCTGATTTCCGGATGTTCTTCCACCATCTTTTCCAGCTCCGGTGTCAGTGCCACTTTCATGGAACGTGAAAGCATTTGTATCTGACTGTTCAGCTCTTTGTCATAGATCAGGAATCTGAGTACGGCCATCCCTTTACCGGCTTTGGGCAGATTGTACAATCCTTCAATGAAATCATGTGTTATCTCAGTCAGTGGCACTTTCAGTTTTATCTCATTTACACCATCCTCCCTGATATCGCCAAGGTTGTTTATCTTGCTTATGTTTATGGCCAATTCATTGTTGCCCCATGTCTTTTTCTGTACCTTCCCTTTGATCCTTAGGAATAAACCTTGTTCGAGCCATGCTAAGAATGCTTCATAATCTTTTCCGAAAAACGGAAATTCAAAAGATCCTGAGTAATCTTCAAGGGTCAGTATGGCATAAGGCTTCTGGGTTTTAGTAAGGCCTCTACGGATGTTCGTTACCATTCCGCCTACAATGATCTCTTTGTTCTCGAATTTTTCAAGATGCTCAAGGTCTTTGAGTTCCGTATTGGTAAAGTACTTAAGCTCCATTTTGAAATCATCGAGAGGATGAGAGGAGAGAAAAAGTCCGATGTACTCTTTTTCCTTATTGAGTTCCTCCAGCCGGCTGAATGGGTCACAGTTTGGCAGTTCAGGTCTTTTTATTTCAATGGCAGTGTTCATTGCACCAAAAAGACTTGCCTGCTGTGATGCCTTATCAACCTGGAATTTGTTCCCGTAACGTATCAGATTTTCGATAAAACTTGTTTCTTCGTTCCGGAGCGGAGCAAAAAGCTGGGCACGATGAAATTCCCCGAGATTATCAAGAGCTCCCGCATAGGCTAGAGCTTCAAGGTTCTTCTTGTTTACAGTGGTCAACGGCAGCCGTTCCACAAAATCGTAAACATCCCTGAACGGACCATTCTTCTCTCGCTCTTTAATTATTGCTTCAACTGCACCTTCTCCCACACCTTTGATTCCTGCCATTCCAAAACGTATGGCACCTTGTTTATTTACGGTAAATTTCCGGAAACTCTCATTTACATCAGGGCCGAGAACATCAAGTTTCATGTTGCGGCACTCTTCCATGAAGAGTGATATTTTTGAGATATCGCTGAGGTTACGGCTTAGCACTCCTGCCATGAATTCTGCCGGATAATGCGCTTTCAGATAACCTGTCTGGTAGGCAATGTGAGCATAACAGACCGAGTGTGATTTATTGAAAGCATAACTGGCAAAAGCTTCCCAGTCTTTCCATATTTTATTGATAAGCTCTTCCGGGGTCTTTTTAACTTCAATACAACCCTGAATGAACTCTTCGTTTGCCAGACATCCTTTGGTGAATTCTTCTTTTAGTTCAGCCATGAGATCGAACTTCTTTTTTCCCATAGCTTTACGCAGAGAGTCTGACTGACCTCTGGTAAATCCGCCCAAAGCCCTTGACTGTAACATCACCTGTTCCTGATAAACCGTGATGCCGTATGTGTCTCTCAGATATTTTTCCATGAGAGGATGGTCGTAAGATATCTTCTCTTCACCATGTTTTCGGCGGATGAACGAGGGGATATACTCCATAGGCCCCGGGCGGTAAAGGGCATTCATGGCTACAAGGTCCTCGAAACGGTTTGGCTTAAGGTCTTTGAGGTATTTTTTCATTCCTCCGGATTCAAACTGGAAGATCGCTGTTGTGTGTCCTTCACTGAACAGTTCGAATGTTTTTTCGTCGTCTATCGGTATCCCTTCAATATCTACGTCAATATCTTTGGACAGTTTTATGTTATCGATCACCTCCTTGATGATAGATAATGTCTTCAGTCCCAGGAAGTCCATTTTCAGCAGACCTATCGCTTCAACGAACCGTCCGTCGTATTGGGTTGTAAGCAGATCTTCATCTTTTGTGGGCATTACCGGAATGTGATGATCGAGAGGATCTTTTCCGATGAGGATACCACAGGCATGTACTCCTGTTTGTCGCACTGAGCCTTCGAGTGATTCGGCAAGGCTGATGGTCTTTTTGATCAGCGGGTTTGGCGACTTTTTCTCTTTTATAAGTTCAGGCGACTCTTTGTAAGCTTTTTTGAAGTTCATTTTCGGAGCCTCGGGAACGAGCTTTGCCAGTCTGTTAGATTCTGACAGGTCGAGTCTGAGAACCCTTGCTACATCTTTAATGGAACTTTTGGTTGCCATTGTGCCGAACGTGCAGATGTGTGCAACCTTGTCCTTCCCGTATTTTTCGGTAACATAATCCAGTACTTTTTGCCGTCCGTCATCATCAAAGTCGATATCGATATCGGGCATTGAGATACGTTCAGGATTCAGAAATCGCTCGAACAGAAGATCGTATTTTATGGGATCAATATTTGTGATACCCGTACAGAATGCAACAGCCGATCCTGCTGCCGAACCTCGTCCGGGACCCACCAAAACTCCGTTGTCCTTTGCCCAGTTAATGAAATCCTGGGTTATGAGGAAGTATCCCGGGAATCCCATTCCGATGATCGTATCAAGTTCAAAGTTTATGCGCTCCAGAATATCTTCAGGTATCGGGTCGCCATAGCGTTTTTTTGCCCCTTCAATTGTAATGTGGCGAAGGTATTCTCCTTCATCTTTGAAACCATCAGGAAGAGGGAAGTCAGGCATGATAGGTTTTGAGTTCAGCTCAAACTCCTCAACTTTTTCTGCTATCTCCATAGTGTTTGACAACACTTCCGGGATATCTCCAAAAAGTTCAAACATCTCTTCGGGAGTTTTCAGCCACTCCTGTTTGGTATAACGCATCCGTTTTTCGTCGTCGTAATCTTTTCCTGTGTTAAGGCAGATCAGTATGTCGTGAGCTTCGGCATCCTCTTCGTTCAGAAAGTGGACATCGTTTGTGGCGATCACCTTAACATCCAACTCTTTTGCCAGTTCAAGGATCACCTTGTTTACCTTTACCTGATTCTCGGGAACGTCATGCTGTACTTTCGGGTCGTTGGTCGGATGGTACATTACCTCAAGGTAGTAATCTTCACCAAACAGATCTTTGAACCACCGGATAGTTTCCTTGGCACCTTCGATATCGCCTTTCATTATCTTTTGCGGGACTTCGCCGCCAAGGCATGCTGATGATACAATCAGGCCTTCATGATGCTCTTTAAGTAAATTTTTATCGATACGCGGCTTGTAGTAAAACCCCTGAGTGTTAGCAATTGAGATCAGCTTAAGCAGATTCCGGTATCCGGTTTTATTCTTGGCAAGAAGTATCAGGTGATCGCCCGAATTGTCGAGTTTGTTCTTCTTGTCTTTATCGTGAAGGGTCCGGCGGGCAACATAGGTTTCACATCCCAGAATAGGTTTTATGCCTTTCTTTTTACATGTATCCCAGAACTCCTTTATTCCGAACATCGATCCGTGATCGGTGAGAGCAAGGGCTGTCATTCCGCTGTTTTTAGCCTTCTCTACAAGTCCGCTTATGCTTGCTGCTCCGTCGAGGATAGAGTACTGGGAGTGTACGTGTAAATGTGTGAAAGGTATGTTTGCCATTGTTTTAGTTGAAAAATATAAAGTGAAAAGTGTTGGTTGATTGTTTTCTGTTTTCAGAAAAAAGTCTGACTACAAAGATAATTTATGGGATGTTGAATTATCGCTAAATCTTCAAAAGGTTATTCACAAAATATGAACGATGATATTGACACAGGTTTTGTTTATCTTTAACCCAAAGATATAGATTTTCTTTATTAACTTATATCGGAAGTGAATACAAGATTCATCACCAACGAACAACTCTACACTGAGGTAATCGAACAGGTTGCAAAAGCCAAACGGTTTGTCTGGATAGGTACAGCAGATATTAAAGACCTTCATGTGAAACGACAGGGCAAGGTAGTTTCGTTTTTGTCGGTGTTGAATGAACTGTTAAAACGGGGCGTGGAGGTAAGGCTGCTTCATGCCAAAGAGCCGGGGGCAAACTTCCGCCGCAGTTTCGATAAGTATCCGGGGCTGTGGGAGGCCATGGAGAGACAGCTGTGTCCGCGGGTTCACTTCAAGCATATCATTATCGACGGGCAGATTGCATACACAGGCTCTGCCAATCTCACAGGAGCAGGACTCGGCATGAAAAGTCCCGATCGCAGGAACTTTGAATCGGGCATTGTAACTGATAATGCCGAATTGATAGAACAAATCATGAACCAGTTTGATGAGGTGTGGATGGGTAAATTCTGTAAAACCTGTGGCAGGAGGGATTACTGCAGCGATCCGATAGTTTAAAACATACGATGCATAAATCTGCAAGCAAAACATCTTTTAACTGATATTTTCGTGGTTTAACCGGATATTAGTTGAAAATGTATCTTTTATTCCTGCCGTAGTGTCATTTATTGTAAAGGGTATTACAGTAACGGTTGTAATTGTAACCGAGGTTACGAAAGCAGCCGTTACACAAATGGGATTATTTATTTCAGGATTTTCAAACATTTTGAAAATGTAATTGTTATCTTAAAGTATACTCATTGTTAATATTATAATCATGGCTATAAACAGCATCATGGATCCTATCGGCAGGCTGATGGGATTGCGTTACAAATCACACCCATGGCACGGTGTGGATATCGGGGAAAATGCCCCTGATGAACTTATGTGTTTCATCGAGGTTGTACCTACCGATACAATTAAATATGAAGTAGATAAACCCAGTGGTTACCTGCGTATTGATCGTCCACAGAAATACTCAAATGTTGTTCCTGCGCTTTACGGTTTTATTCCTCAGACATTCTGCGGGAAAGAGATCGGTAAGTTTTGCAGCGATAAGATCGGGCGTGAGGGAATTCATGGCGACGGCGATCCGTTGGATATCTTAATCCTTACCGAAAAAGAGGTGCCACACGGTGATATTCTTGCTAAGGCAATTCCTGTCGGGGGATTCCGGATGCTGGATGGAGATGCCGCAGATGATAAGATAATTTCGGTACTGAAGAATGATGTGGTTTATGGCGGTTTCAAAAGTGTTACAGAACTGCCGGAGCTGGTAATAGAAAGGCTTAAGCACTACTTTCTTACTTACAAGGATATGCCGGGTATTACTCATGAGTCGGAGATAACCCATGTTTATGATGCTGACGAGGCCAAGGAGGTTATTAAGTTGGCAATTCAAGATTATAAAGACAGATTTGACAGTTTGCGGTCAGCTCTTCAGAACTATTGATAACAAAGATAGGTTCTTTGGAGCAAAAAAAAGCTGCCTGATCTAAATCGGGCAGCTTTTATATTTTTCAGAGTTACGGATTATTCAGCCGTCTTTACATTGATTGCGTTCAATCCTTTATCTCCTTGTTTTACATCAAATTCTACTTTTTGGTCTGTTTGAAGGCCTTCGTATGAATTTATAATTCCTGTGCGGTGTACGAAAATGTCATCGCCGTTTTCAGATTCAATAAAACCATAACCTTTGGTTTCATTGTACCATTTTACTGTTCCTTTAGTCATTGTACTGTGTTTGTTGTTTAATATTTGTTAGTCCTTGGTCTGGCCTCGTTAACGACCATTACTCTGTTTTCAAGAGTTGCACCATTAAGTTCTTCAATAGCTTTGTTAGCTTCGTTACTGTCATCCATGGTTACGAAACCGAAGCCTTTGCTTCTTCCGCTGTACTTGTCCATGATGATTTTTGATGATGACACTGCACCATACTCTTCGAAGATATCTTTAAGATCCTCTTCGTTTACCTTGTAATTAAGGTTTCCTACGTAAATGTTCATTTCTATATAAAATTTAAAAAATAAATTCTGTCGTTGTGTCAGAGATTAAAAAACAATGGGCTATGCCGCATGCCTGATAAATCAGTCGTTGTTGGTCTTCTTAATATGATAAGTGTGGGATCTTTTATTGGTACTGTCAGTGACAGTTTTCATTTCCTGGTTCTTATACTTGAAGCTGTAATATGCAGTTTCTTTCGAAGAGTACTAACGTTTTTTAATTTGACTTTGCAATAGTACGGACAAAATTCGATCTTACCAAATAAAAGCTGAAATTAAGGGTAAAAAAGACCGATTATTTATGAAACTGGTCTGAATTTACAGAGCGAAAGCCAAAATGCGGTTAACTGCAAGGATAAAAAAAGAGTAACCTTCCGGCCACTCTGATTCATTTTATATAGTTGCCACCCGGGATATGTTAGCTCCTTTTTCAGGTGGATCGATTAAGGGGCTTTTTATCAGCTTGCCTTCAGTCTTGCAATATTTGCTTTTTCGATCTTTTCTTTTGCAAATCCCAGACTGATAGTAATTTCTTTTTTGTTTTTTGACGGGGCGTCAAACATCGTGTCAATCATTATCGTTTCACATATCGATCTGATTCCTCTGGCTCCAAGTTTGAACTCAACTGCTTTATCGACGATGTAATCAAGTACCGTATCGTCGAAGTTAAGCTCAATGCCATCGATGCTGAAAAGCTTTTTGTATTGTTTGATGATGGCATTCTTCGGTTCTGTGAGTATCAGGCGCAAAGTCTCTCTTGTCAGCGGGTGCAGATAAGTGATGACCGGCATACGGCCGATTATCTCAGGGATGAGCCCGAATGACTTCAAGTCCTGCGGTGCAATGTACTGAAGCAGATTTGCAGTGTCTATCATATTTTTGTTCTTGCTTGCCTGATAACCTACTACTTTTGTGTTCAGCCTGTTTGCGATCTTTCTTGTGATACCGTCGAAAGCTCCTCCGGCAATGAACAGTATGTTCTTGGTATTTACCGGGATCATCTTTTGTTCGGGGTGTTTGCGGCCTCCCTGTGGCGGAACATTGACAATTGCTCCTTCCAGAAGTTTCAAGAGTCCCTGCTGAACACCTTCTCCCGACACATCACGTGTGATGGACGGATTGTCGCTCTTACGGGCGATCTTATCTATTTCGTCAATGAATACGATACCTTTTTCTGCTGCTTCTACATTATAGTCGGCAGCCTGCAGAAGGCGAGTCAGAATACTTTCAATATCTTCTCCTACGTAGCCCGCTTCGGTCAGTACCGTTGCATCAACAATGGTAAATGGAACGTGAAGCATCTTTGCTATCGTACGGGCCAGAAGTGTTTTGCCTGTACCTGTTTCCCCGACAAGAAGGATGTTTGATTTTTCGATCTCAACATCATCTTCCCTTGTGTCCTGCATCAGTCTTTTGTAATGATTGTAAACAGCTACCGAAAGGAACTTTTTTGCTTCGTCCTGTCCTATCACATACTGATCAAGAAACTCCTTGATCTCTGCAGGCTTCATCAGTTTTATCTGTCCAAGGTCGAATGAATTCTTTTTCTTGAATTCTTCTTCAAGGATAGCATTTGCCTGTTCGATACAGCTGTCACAAATGTGACCCGATATACCTGCGATCAGAAGATTCGTGTCTTTCCTTTCCCTACCGCAAAACGAACATTTATCCATAGTTATCTAAAAAAGCGATGCAAAACATCAATTAGTGAGGTTGGCTACTTGTGATTTCTGACAAGTACTTCGTCGATCATACCGTAGCTTTTGGCCTCGTCAGCAGTCATCCAGTAATCCCTGTCAGAATCCTTTTCCACCTTTTTGTAAGTGTTTCCTGAGTGATCTGCAATTATAGTGTACAGTTCTTTTTTTAATTTCAATATCTCACGTGCTGTAATTTCAATGTCGGAAGCCTGTCCCTGTGCACCACCCATAGGTTGATGTATCATTATCCTCGAGTGTTTCAGGGCCGAGCGCTTACCATTGGTGCCAGCGCAAAGCAGTATTGCTCCCATCGATGCAGCCATTCCTGTACAGATAGTTGCAATGTCGGGGCTGATATACTGCATAGTGTCGTAAATGCCTAATCCTGCATAAACAGAACCGCCGGGACTGTTCAGGTAAATTGAGATATCTTTTGAAGGATCAGCTGATTCAAGATACAAAAGCTGAGCCTGAATGATGTTTGCCACGTAATCGTCGATAGGCAGACCGAGGAAAATAATACGGTCCATCATCAGCCGTGAGAACACATCCATGCTGGCAACATTGAGTTGTCTCTCCTCGATAATGGTCGGAGAGATGTAATTGTTTGAGATTGATGTGTATTGGTCTAAAACTATGCTGTTTATTCCGAGATGCTTAGTAGCATATTTTTTAAAATCTTTCGGATCGATCATTTTTATTCCTGTTTTGTTACGATGCTAAGTTAGCAAATTTATCAGCCTGTTCGAGAAACAGGAGTTAGTTTTTTTCGATCAGTTTGTTGAACTCATCACGTGTTACCTCTTTCTCTTCAAGCTTTACAGCCTCTTTGATGAAACTGATAAGTTTGTCATGCATGGCTCCGTCAATGATCTGACGCTGCTGCTCTTCGTTCTTCAGCATATCGTGAGCGTAATTCTCGATGTGCTCATCAGGAACATTGTTCAGTCCGTACTGAGCAAACTGCATGCGAGCCGATTTCTTTGCATGATCAAGAACGTCGTTGTCCTCAAGCTTGATTTCATTGTCATTGATGAGTTTGTTTTTGATAAGCTGCCATTTAAGGTCTTCAATGAAAAGAGGCATCTCTTCATCTATTTTTTCCGGGGTCAGCTTGTCATTATCACGGTTTGTTGCTTTGATCCATCTTTTAAGGAACTCTTCAGGAAGTTCTTCTTTGAATTTCTTAACAAGCTTCTTTTTTGCATCAAGGAAGAAAAGGTAATCGGAATCCATGGCAAGCTGATCTTCCAGCTCTTGTTTTACTTTTGCTTTGAATTCTTCTTCCGATTTTACAACATCCTTTCCGTAAACCTGATCAAAGATATCCTGAGTAAGTTCAGCATCTTTGAAATCAGTGATCTCTTTTATGGTAAGTTTGAAGTCGCTGTCAACATTGGCAGCTTCCTCTTTCTCTATTTTTAAAAGATATGACAGTTCTGTATCATCCGGGAATGCTTTTCTCGGATTGAACACAATAGTCTCGCCGACCTTAACTTCCATCAGTTGTTTCTTGATGTCTTCATCTTTTACTACTGACATCGACATTACTGCATCTTCGGCTTTGATCCCGTCTTCAAGCTCGTTGCCATCCTTATCCAACTGAACAAGGTCACCTTTTATCACTGCGGTTTCTGTAGGTTGTTCAATGCTCTCCTGCTTTCCAAAACGACTTGTGATACTTTTCATCTGCTGCTCAAGCATTTCGTCGGTAACGGCTATTTTATTGTATATTATTTTGTCTTTTTTATTAAGGCTCAACTCGAACTCAGGAGCCTCGGCAATGTCAAAGAAAAACTCGAAATCTTCCTGATTGTCAAAGTCAATAACTTCCTGGTTGTCACTTGGCAGAGGTTCTCCCAAAAGCTCCAGTTTCTCATCTGAAATGAATTTTGAGATACTCTCAGAGATCAGCTTGTTTACTTCGTCAACCAATATAGCTTTACCGTACATTTTTTTCACAAGACCCATAGGCACTTTTCCCGGGCGGAAACCGGGCATGTTAACTTTTTTACGGTAATCTTTTAGTACATCGCTTACTTTTGACTCATAATCGTCCTTGTTAACAGTAACTTTAATTACTGAAGTTAATCCTTCGATGTTTTCCTTTGAAATGTTCATCTGACTTGTTTTTGTTTGTAATGTAAATACACTGTTGTGTTACTAACAGGGTTATGATCTGTTTTGTTTAGTGTGTTATAAATTCAAAAACCGTCCTACTGCCGATTTACATCGTTAGTGAAGACGGTTGTGTGTATTTGTGCGGATGAAGGGACTCGAACCCCCACGCCTTTCGGCACTAGATCCTAAGTCTAGCG
>JAOZOF010000411.1 GCA_029933425.1 Marinilabiliaceae bacterium
CAGAACCAGCTCGTCAATCCCGGTATAATTGAATCAGGGAACTTTGATGTACGTATCAATGCCGAAGGGACATTTAAAACGATAGGAGAGGTGAAGAACCTGATCATTACAGGAAAAAACGGTAATCAGATACGCCTGGGTGATCTGGCAACAATAGAACGCGATTACAAAGATCCTCCTTCACAAAAGATGCGTCTTGACGGTCTGCCTGCCATCGGTATTGGCTTTTCAACCCGCGACGGAGGAAACTCTGTTGTGGCAGGAAGAAGCATTCGTGCAAAACTGGATTATGTTCTGCCTCAGCTTCCTGTTGGAATCGAAATGAACAATATCTATTCGGAGGATGAAGTTGCTCTTGATGCCAACAATACTTTTATTACGAACCTGCTGGAATCACTGGCCATTGTTATTGTTCTTATATTTTTGTCAATGGGTGCCCGTGCCGGTATCCTGATCGGAACAAGTCTTTTATTCTCAATTCTTGGAACTCTGTTCATAATGCTGCCTTTCGGCATCGACCTGCACCGTACATCGCTTGCTGCCATCATCATCGCTATGGGTATGCTTGTTGATAATGCCATTGTGGTAACCGACAATGCCCAGATGAAGATTGCACGGGGTATGAGACGATCGAAGGCCCTCGAAGAAGGAGCAACTAAACCTCAATGGGGCTTGCTTGCTGCCACGGTGATCGCAACATTGTCGTTCCTGCCGCTGTATCTGGCACCAAGTAATACCGCAGAGATCATCAAACCATTATTCGCAGTTCTTGCCATTGCACTTACTCTTAGCTGGATATTTGCTTTGATACAAACAACAACGTTCGGTGACTTTATCCTTAAAGAGAGCAAAGGAGGCGGTGAAGGCAAAGATCCTTATGACACACCTTTCTATCACAAGCTTACTGCTTTTATTGAAACCATCATTGCTAAAAAATATCTGACCATTGCAAGTGTGATCGGATTGTTCATCCTCAGTATCTGGTTGTTCAGATATGTAAAACAGGACTTCTTCCCTGCAATAAATAAACCCATGTTCAAGATCGACTACTTCCTTCCTGAAGGAGCAGACATACGTGATGTTGAAAAGGATGTGAAGAAGATGGAAGAGTTCCTTCTTACACGTGAAGATGTTAAGCAGGTATCGGTAACACTCGGAGCTTCACCTTTGAGATATTACCTGGCTTCTGTTTCATGGAGCCCGCGCCCGAACCTTGCCAACCTGCTGGTCGAAACAACCGACTACAAAGCAGCCGATTCTTTGATGCCCAAATTCAAGGAATATCTTGATGCGAACTATCCGGATGCATTGGCTATCGCTTACAAATTCAAAGTTGCGCCATCGCCGGATGCCATTATCGAAGCCAAATTCGACGGACCTGATCCTGTTGTGCTTCGTGAGCTGGCAGAAAAGGCCAAAGCCATAATGCGCGACGATCCGCTGGCAATTAACATACGCGACAGCTGGGGTGTTAAAACTCCGAAACTGACGCCTGTTTACTCACAAAACAAAGGCCGTATAGCAGGAGTGACCCGTACAGATATGGCCAGGGCCATGCAGCGTGTAGGTGATGGTCAGGCAATAGGTCAATTCCGTCAGGGCGACTGGGTAATGCCTGTATTGCTTAAAGCTGAGAACCGTAACAACTACAATTACGGATCAATTGGAAGTCTGCCTGTAATGAACTCAAAAGGCGATATCATACCTCTTGAACAGGTTACCGACAGTATTCCTATCCAATTTGAGAACTATTACATTCACAAGTTCAATCGTCAGCTTGATATTGCAGCCCAGTGTGATCCTGTACCGGGTGTAGGAAACAATGAGCTTGAGGCCAGACTGATGCCTAAGATAGGTGCGATACCTCTTCCTGAAGGATATAAACTCTGGTGGGACGGTATTTACTACACCCAGCAGATGACATCTGAAGCCATTGGTGGCAAAGTGCCTATTGCTGTGCTTATCATCATCACGATTCTCATGGTATTGTACCGTGAGTGGAAAACAGTTACTCTTATACTCATCATGGTGCCGCTTGTTATCATTGGTATCACATTTGCTTTCCTCGCCTCAGGATTATTCTACGGATTCTTTGCAGTTCTCGGTATCCTGGGACTTGTGGGAATGGTCATAAAGAACGCTATCGTTCTGCTTGACCAGGCAAACCTTGAGATAGAAGAAAACGGGAAGACTCAGTATGAAGCAATCGTGATAGCTACCCGTTCAAGAGCCATTCCGGTAGCAATGGCTGCAGGAACAACCATCCTCGGTATGGCACCACTCCTCCCCGACCCGATGTTCGGGGCTATGGCAGTTGCCATCATGGGAGGCCTATTCGTTGCAACACTGCTTACCATCATTGTTCTTCCTGCACTGTATTCTGCTTTCTTCGGCTTGAAAAAGCCTGAAACAGCAATAGCCGCAGCAACTGAAACAAAAGAAGAAAAAACGGATAGTAACGAATAAACATTACTGCTACCTTAAAAAATGCCATATCTGCAGAAATGGGGGTATGGCATTTTCTTTAATCGATATCACATTCAAACGAAGAAACAATTTTATATCACGGTGCGCTGCACCTATAGTTATTCACTCACATTAATGCTAAA
>JAOZOF010000116.1 GCA_029933425.1 Marinilabiliaceae bacterium
TTACTTAACAACTACGACATATCAGGCGTTCAGAACATACTTCTGAACATCACTTCGGGCAAAGATGAAATAACAATGGATGAAGTGACCGAGATAACCGATTACATCCAGACCATTGTGGGTACTAGTGCATCGATAATCTGGGGAACAGGCAATGACCCGAGGCTGGACAAGAAAGTAAATGTCACGATCATCGCAACAGGTTTCGGCTATGATTACGATTCGAACGAAGACAACTTCGGAGTTGTAAAACCCGAACCTAAGTCTGAGAAGACCGTTATCACCATCGACAGTGACGGCAATGTGGTATCTGACATTGAATCAGAAGAGGAGCCGGAAGTTACAGAGCCCCAATCGTTAGAAGGTAACCCGGAAGTCAAGGCTGAAGATGAAGGATTAGAAGCAGGTGCAACGATCACTTTCAACATCAAAGAAGAAAAAGAAAAAAAACAGAAAGAGATCGATGAACTCTACAATCCGGTGATAAAACAACCATCGACACCGAAGAAACCGGTTAACGATGGCACTTTCACCATGTCGGGAGGTTACGAACCTGTTAATCCGGTTACTCATCCTACCTCATCGATGTCGATAGAGGATATCGAAAATGAAAAACTCATTGAAGAGCTTGAGAATGTTCCTGCATACAAAAGAAGAGGTTTCCCGGTAGGAGGTAATCCCGAAACACAAAAAAAACAGGTCAGCACCGAAAAAGTAAGCAGATTTTCATTGTCGAATGATCCTGATAAGGGTGTCACATTGAGGAAAGACAATCCCTACCTGCATGACAATGTGGATTAGTAAGAAAATTGTTGAATTGTTGAATTAATCACAAAAAATGAACTTCTCAGATAAAATAACCGAAGACATCAAGAATGCAATGAAAGCCAAAGACAAAACGGCTTTGGAAGCATTAAGAGCAATAAAGAAAGAGCTGATAGAGGCTAAATCGGCAAAAGGAAGTTCCGGCGAAGTATCGGAAGAAGATGCTGTAAAGATCATGCAGAAAATGGTAAAACAGCGTAATGATGTGGCTGCCATTTATCAGAAAGAAGGCAGGACCGAACTTGCCGAGAAAGAGCTTACCGAGGTTAAGATCATCAGTAAATACCTTCCCGAACCCATGAGCCACGAAGAGATAGAAGCAGCCGTTAAAGAAATAATTGCTGAAACAGGCGCTACATCAATGAAAGAGATGGGAAAGGTAATGGGAATTGCCACAAAGAAACTTGCCGGCAAAGCCAACGGCGGCGAGATATCAAAAATTGTAAGGGGCTTGCTGGGTTAAAAACAGAAGCGATAAGATAGTATCGGGGTGGCTCCTTTACAATGAAGGCAGCCACCCCGACACTTATATACGACTGATCAATAAGATCTTATATTCTTTCCTTCGTAGAAATTGACGAAGGCGTTATTCACAACCTTATTCCCTCCCGGCGTGGGATAGTTACCCGTAAAATACCAATCTCCGTTGTCGTTAGGGCAGGCAGCATGAAGATTTTCAATGGTTTGGTAAACGATCTCTACTTCAGCATCTATCTCTTCAGGCCGCAGCATTTCCGACATCTTTGCAGATATCTCATCCGGTGTGAAAGGCGCGTAAATCTCCTTTACATAGTTCACCACCTCCTCTTTCGGAAGGTTCTGCTGCTCTTTACATTTCTGATAAACCTCATCAATAACATTTTGCTTTCCCTTATCCTTTAGCAGTTCAATTGCAGCATTGAAGGCAATAAAATCCTGAAGTTTGGCCATGTCGATACCGTAACAGTCGGGATATCTGATCTGAGGTGCCGATGAAACTATCATTATCTTCTTCGGACTAAGACGGTTCAGCATACGCAGGATACTTTTCTTCAGGGTTGTTCCGCGCACAATCGAGTCATCAATAATCACAAGTGTATCCTTGTCGTTGTTCACTATACCGTAAGTAACATCGTAAACGTGAGCCACCATGTCATCACGGCTGTTGTCGTCAGCAATGAAAGTACGCATCTTAACATCCTTGATGGCAACCTTTTCCACCCTCGGCGCAATATTCATTATCTCATCAAGTTTCTCCTTTGTAATGTCGGCCCCAAGTTCAAGTATCCTCTTCTTCTGACACTCGCGGATATGTTCCCTGATACCGTCCATCATGCCGTAAAAGGCTGTTTCGGCAGTATTCGGGATGTAGGAGAAAACCGTATTTTTAAAATCGTAATCTACTTTCTTAAGAATTATCGGAGCAAGCAAACGCCCCAGCTGCTTACGTTCAAGATAAATTGTACGGTCGCTTCCCCTTGAGAAATAGATGCGCTCGAACGAACATGACTTGCGCTCCTGTGGTACCCGTACCAGCTTCTCGGTGACTTTTCCGTCTTTCTTGATCATCAGCCCGAAACCAGGTTTAAGTTCCTGCACCTCTTCAACACCCACATTCATGGCAGTTTGTATTACCGGACGTTCAGAAGCAACAACAACGATCTCATCATCCATGTAATAATGAACAGGGCGTATTCCCCACGGATCACGCACCACAAAAGCATCGCCGTGACCTATCATCCCTGCAATTGCATAACCTCCGTCCCACCGGCGGCTTGAACGCTCAAGTATCTTGAAAATATCCAGCTCTTTTTCTATATGATGCGAAATATCGCGATTGTCCAATCCCTCGTTTTTGTACCTCCTGAACCAGTATTGATTTTCCTCATCAAGGAAATGTCCTACATTTTCAAGTATTGTAACTGTATCGGTATAGTCTTTGGGATGTTGCCCGAGATCTTCAAGCGATTGAAATATCTCATCAACATTAGTAAGGTTGAAGTTTCCGGCCAGAACAAGATTACGTGAACGCCAATTGTTCTCCCGCATAACGGGATGAACATAATCGAGACTATGGCGACCGAATGTTCCGTAACGTAAGTGACCAAGATAAACTTCTCCCACATAAGGAAGCTCATCTTTGGCATAGGTGGAATCACTGTACATATCAGGATGCCCGTTCCCCTCTTTCACGATAGATTCATTAATATGACTGAAAACATCCTGTATCGGATTTTCTTTATTCGAACGTTTCCTGAAAATATATTTCTTACCTGAAGGCTGATCGAGTTTAATGGTTACAACTCCTGCACCGTCCTGTCCTCTGTTATGTTGTTTTTCCATTAACAGATAAAGCTTGTTAAGCCCGTACATCCATGTTCCGTACTTCTTCTGATAATATTCAAGCGGCTTCAGCAAACGGATTAAAACTATACCACATTCGTGTTTTATCTGGTCACTCATTTTTCAATAAAGATTTTTAAAGCGCAAATTTACCCTTAATTTATTAACCTCAAACCTGATGGATCAAACTTTCGAACAAAAAATAAAAAATAATGCCGGAAATGCTGTTACACTCCGGCGTTTAATATTTTTCTTAACTCCTCATTAAAGATCATCCATTTTAATGTTTCCGTCCTTCACGATATAACTGTTGGGAAAATCCTTTCTGAGTTTATTTAGCAGACCTAAAGCCTCATACTTATTCCTGTAATTTCCCACCCGTACTACCCAGAACGGAGCTGTAAATGACATGTAAACCGGTTCGTCAGGGAAAAGCTCAAGCAGTTCCGACTTCACGTTCATTGCTTCATGCTTAGCTTTCTGTCCCGACCCTGAATATAACTGTATCCGATAACCGTCGACATAAGAATGGCTTTTATTCATCCCGATATGAGTATCGAGCAGGAAAGATATCCCTTCCTCTTCATGAATAATTATCCTTCCCTCTCCCGGAACGTTCTGTTGAACAATATCGGAAGGCAATTCATTTGTAACTATCTGCCCTGCCACAATGAAGGGAATGGTACAGAAAATAAAAAACAAAAATTGCTTTAACATCATGCTTAAATTGTGATGCAAATATAATAATTAATACGTGGATTTACGGAATTAGAGTTTGGGTTATCCATAAATTTTTCAAACCATTCTTATTCTCTCAGAACAGAACAGCAAATCCCGGATATATGTTTTTTAAAGATCACTTGTGGGAACTATAATGATAGGCGTTTCCGTATAATTGACCATGTCGTTCGCAAATGGTCTGAACATGTTTACAAACGGATTTGCAGAATGATGTATCCTGATGGCAAGCAGGTCTGCATCGATCTCTTTTGCATAAGCACGTAGTCTTTTTGAGAGATTTCGTCCTGAAAGAACTACTTTTTCAATATCCAGATCAGCATGCTCTTTAATATATTTCTCTACAAGGTTCATCTGTGATTTTATCCTTAACAATACATGATTGAACGAACTGTCACGCAACCCTACCAGGATGATCTTCGACCTGCACACAGTTGCCAGACCTGCAACCACAGGAACTATACGCACACTGTCTTTATCGAAATCAACAGGTACAATTATCTTATTGATCTCAGTATCGTATTCAACACCATGACGCACCACAATTACCGGACACGGAGCATTCGCCACAAGCCTGTATGCATTACTGCCAATAAATTTATCCTGAAAACCTGATATTCCATGTGAAGCCACAACGATAAGACTTGTATCGTCATACTTTGCCTGATTTGAGATCTCATGAACCACATTACCTTTTCTGATCTTCCAGTCTATCTTTCCACCTTTTACATAATAATCGGCACTAACCCTTTCGAGAAGTTCTTTGATCCAGACCTCAAGCTGATCATTGATACGAAGCATCACTTCATTACCGGCAAATTCAGGCGCATAATTATCTCCCGTCCTTACATGTATCAATCTGACATCGGCCTCCAGTTTATTAGCCATATTTATGCCATACTTCACGGCATTTACAGAATCCTTAGAAAAATCAACAGGGATAAGAATGCGTTTCATATTTACTCTTTTAATTACTTTCATTTGAATTTCGATTTTGTATACGCAAATTATTCAATAAGGTTAGTCCCTGAAATATTTTTTCTGAAAGTTAACTATTACTCCGCCAAAGCATTGGCAAGTTCATCGGTCATTTCCAGGTTGTGATACACATTCTGAACGTCATCATCATCCTCAAAATCATCGATCATTCTTAGAAATTTTTTGGCTTCTTCAACATCAAGCTTTTTATACATGTTCGGTATCCGCTGAAGTCCTGCATCCCTGATCTCCACATTCATCTCCTCAAGTTTCTTCTGCACAGCAGCAAAATCCTCCAGGGCAGTGGTTATCACTATCAGGTCATCTTCTATCTCAAAATCCTCTGCTCCGGCGTCTATCAGTTCCAGTTCAAACTCATCGATGTCAATATCGTCAGTTTTCAGAACATTGATAACACCTTTACGTTCAAAAATAAAACTCAGAGAACCGTTCGTTCCGAGGCTTCCACCCCTCTTCGAGAAGATGTGACGGATGTTGCTTACCGTGCGGTTATGATTATCGGTTGCACACTCAACAAAGACAGCAACGCCGCCGTGCCCGTATCCCTCGTAAGTAACCTCTTCGAATTTTTCACTACCGCTTTCAGAAGCCTTTTTTATTGCCCTGTTAACATTATCCTTCGGCATGTTCACCGAACGTGCATTCTGCACTGCCAATCTCAATCGCGAATTTGTATCAGGGTCAGTCCCGCCCTCTTTTACGGCAATCTGTATTTCCTTGGTAATGCGAGTAAATATTTTACCCCGTTTGGCATCCTGTGCTCCTTTTCGATGTTTTATATTCGCCCATTTACTGTGTCCTGACATATTATGCTATTTTATGTAATTTGATCTGATGCCTTAAGTTAGCAAAAATTATTGAGAAATAAATTCACAACACATATTTAAAGAAAAGGTTTTGTCATTATCGTGACGATTCGATGATCTCCACTTCGTTACGAACACTTGAATGTCCTGTACAGGTGAGAAACCGAGGAAGTGAGTATTTGAAGAATTGTAAAACCTTATTTTCAAAAATAAACCTTAGTATAAAACGATACCAAAACATGAATACCTTATTACCTTATTTTCGGAGGTGAGCGGGTGACTGGCAGTCACCCGCTCACTGTTTGTTTTCGTTCCTTTGACGATTGCCGTCACAACTCCGTTTTTTCACCCCCTACCCGCCTAAAGGAGGAACATAAAAAGCTTCCCCTTTAGGGCCCGCCTGACTAGCGAAGTCGGGCAGGGATGGGAGGGGTAAAATACAGGTGGGCTTTCAAAAGATACGGTGGACATCTCCAAAAAAGCTCCGTAGGAGCGACATATTATTGGCCCGGGGTGTAAACCCCAGGATAAAAAAGGATAGGAAGTCCTTGATTTTGGCGGAAATTTTGCTGCAAAGCCTGCCCGACAGGACAGGCAAGCCTGTAAAATTTATGACAAAATCACACACGCGGCTCACAGTCGCATCCCAACTATTACTCAGAACAATGCACAGGATCATTCATCGGAGAAGTGAACGAGCACCCTGCGATAAACAGAGAAGATCTTTGATTTGGAGACAAAACCGAGGTATTTTCCATCCTTCACAACAGGCAGATTCCAGGCTCCCGTTCTTTCAAATTTTTGCATTACCCTATCCATGTGATCATCATGCTGTATGAATGCCGGAGGTACCGTCATCAGATCTTCAACAGTTGTCTCTCCGTACATATCACTGTTGAACATTATCTCCCTGATATCATTCAATGTAACGATACCGAGAAGATTATCATTCACATCAACAACAGGAAAAATATTACGTTTCGACTTGGAAATAATTTTCACAAGTTCACCAAGAGTTGTATCAGGACTCACTTTGCTGAAATCCGTTTCCAGCACCTTGTTAAGTTTCATCAGTGTTAATACTGCCTTGTCCTTGTGATGCGTGATAAGTTCTCCACGCTGTGCAAGACGTTTTGTGTAAATTGAGTGCGGTTCAAAATACATTATGGTAAGGTATGATATCGTTGACGTGATCATCAGCGGAATGAACAAGCCGTACCCGTGGGTAACCTCGGCAATAAGAAAAATACCGGTAAGCGGTGCATGCATCACCCCTGACATTATAGCTGCCATACCCACAAGGGTAAAGTTCGCCTCAGGCAGATGATAGAGTCCCGAATTATTTATGAAAAGTGAAAATGCGTATCCGAGCACACCGCCAACGAACAACGATGGCGCAAAGATACCTCCTACCCCGCCGCTGGCAGTTGTTGTAGCAGTGGCAAATGCTTTAAACCCCACAAGTGAAATAAGAAACAAGAAGATGGCCCACATGTTATCATGGAATCCGTAGAACATACTCTCCTGTACCACAGCATCAGTATTGTTGTTCAAAAGAGCGATCAGAGTATCATAGCCTTCACCATAAAGTGGCGGAAAAATAAAAATGAGAAGACTTAATGACACCCCTCCCACTATCCACTTCACATAAGTATTCTTAATCTTTTTGAACTTACCTTCAACGCCCATGACCACCTTGGTAAAATAGAGTGAGACCAGACCTCCGACAATACCAAGAATGACATAAAAAGGTATCTCTTCAAGAACAAAAGGATCAATCAGATGAAAAGTAAGGTCAACGTCTTTACCCATGAAAAAATATGCCACTGTTGATGCCGATACAGCTGAGATCAACAGAGGCACAAGCGATGCCATTGTAAGATCGAGCATGAGTATTTCAAGAGTAAAAACCAATCCGGCAATAGGTGCTTTAAATATTCCGGCAATGGCCCCCGATGCACCGCATCCGATAAGAAGAGTAACTGTCTTGTAATTCAGGTGAAATATCCTGCCAAGTGTTGACCCCAGCGATGCACCTGTCAGCACAATAGGCGCCTCCGCTCCAACCGAACCTCCGAAACCGATAGTGAAGGTACTTGTAAGCATCGAGGAGTAATTATTGTGAGGCTTCAATTTACCTCCCAGCTTTGATATGGAATAAAGTATTTTACTTACTCCGTGTCCCAGGCTATCCTTTATGACATATTTAACAAGTAATATTGTAATAAGGATTCCCAGCATCGGGTACACCAGATAGAGAAGGTTCTTGGAATCAACGGAAAAACCCTCGGTAAGTATAGTGTGTACAAAATGTATGGTATTCTTAAGAATAACGGCTGCCAATCCGCTAAGAATCCCAACTATTAAACTAAGTATTAAAATAAACTGGCGCTGGTTAATGTGTTTAATCCGCCATATCAGCAACTTCCGGACAAATCTGCTTGAACGCTCCATAATTGGCTGCAAAGTTAATACAAATGTGAGCTAATTGTTTCAGAGCAGTTGTTTTTTTACAATAAATAACACCTGTATTCACTAATCAAACAGAAATATTACCCCTTATTAAACTAATGTAACCTCTTCATTTATGACATCCGATTCCACGAGACCATCCTTAAGCCGGATTATACGGTGAGCATGCATGGCGATATCCTCTTCGTGAGTAACAACTATCACGGTATTACCTAGCTTATGGATACGATCGAAGAGGCGCATTATATCCACCGATGTTTTGGAGTCGAGGTTTCCGGTAGGTTCATCAGCAAGTATTATCGAAGGATCATTTACCAGAGCACGTGCCACAGCAACCCTCTGGCGCTGACCACCTGAAAGTTCATTGGGTTTATGTGTCATCCTGGATTCCAATCCGACACTTTTCAATACCTCAATAGCTTTCTTCTCTCTTTCGGCTTTTGGCAAACCTGCATAAATAAGAGGCAAAACCACATTGTCAAGAGCGTTGTTACGGGGCAACAGATTGAACGTCTGAAACACAAAACCGATCTCCTTGTTCCTGACTGCTGCAAGCTTTTCGTCATCCATGTGACTGACATCCGTACCGTTAAGTATGTAAATTCCTGATGTAGGAGTATCAAGTGCTCCTATAAGGTTCATCAGAGTTGACTTCCCTGAACCCGACGGCCCCATTATCGCCACATACTCTCCTTTATAAATTGTGAGCGATACTCCCTGAAGAGCCTTTACAGTCTGTGTCCCCACAGTGTAATACTTCTTCAGGCCTGTTATTTCGATCAGTTTATGTTCCATCTTTTTAAATAAGAAGAACAAATATAAGTAAATATTGAAATTATTCCATTAATATCAACTAAATTATTAGTTTAATATCTTACAACATAATGCTGCTTCTTACATTCCTTACAAAAAAACACAAGTCCCAACTGGTACAGATCGGCCGAAACAGTTACATCACGATCGTTATGAATCTCCTCCCAAGCCTCCTCCATTCCTTCCGACCAGTGAATGTCATCAAACACAAAAACAGAATTATTACCGGCCTTCTCCTTGCACATTCTGAAATACTCTAATGTAGCATCCTTCTCATGATGACCGTCAACAAAAAGAAGATCGACAACCTCAATATCTTCAAGAACAACAGGTAACACATCGACAAACCTGCCTGTTAATAAATTTACATTTGATAATCCCTGACGTTTAAAAGCTCCACGGGCAACATCGGCTGTTTCAGGACATCCTTCAATAGTAAAAACTCTGTTCTGCTTTCCTGGGTATGCAAGATACATCGTTGAAACACCTAATGACGTTCCCAACTCAACAGTGGTCTGACTATTAAATCGTAATACCAGACGGAACAGAAAATCACCATATTTTCTTTTTATGGCAGCTGAACTGTAAATATCAGATATCTTCCTTATGTTGTTTTTTAATTTATGGCTGCCTGCACCAAAATCACTAACATGAATTACTTTTTTTGAATTCAAAAGTTCTTTCCTGTACTTTTCTATCTCACTAAATGAATAGTACGGATGTTTGTCCCACAAAACCTCACTTACAAGCTCATACATAAAAGGACTATGAATGCCATGCCCTTTATAATGCCTCGCTTTCAGCAGATATTTCAAATAACTTTTAGCAGGATACAGATTCATGAAGCATTTTTTTTGCAATATAATATTTTAAGAGGTAATTTGCTTAAAATTAAAATTTCAGATCCAATGGAATACAAAGTTTCATTAAATAAGATCGAGCCCAATAAAAAATATTCAATTATAATTACCATAATGATACTTTTTTATGTAGCTCTGTTATTCCATACCTATACAGAACTAAGTGTATCAAGACTGATCTTTTCATCACTCATTGTGGCCATGGGTATTCTTTTATTATTCGACAGTTTCGGATTTGCTTTTAAAAGT
This sequence comes from Marinilabiliaceae bacterium, assembly GCA_029933425.1. Classification (GTDB taxonomy): domain Bacteria; phylum Bacteroidota; class Bacteroidia; order Bacteroidales; family Marinilabiliaceae; genus JAADEM01. Next base: position 10,085 of record JAOZOF010000116.1, read on the forward strand.
GCATACATAAATATAGATAATGAAAA
>JAOZOF010000117.1 GCA_029933425.1 Marinilabiliaceae bacterium
ACCGGGGCAAATTATAACATACTGTGGGCAATGCCAATCAATCTTATACTCTTCATGTTCATTAAAAAAGCCCGTAAGAACAGGTTTTTAAAGGCTCTGCTATACATTACATGGATTTCATTGATCATTGTCCTGCTGGGCTGGAAACTGATCCCTCAGGAGCTTCCTGCAAGTGTGTTTCCTGTGGCTCTTATCATGCTAATCAGACTTCGAAGATATCTTTTTATGCCAAAAGTGTAACATTCTTGCGGGTTTTCAAGTTTAACGGTATGTAAACGACTGATAATATTCAGTTTTGTTTCTTTCGTCAAATTAATTTTTTAAATTTGCACGGTTCAAAACAGTTTGAATGATACTTAAGATATTTACAAAAACATTAATAATAGCCTCACTCGGGGCCACTATACTGACAGGCAACTCATTTATTGCACCGGAATCGGAATCTTTCGGTAATAACTTCACAGCTCCCGACAATCACCCTTCATCATTCCATATAACTAACTTTTACTCTGAAAAAGAGGAATTTAAGAATATTGAAAAGCAGGTGTCACGTTTCATGAAACGTGAACATATGGTGGGCGCTTCTGTGGCTGTTGCTAAAGACGGGAAACTGGTTTATGCCAAAGGGTTCGGTTATGCCGACAGGGAGAATGAGATACTTGTCGAGCCGTACCATCTTTTTCGTATAGCAAGTGTTTCAAAACTGGTTACAGCTGTAGGCATTTTTAAGCTGATCGAGGAGGGAAAACTTAGTCTTGACCGTCATGTTTTTGGTCCTGACGGTATTCTGAACGACTCCGTTTACCTGCATTACAGGGATAAGAAGGTGGAAAACATCACTGTTCTCAACCTGCTTAACCATTCAGGGGGATGGACTACCCGTTGGGGCGATCCGATGTTCATGCCGACTGTGGTAGCCCGGAAGTTACATAAGCCATTGCCTGTTAACCAACAGGATATCATACAGTTCGTACTCTCAAAAAGACTTCATTTCAAGCCGGGAACAATGTCGTATTACTCAAACTTCGGCTTTATGGTACTTGGTGAGGTTATCAGTAAGGTCAGCGGAATGCCTTATGAGAAATACATTCAGACGCATGTTCTTTATCCTCAGGGTATATTCGACATGAAGATAGGAGGCAGTTACCTAAAAGACCGTAACGAATACGAGGTAAAATATTATGAACCCGAGGTGACATACTATGTAGAAGACTACTCAGGATCAGGCGAGATGGTATTGCGTTCGTATGGAGGCAACGACATGAAAACCCTTGGGGCTGCCGGGGGTTGGGTGGCATCATCAACCGATCTGTTGAAACTTCTTCTGGCAATTGATGAAATGCCTTCGGTAAAAGATGCATTAAGCAGGGAATCGATCGAACAAATGGTTACACCTGTATCACCGGGTATGAGTCCGCTTGGATGGCGCAGGGTTAATAAATACGGCTGGTTCCGTACCGGTACACTTGCCGGCACGTCAGCTCTAATGGTTCGCAAATCCGACGGACTGGAATATGTTGTTCTTTTTAACACAGGTAACTGGAAAGGCCCTAAACTTGCAACAGATATCTTCAGAATGATGGAACGCGGAACACGCGGTGTTAAAGAGTGGCCTGATTACGATCTGTTTGAACTCGACAGGATGTGGGCATCCAAAAAACACAGACCTCAGATAATATTCTAAATTTTATTTCTGTATACTTTGCTTTGTGCCGGAAAATTTCCGGCAGGATACATAGCCGTTTTCAGTGTCATTTACTTTATAAATGATAAATGATGAATTGTATTTGTTCTATTTTAATTTAACAATGTTAATTATGTTAAGTAAGATAGGTGTTTTTTTTCAGTATTAAAGGAGTGATACAATCTTATTAAACCCGAATTGTCCAGCAGGAAGAGAAGAACGAGCTGCACTAATCCCTGTCTGCAACAGGCAGGCCGATTATACATCAGGAAGTGGGTTAATCCTGATTTAGAGATTCACTGTTTTGATGAATGTCTAAATCGATAGTCATTGGAATTGTTTAGCAACTCTAATGACTATTCTGGGATAAAAAATAATGAAAAAGTTAATGACAGTCTGCTTCAGAATAAGGAAAAAACAATAAAGCATTTGAAATCCGTCAAACCAGGAATAATTCCACAAGAGATATCCTAGGGTATGGATGAAGGTTTTTATGTAAATTCCTTTTTTTAGCCTCAATCCTGATCCTTTATTTTCATACTAAATCTACAAATGTCTTAGAATTGTTATTATGTTTAGTAGGATATGTTGAGACAAAAAAAGAGGATCGTCTTTCAACAATCCTCTCCTCTATTGTAAGTGGTAATTACTTAGCTCCTTTAATAGCTTCTATTTTAGCTTTAATTTCATTGTACTTATCCATTCTGTCGAAACGATAATACAAACCTTTAAGACTTTCAAGAACATCAAGATTATCAGGTTGAATATCCAATGCTTTTTCCAGATAAGGTAAAGCCTGCTCCCAATAACTTTCTGCTATTTTCTTCTCCTTTTCATATTCATCCATATTGGTCATTTCATTAGCCTTATTCTGCTCTTCAACACCTTTATTGTAGTAAATTACTCCTAGATTGAAAAGAGCATTGAAGAACTTAGGATCTATCTCAATAGCTTTTTTGTAATTCTCAATCGATTTTTCTTTATCTATCGATTCAAATAAAACACCTCGTGCATAATAGTAAGAAGCATTTTCAGGATCTCTCTCAATAGCTTTATTCAGATAATTCAAAGCTGCCTCATTATTCTTCGATGACAGATAAAACTGAATAAGAGAAGTAAGGATTCTTTCATCTTCAGGATAAAGCTCCACACCTTTAAGCAGATTCTGTCCCATCTTTGTTGAATCTTTAGTGTTCACATAAACCTGATTAAGAAGAAGAACAGCATCACCTCCGCCGTATCCCAAGGCTATCGTTTTCTTGAAATACTTCTCGGCATCATCCCATTCCTTTGCATTATATGCAGCTAAAGCACAGTTATAAACTATTGCTGTATCAATACTCATCTTGTCTTCCGGAATATCTTCAAGCCTTTCCACTTCATTATTGAGCTTCAACACAGCTTCGAAAGCCTTGTAAGCAGTTTTGTAATCTTCCTTGTTAAATGCTTCAATACCTGCATTGGTTATATCGGCAACAAAGAATGTAAGAGCAAAAAGGATGTCTTTTTTGTATTTTCCTTTTCCTTTTCCTTTTTCATTTCCTTTGGCATCAAGTTCAATAGCCTTCTTGTAAAAATCATAGGCTTTCATAACACCCTGAGGATCTTTGCCTTCCTTGTAAAGCTGGGTGTAAACCTTTGCTGCCACAATGTAAGTCTTGGGCCAGGTATTTGATTTTTCGTTGGCCAGAGCTGCATCGATAGCCTTTTTAGCCGATTCTGCATCATTAGTTGTAAGATAGCTGTCGGCTGCGGTCACTTTACCCTTTTGGGCATAAACAGTAGAAATACTAAATGCAAAAAATAAATAAAGAATAAATCGTTTCATTTCATTTAATTTTAATAAGTAGTTAGGTGCAAATATAAATAATTTATAATTATTATTCATTCGTTTCAGGGGATGAATTCTCTTCTGTGCCTGTTTGTCGCTCATTTACATCACCATTTTCGATGTTTTCCCCGGTTTCCTCATCTCCGTTTGCTGACGGCACTTTGGTAACCGATGCGATCGCATCCTGCTTTTTAGAAAGATTGATCAGCTTCACTCCCATGGTGGCACGACCCAGAACACTTATCTGCTTCACTGCCAGACGGATGGCAATTCCTGATTTGTTAATGATCATCAGATCATGCTCGTCTGTAACGTTCTTTATAGCGATAAGATTACCGGTCTTTTCGGATATTTTCATGGTTTTCACTCCTTTACCGCCCCTGTTGGTAACTCGGTAATCCTCCAGTCTGGAACGTTTTCCATACCCTTTTTCCGAAACCACAAGAATATTATCCTCAGGATCAACAACACAAATCATGCCAACCACTTCATCATCCGGTGCCGAAAGGGTTATACCTTTCACTCCTGCTGCCGTTCTTCCCATGCTGCGAACGTGCTTTTCATTGAACCTTATGGCACGACCTTTCTTAGTGGCCATCAGCACCTCCGCATTACCGTCGGTAAGTCTTGCCTGAAGTAGTTCATCCCCGTCCTTAATGGTAATGGCGTTCACACCGTTCACACGCGGACGAGAATAATCCTTCAGTGATGACTTCTTGATGATACCTTTTTTGGTACCCATAATGATGTAATGACTGTTCAGGTACTCTTCATCGTTAAGCTTCTTCACCTTGATGAAGGCCTTTACCTTATCATCGGGATCGATGTTCAGCATATTCTGCATAGCGCGTCCTTTGGTGTTCTTGGCACCTTCGGGTATTTCATACACCTTCAGCCAGAAACAGCGTCCCTTCTGTGTGAAGAACATCATCGTGTTGTGCATCGATGCAGGATAGATGTATTCGATGAAATCATTATCGCGGGTTGTGGAACCTTTGGCTCCTACCCCTCCCCTTCCCTGTGTGCGGAATTCGGTGAGCGGGGTACGCTTGATGTATCCCATGTGCGATATGGTGATTATCATTTCGTCATCGGCATAGAAATCCTCGGGATTGAACTCTTCAGAGCTGTAAACTATATCGGTACGGCGATCATCACCGTATTTTCTGTCTATCTCTTCAAGCTCCTCCTTGATGATGTTCATTCGCATCTCTTTGTTCTCAAGTATCTCTTTCAGATGAGCTATCTCTTTGATCAGTTCGTCATACTCGGCACGCAGTTTATCCTGCTCAAGACCCGTAAGCTGACGAAGTCGCATCTCGACGATCGCACGTGACTGGATATCAGTCAGTTCAAATCTTTTTATGAGATTTTCACGTGCCTCTTCCGGTGTTTGTGCTGCCCTGATGATCTTGATCACTTCATCAATATTGTCGCTTGCAATAATAAGTCCTTCAAGGATATGCGCACGTTTCTCTGCCTGATCGAGTTCGTATTGGGTACGACGTACAACAACATCGTGTCGGTGCTCGATGAAGTAATGGATAAGTTCTTTCAGGTTCAGCATTCGCGGACGTCCGTTCACAAGTGCAATGTTGTTGACACTGAAAGATGTCTGCATTGCCGTGTACTTATACAAATGATTGAGTACCACATTAGCAATGGCATCCCTTTTTAGGTCGATAACAATACGCATTCCCTGACGGTCGGACTCATCGTTAACATTCGAAATCCCATCTATCTTCTTGTCGTTTACAAGGTCGGCGATCTTGATTATCAGTTCTGCTTTATTAACAAGGTATGGTATTTCCGATACGATGATCTTTTCGCGGCCGTGTGCATCAGTCTCTACGTCAGTGCGGGCTCTAACCATTACCCGGCCTCTTCCCGTCTTAAATGCGTCTAAAACTCCCTGGTAACCGTAAATAATCCCGCCTGTCGGGAAATCGGGAGCTTTGATGTGCTCTATAAGCTGTTCGATCTCAATCTCAGGATTATCTATCTGAGCGATCGTTGCTTTTACTACCTCGCGAAGATTGTGAGGAGGCATATTGGTCGCCATACCCACAGCAATACCTGAGGTACCATTGATCAGAAGGTTTGGGATACGGGTTGGCAGAACGGTAGGCTCCTCAAGTGAATCATCGAAGTTCAGCTGAAAATCCACCGTGTTCTTGTCGATGTCTTTCAGCATCTCCTCTGCCATCTTGCCCAGGCGTGCCTCGGTGTAACGCATTGCTGCAGGACTGTCACCGTCGACCGAGCCGTAGTTTCCCTGTCCGTCGACCAGTGGATAGCGCAACGACCACTCCTGTGCCATACGCACCATTGCGAAATATACTGAGGAATCACCGTGCGGGTGAAACTTACCCAGCACCTCTCCCACTATTCTTGCTGATTTCTTGTAAGGTTTTGTAGAAGTCACGCCAAGTTCGCTCATTCCGTACAATACTCTGCGGTGAACCGGCTTCAAACCGTCGCGTACATCAGGGAGTGCACGGGACACGATTACCGACATCGAATAATCGATGTAGGCGGATTTCATTTCCTCTTCTATGTCAATCTGTATTATTCTTTCTCCTTCAGCCATTTATAATTTTATTTTGAGTTAAATTCCAATTCATAAAAAAAGGCTTAAAAGCCATTTAAAAAAACGCCCTAATTTAGGTATAATCCGCCGAACCTGAAAGATTTTAAACTCACAATTTATCAACAATTATTCAAGATACGTAGTATTGGTCAGCATAAGCGATCCAATATCACTTTTAAGCCGTTGAATGACATGTGAAATCACTGTTTTTAGTTCATTTAACATCATTGCCGGCACACTTAATTTTACTTAAAAAAAGAGATTTGTCCTGTCCCCAAAATAGGTGAATTAGACTTTTTATGTTATTTTTGAGGTATGAAATGAAAAGGAAATGGTTTAAAAGGATAACTATTTGTCGTTTTAAACGTTTAATGTATCAGATAAAAGATATTAATAAATATGGATCTTAATTTTTCACCTAAGATAAGAGATGTGATTTCCTACAGCAAGGAAGAAGCCGAGCGGTTGGGAAATCACTATATCTCTCCCGAACACCTTATGCTTGGCATCCTGCGTGAAGGTGACGGTACCGCTATCAGGATATTACAGAGTTTCGGAGTCGATCTGGACAATGTAAAGGATATCCTGGATAAGCATCTTATTGCCGAAAAGCCTCACCAGGTAAAGAATATTCCTCTGTTGCAATCATCAGAGCGGATACTGAAACTTGTTCATCTTGAAGCACGCTCGCTGAACGATGAAACAATAAACACAGGTCATTTGTTATTAGCTATGCTAAAGGAAAAAACAAGTTTTATTTCAAAGATCATGTCAGAAGAAGATATTTCATACGATAAGGTGCGTCACATGATGGAGACTATGGAGCCGTCGAGCAGTAGTGAATTCCCGCCCGATGATGACAATGAGAGCCCCTTCTCCTCTTCAGGGAGCAGCGAGAGCGCACGTCCGGGAGGATCGACAAAGAGCAGTTCGGAAACCCCTGTTCTCGACAATTTCGGTATCGACATCACCAAAGCTGCCGAAGAGGGACGTCTTGACCCGATTGTGGGTCGTGAGAAAGAGATCGAGCGTCTTGCTCAGATACTAAGCCGCAGGAAGAAGAACAATCCTATTTTGATTGGTGAACCGGGTGTAGGTAAATCGGCCATTGCAGAGGGACTTGCAATCCGTATAGTTGAGAAAAAGGTTTCACGCGTTCTGTTCGGCAAAAGAGTTGTTACTCTCGACCTTGCCTCAATTGTGGCAGGTACCAAATACCGCGGTCAGTTCGAAGAGAGGATGAAGGCCATTCTAAACGAGCTGAGCAAGAATCCCGATATCATTCTTTTCATCGACGAGATACATACAATTGTGGGTGCAGGTGGTGCAACAGGTTCGCTTGATGCCGCCAACATGCTTAAACCTGCTCTTGCCCGTGGTGAGATACAGTGTATCGGTGCCACTACTCTTGATGAATACCGTCAGCATATTGAAAAGGACGGCGCCCTGGAACGACGTTTCCAGAAAGTGATGATCGAACCTACTACCATTGAGGAAACCATCGAGATACTTAACAACATCAAGGAGAAGTACGAGGATCATCATAACGTGTACTACACTCCTGAGGCCATTAAGGCTTGCGTGACACTTACTGAGCGTTACATCACTGACCGGCATTTGCCAGACAAGGCCATTGACGCTCTTGACGAGGCCGGTTCAAGAGTACACATCTCGAACATTGTTGTGCCTGAAAAGATACTTGAGATAGAAAGTAAGATAGAAGATACAAAAGCCAATAAGATAAAAGCTGTCAAGGCTCAGAATTTTGAACTTGCAGCAAGTTTCCGTGACAAGGAGAAAGAGCTGATGGCAGAGCTAGACAAGGCCAAGGCCAAGTGGGAAGAGGAGCTGCAGGCACACCGCGAGACAGTTGATGAAGAGAAGGTTGCCGAGGTTGTTGCCATGATGACCGGTATTCCGGTTCAGCGTGTTGCACAAGCCGAAGGTTCACGTCTTCTGAAGATGGGTAAAGAGCTTAAAGGGTCGATCATCGGACAGGATGATGCCATAAACAAGATAGTTAAGGCCATTCAGAGAAACCGTGCCGGACTGAAAGATCCGAACCGTCCTATTGGTTCATTCATCTTCCTGGGGCCTACAGGTGTGGGTAAAACACATCTTGCCAAGGTGTTGGCACAGTACCTGTTCGACACTACCGATGCACTGATACGTATCGATATGAGTGAGTACATGGAGAAATTCTCCGTATCACGCCTTGTTGGTGCACCTCCGGGATATGTAGGATATGAAGAGGGCGGACAGCTCACCGAGAAAGTGCGTCGTCGTCCGTATGCCGTGGTGTTGCTTGATGAGATAGAAAAAGCGCATCCCGACGTATTCAACCTTTTACTACAGGTTCTTGACGAAGGAAGGCTGACCGACAGTTTGGGACGTAAAGTCGATTTTAAGAATACGATCATCATAATGACCTCGAACATCGGCACAAGGGAACTTAAGGACTTCGGGCGTGGCGTTGGTTTTGCCACCAAGAATGCTCCGAGCGATAAGGACCACACCAAAAGTGTGATCGAAAAAGCCCTTAAAAAAGCTTTTGCTCCCGAGTTCATCAACAGGATCGATGATGTGGTGATTTTCAACAGTCTTTACAAGGACGATATTCACAAGATCATTGACATTGAACTTAAGGGATTGTATCAAAGAGTGGATGCTTTGGGATACAAACTTAAGCTTACCGATGCTGCAAAGGATTTCATTGCATCGAAAGGGTATGATGTGCAGTTTGGCGCGAGACCTCTGAAACGTGCAATACAAAAATACCTTGAGGATGAAATGGCTGAAGTGATAATTGAGGCTTCAATTACCGAGGGGGATGTTATTTTAGTTGATTATGATCAAAAGAAAGATAAGATAGTAACATCGATAAAAAAGACCCGGAAAAAGAGTCAGAAACCTTCGGTGAACTAAGAAAATAACAGACCATAAAAAAACTGCCGTGATCATTCGCGGCAGTTTTTTTATAAGTATATTTTTGTCTACAAAGGAATATTCCCGTGTTTCTTCGGAGGATTTGATTCACTCTTGTTCCTTGCCATGTCAAGAGCCTGGATAAGCTTCAGCCTCGTATCTCTAGGGTAGATCACTTCATCGATATACCCCTGTTCGGCAACACGGTACGGATTTGCAAAGTTATCACGGTAATCATCTACCCTCTTCTGCTTGGCCTTCTCATCCTTTTCACCGCGGAAGATGATATTCACGGCACCTTCAGGTCCCATAACAGCGATCTCGGCAGTAGGATAAGCATAGTTGATATCAGCACCAAGATGTTTCGATGCCATAACATCATAAGCACCACCGTAAGCCTTACGCGTAACGATAGTGATCTTAGGCACTGTAGCTTCGGCATAGGCATAAAGCAATTTGGCGCCATGCTTGATTATTCCGCCGTACTCCTGGACAGTTCCGGGAAGGAATCCCGGTACATCAACAAAAGTAACGATAGGAATATTGAAAGCATCACAGAAACGTACGAAACGGGCTGCTTTGGCTGATGAATTAATGTCAACCACACCTGCAAGGTAATTCGGCTGATTGGCAACAATCCCCACAGGTTTACCGTCCATACGGGCAAAACCGATGATGATATTCTGCGCATAATGCGGCATTACTTCAAAGAAATGATTATCATCTACAGCCGATTTGATAAGAATATGCATGTCATACGGTTTGTTCGGATCGGCAGGGATAAGTTCCTGAAGCGACTCATCAACTCTGTCAGGATCATCATTTGAGGCAATTGCCGGAGGATCTTCCAGATTGTTCGACGGCAGGAAGCTTAAGAGCTCACGTATCATCATCAGGGTATGTTCATCATCATTTCCGATAAAATGTGCTACCCCGCTTTTTGAGTTATGCGTCATGGCTCCGCCAAGCTCCTCTTTTGTAACTTCCTCGTGAGTAACTGTCTTTATCACATCCGGTCCCGTAACGAACATGTAACTCGACTTATTCACCATAAAGATAAAGTCGGTAAGCGC
>JAOZOF010000412.1 GCA_029933425.1 Marinilabiliaceae bacterium
AGAGGGGGAAGAACATATGCCTATGACCTAACGTGTATTACTTCAAGGGGGTGAGGAAAAGCGACGCCCTCGCTAAACTTTGCCTATCTCCCCCACTCCTTATTCGGATATGGGCCCATTTCAAGCTCTACCACTGCTCCGTTCATCAGATCCTCGTGGGTGAACCACGGCTTATCGAGCGGCTTTCCGTTCAACTTAGCTGATTGAATGTACTTGTTCTTCACACTGCAATTGTGTGCTCTCATTTTAAATGTCTTACCATTTTCCAGTTTGATGTCAACCTCCTCAAACACCGGACTGCCGATGGTGTAAACCGGGATACCGGGTGTTACGGGATAAAATCCCATTGATGAGAAAACCACAAAAGCTGTCATACCCCCGCCGTCCTCGTCACCGGGAATACTGAAGATATTATCCTGGAACCAGGCATCAAGCAGGAAGCGGATACGCTTTTGTGTCTTCCACGGCGCACCTGCATAGTTGTACAGATACGGAATATGGAAACTTGGTTCGTTACCCATCGAGAACTGACCTACCATTCCCGTGGCATCAGCAAACTTAGCCCAGAACTGATACTTTGTCCTGCCAAGGTCTTCTCTGAAAAGGTTATCGAGGTGCTTTACAAACTCCTCATTTCCGCTCATCAGTTTGATGAGTCCTTTTATGTCGTGCTGAACCTGCCAGATGTATGTGTAACCGTTGTTCTCGTCGTAGTAATCCCTTCCTCCCGGACCTCCGTCAAATTTTGGGTCAATGTCTATCCAGTTACCATCCTCATCCTTCGGCCACATCATGTGCTTCTCAGGATTGTAAACATTGACATAATTCTTCGATTCCTTGTAGAAATATTCATAATCCTTTTCTTTGCCCAACTCCTTGGCAAACTCGGCCAAAGCCCAGTCGTCGTAACTGTGTGCAAGAGTGATAGCCACCGCCTGACGTCTCTCGAACGAATGAACACGCTTCACATACTCTTTCTGATCTTTTCTCAAAGCTGGATAGTAACCGTGCTCGCGATAGAAAGTATCAAGAATACATTTCGGACCGTTACGCCAGGGAAGCATGGTAGCATCAGTAGCGTTCTTGCGGCATCCTTCGTAAGCTTTTTCAACATCGAAATTACGGATCCCTTTGCGATAAGCATCAAGAAAAACAATGGTTGAATGAAATCCGTGCATTGCAGGATTGTCCTTGTAAAGCAGCGGAAACTGAGGCATCCATCCACTCTGCTCGTACATTCGCACATACGACTGAAGCATGTCCGCCTCACGGTCAGGTTTAAGGATCATTCGCAACGGGTGATGTGCAAGGTAGGTATCCCACACCCAGTCATCAACGTAGAAGTCTCGTTTGTCGGTGTGCACCTTATGATCATAAGCACTGTAGTATCGGCCGTCCTCGGTGATGTTTACCATACGTTCGTAGGTCTTGTACAAAGCAGTGTAAAAAGCCCTCTTCTGAGCTTCCGTTCCGCCCTTAACCTGTATCTGACCAAGAGTTTCTTCCCATATCTTTTGCCCCTGATCTTTCAGTTTTGCCATATCCCATCCGGGTATCTCTTTTTCAAGGTTCTTTTTGGCCTGATCGACACTAATGAACGATATGGCATACTTGAACTCAACAGATTCTTTACTGTTTCCGGTAAAGGTAACCCAGGCATTGGGCTGGATACGTGAAGTCTTCCTTCTTTTGTTGATGATAGTCTCCTCATCGAAACGGAAATCCCCCTTTTGATTGAACACTCCGTAAACGTAGGCATGCATACCCTCAAAATCCTCAACTCCGGTGATCGTGTAATCATCGATCTTTGTCCACTTTCCATTGTAGTTAATATTCAGCTTTACCCTTCTATCTGCATTTTCAGGAAAAGAAAACCTGTAAAACCCGGCTTTGACTCCCGGAACAAACTCCGCAGTTATCTCATCATCGATAAAATATGTTGAGAAGTAGTAAGGTCGTACTATCTCAAGATCATAATCGTAAGTTTGCTTTTGGTTCCAGATACCTTTCAAAGGGTCACCTGTGCCCGGAAGTATCCCGAACAGCTCTCCGTTACGGTGCGAGGCAATTGTAAGCGGAAAGAAAGCGACCTGATCATCAAGGTAATCCTTGCGCATGGGATACATTCGTATCTCCTGATTCGGCAGGTGCATGGTAGGGCGTGTCGGGTGCAGAAGGTGGCCCACCCCGCCGATGTACATATCTACATACTGCAGGTTCGATGTGTCCTTTTTGTTTTGTGTGCAGGATACTGCGATCAAAACGGTCAGAACAAATAGTGTTGCTTTTAATATCTTTTTCATCATCTATAATTATTTTTCCATTCTTCGACGATTGATCCGGTTTCGTTATCACTTCAATCGGATCAATGTCTTTCTTAAATAAATCAATATAAAGGACCTTTCCTGTTCAAAACAAGGTGATGAACAGGAAAGCGTCGGAAGGATCACAAATCCCCAGATAGTTCTGCTATTACTTTTAGGTACAGAGCACTGTGACCTTGACAACTTTAAATTCGAAACCCTCTTTGGGTTCTTTTACTTTCCCCCTTCCGTCCCCTCCCGCCTCAGGCGGGACAGGGAGGAGGTATAAAAACC